>JABDAU010000063.1 GCA_013289045.1 Bacteroidota bacterium | reverse complement strand
GTGGTTGTAGATTGCACAGATAATTTCGAAACCCGTTACCTTTTAAATGATGCCTGTGTTTTAGCCGGAAAGCCTTTGGTTTATGGCGCAATATATCAGTACGAAGGCCAGTTGGCTGTATGGAATGTGAAAAACACAAATGGCAGTCAATCATCCAATTACCGTGATCTGTACCCACAGGTTAACGCTGCGATGATACCCAATTGTAACGAAGGCGGTGTTATCCCAACGCTTGCCGGTATTATCGGTTGTATGCAAGCCAATGAAGTGATTAAACTGGTTACAAAAACCGGCGACGTGCTTGCCGGTAAGGTTTTGTTGTTCGATGCGGAAACGCTGCAAAGCCGCATTATTAAATTGGGAAACCAGACCAGGACAAATATTACGGCAGTAATTCCAACTGTTGATAACCCAACTATGGCAGTTAGCGAAGTGAAAAAAGGCCTCGAAAATAATACGTTGGAATTACTCGATATCCGCACCGACCAGGAGCGCGACGAAATAGATATCGGCGGTGAACATATTGAGGCTGATGAATTGGAGGGTAACCTTGATTATATCCTCAACGGAAAACCTAAAGTGCTCTACTGTTCATCCGGCAAACGCAGCGCCGAAGCCGTAAAAATGCTAAAAAAAGCTCATCCCGAAGCTAAAGTGTTTTCATTAGAAGGCGGCTTACAGGAATGGTTTAAGAATAGTAAGGATTAATAAACGCCAACCAGGCATTCAATAATTCACTCAATCACTAATTCAATAATTATGGGTGCGCTGCTACCCAAACCCCGCCATCCTCAAACACTTCTTTTTTCCAGATAGGCACGGTTTGTTTCAGGGTGTCGATCATATAACGGCAGGCCTCAAAAGCAGCAGCACGATGCACAGCCGAAACGGCAATAACCACAGCAGCTTCGCCAACTTTCAATATGCCGGTACGATGGTGTACAATGAGCTTTTGCACGGGCCACTTTTCACCTGCCTGCGCGGCGATTTTATCCATTTCGGTCACTGCCATTTTCTCATAAGTCTCAAATTCCAGCCGTAACACGGCTTTTCCTTTGGTTGTATTACGTACAGTACCAATAAAAACATCTATTCCGCCTGATTCCGGCGACATTACCCAGTCGATACAGGTTTGTATATCGAGTGGCTGGTTGGATATTTTTATTTGGGTTTGCATTTTCAATCAGATAAGAACTTACGAAGTTTTAGAAACTTCGTAAGTTTGGCTATCGTAAATATTACCCCCCGCTCACCGGCGGAATGATCGCGATCTCATCATTTGAATGAATCCCATCGCCCGGAAGGGCATATTCATTGTTCACCGCTATCATGTACGATGCCAGTTGCTTCAATTTTGGATATTCCTTTTCCAGCGCATATTTCAGGTTGGAAACATTAGCATCATTGCCCAACTCCACGCTCACGGACGGTCCTCCGAAAATATCCTTTGCTATGCCAAACGCCAATATATTGATCTTCATCTCGTCTCAAAAATACGCTAAATCCAAGCGGTTTCGCGCCCATTGTGAATAAATTATACCATAATTCAAGCTAAAAGAACAGAACAAACCAGATAATTGCTTTGTATATAGGCAGCAATACGCCAACATCAAAATTGGTGGTGATCAAGATTATGAAGCATGAGACCATTCAATAATTTTTAGAACGTACAATGACTTACGAAGTTTTAAAACTTCGTAAGTCTGATAACACGTTTTTCAGTTAAGCGTCAAATATTCTATTATTTAGGTAGATATTATAGTTGTTTGTAAAAAACGCTACATTTGCCTATCGATGACGATCATTAATTCGTCGCATAATTAAACCAAAATCAAAAAATAACATATCATGAGCTTACGACTGGGTGACGATGCACCAAACTTTAAAGCACAAACCTCGCAGGGCGAGATCGATTTTTACGAATATTTAGGCGATAGCTGGGGCGTATTATTTTCGCACCCTGCCGATTATACACCGGTTTGTACCACCGAACTGGGCAAAACCGCTTCATTAAAAGACGAATTCGCAAAACGCAATGTAAAAGTGATTGCGCTTAGCGTTGATTCTGTTGAATCGCACAAAGGCTGGATCAGCGACATCAACGAAACACAGGATGTTGAGGTAAACTTCCCGATAATAGGGGATCAGGACCGCAAAATTGCGGAGGCTTATGATATGATTCACCCAAATGCTTCGCTTACCGCTACCGTTAGGTCGCTGTTTATCATCGGTCCGGATAAAAAAATAAAGCTGACCATCACTTACCCTGCTTCAACCGGCAGAAATTTCCAGGAAATTTTAAGGGTGATCGATTCTCTGCAATTGACCGCCAACTACAGCGTTGCCACACCTGCCGACTGGAAAGAAGGCGAGGATGTAGTGGTAGTTCCGGCTATTAAAACAGAAGATATCCCGGCAAAATTCCCGAAAGGCTTTACCCAGATAAAACCTTATCTGCGAATGACCCCTCAGCCGAATAAGTAATTTTTCTATTCAATCAAAATCGTCATAATAGAACTTACGAAGTTTAATTCGGCAATTATTTGTTTTTTAGCGGTCTCATTGAGGGCCTCGCCGTTTTAAAACTTCGTAAGTTTATATCGCTTCAAAAAACTATATCTTTTTCTTAAATGGAATGCCCGGTCGATTTTGTACAGATCAACGAAAATAAAGTCCGCATAATTGCTTTTTTTGTGCTGGTGCTGGCTATCGTTTATCTTTTTACGGGTCTTTGGCTTATTATGGCGTTCCTTGTAGTCGATTTTCTGCTGCGCACTTTTAACCTGGGAAAATTCAGCTTACTGGCTTTCCTCAGCGATGCAGTAATCAAACAACTGAAAATAAAAGCAAAGCCCGTCGACCGCGCCCCCAAGCGCTTTGCCGCAGCAATGGGATTGGTGTTTACGGCTATTATTCTTCTATTAAGTATTTTCCAGTTTGCCGTATTCGCAGACATCCTTACTGTGGTGCTTTGCTGCTTCGCTGCATTGGAATCGCTTGCAGGTTTTTGTGCAGGTTGTTATGTATATGCAGCTGGTAAGATCCTCTTAAAATAATTTTAATTGCCTGATAATTAAAGAAATATAAATTATTAAAAAATATACTACTAATATTATAGGCATTATAGTATATTTGCATTGTAGATACTCGAAATGAAACAACAAACATCCATCATTAGCGCCTGCTACCTGTTAAGCGAATGCTGTAACAGGATGATGTGTATGTGTTGTTAATCCACATTTCCCAACAAACTTCCCTCTTCCATTTTCTTGAACTTTAACTGATCTCATAATAGCGAATGAAACAATATCATCAAACCCAAGCCGAAAACCTGCCAGGTAAATACCGCGCCATTTACAGCATGTGCAGTTGTTGTTGAAGCTATTTCGCTTTATAAATAATTGATCATTCACCACAAACACTGAAATGCCATGCTTAATACCACAAATACTAAATACCCTTATTTTGAACTGATAGAGATAGTACCTGAACTGGAATTCGGAAAGAGAAATTACAAGCCACTAAACCCGGTTAAGGCCGGAAACTATGTGCCGGCTTTCAACTTAACAAATACCTACGACCGCTGGCAGCAATTTTACAATGGCGCCGAAACACACGGGCCCGTTTTGCTGCGGAGCTTGTTGAATAAGCCGTTAGTGATCAGCTTTTACTCGCACCACTGGAAAAATGCGGGATCTGAACAATTAAAACAGTTAAATGCCATTAATGCTGAGATAAAAGCAAATGGCGGTAACCTGCTTGTCATCAATGCCGATAAACACGACAGCCTGCAAAAACTGGCATGGGAAAACAGCCTTTCATTGAATTTTTATCATGATACCAATAACGAAATAGCTAAAAAGTTCAGGATCTATTCAGATGATAATCCAACCTGGAACACTTTTTCGGGTATCGACGCGAATGTGCCATTGATAGCGACTTATGTTATCGATCCGTCAAAACAAGTATTATTCAGCCATATCGATCATGATCTTTCAGGTGAGGTTCCGTTAAAAGATATCCTGACAGCCGTATACGGCGCTGCATTGGAAGTGAGCACCAAAAGATCTGCATGAGTTAGTTTAGTTTTTTTTATAGTGATAATAGGGGAGGCGCAATATTTTTGCGTCTCTTTTTTATTTTGTATATTGGCAGCAGGAAATGGTGTCTTCCTTTTAAAAACCGCGATTGCTGATGGCGCCTGCAAACCCGCTTTAAGATCAAAACTTGAAGCACAACTATTTTGCAGGTGAAAAGATACAACTCATTACGCTCCACTTTGAACAGACAAGCCAAACGCTTTGCAATCCTGAAATATATTATCCGCTGGACCTTGCTCACTATTCCAGTTGGCATTGTGGCCGGCAGTATGGTAGCTTTGTTCCTTTGGCTGCTTACTGCGGTTATTCATTTCCGTTTTGCGCATACCTGGTTATTATTCCTGTTGCCCGCAGCGGGCGTATTAATTCATTTTATTTACAAATGGATAGGCAAATCCTCTGAAAAAGGCAATAATCTTATTATTGACGAAATACACCAGCCGGGCGGGGGCGTCCCAAAAAGGATGGGGCCGATCATCCTGATCACTACGGTTATTACTCACCTATTTGGAGGCTCAGCCGGTCGCGAAGGTACAGCAGTACAAATAGGCGGCAGCATTGCAGCTATGTTTGCTGATTGGTTTAAATTGAATGACCAGGACAAACGTATGCTGTTAACGGCCGGCGTAGGAGCCGGCTTTGGCGCTGTTTTCGGTACGCCTGTAACCGGGGCTATTTTTGCTGTGGAAGTACTCACCATAGGGCGAATTAAATATGATGCTTTTTTACCGGCACTGGTTGCAAGTATTGTTGGCGATATTACCGTGGCGGCCTGGGGAATACATCACACTGCCTATCACATCGATATCCTGCCAAAAACTCCTTATTTCTTGTCAGGCTATTTACATATCGATCTGCTGCTGATGGTCAAGGTTATTCTGGCCTCAATTGCATTTGGGTTAGCAAGCTATTTGTTTGCGGTGATGGTGCACGAGATCAAAGCAGTTTTTCTAAAACTGTTCAGTATTAGATGGCTGATCCCTGTTGTTGGTGGGTTGATCATTATTGGCCTGACTTATGTAAATGGCAAACAGGATTACCTGAGCCTTGGCGTGGATGCGCAATATCCCGGCGCGATAACCATTCCGTCAGCGTTTCATTTGGGTGGTGCGGATACCTGGAGCTGGCTATGGAAAACTATTTATACTACCATAACACTCGGGACCGGATTTAAAGGGGGAGAGGTGACGCCGTTATTTTATATTGGCGCGACGCTTGGTAACACTTTGTCGGCATTGCTTAATGCCCCGGTAAGTTTGTTTGCAGCACTTGGATTTATAGCCGTGTTTGCCGGGGCAACCAATACGCCACTGGCCTGCACATTTATGGGAATAGAACTTTTTGGCGGGGAATACGCGCTACTTTTTCTAATAGCTTGTTTTACTGCATATTTGTTTAGCGGCAATTCGGGGATTTATTCCTCGCAGCGTATTGCAGTGCCTAAAATATTTGGCGGTTATTTTTCCGATGAGCATTCACTGGCCGAAGCCAATACACGGCGCGGATACCTGTACCGTAAATTGAATAAATACAGGCCCCGAAGAAAGTGAGTTACAAATTGCTAATGGCAATACTGCTTTCGTGCATCCAAGGCTTCTTTTGAACCTAAGGAGACTGCCCTGGTCAAGTCGGCGCAACCGCCTGCCTGGTCCTGATCATATACTCTTGCTATACCACGGCGAAGATAAGCTTCAGAATTTTGGGGATCGAGCGCAATTGCGGTAGCAAAATCGTGCATGCCACCTGCGACATCTTTCCTGAAAATCTTTGCGTCTGCGCGTTTAATATAAGTCGTAGCATCTTTAGGATTGATCTTGATCGCTTCGTTGAAATCGGCATTCATCGAGGCTGTATCACCGGTTACGGCTTCTGCCAGGCCACGGTAAGCGTATACTTTCAGGTTCTCAATATCAACAAACAAAGCTGAGTTGTAATCATCAATCGCGCTCTGGAAGTTTTGCATCCTCATTTTCACATTGGCCCTGTAAAAATATACTTCCGAGTTATCCTCGTTTATTTTCAGCGCCTTGTCGAAATCATTTAAAGCACCATCAAAATCCCTCATTTGGGCTTTGGTATTGCCGCGGTTAGCATAAGCGTCAGACGAAGCAGTATCTATCTTTATAGCAGTGCCAAAATCTACCATAGCCCCGCCTATATCGCCGGCGCCGGTTTTTGCCTTTCCTCGAGCCACATAAAACCCTGCATTGCGCGGGTGCATGGTAATGGCCTTGTTCATGATGTCAATAGCCTTGATATATTGGTTGGCGGCCATCAGCGCATCGCTCAATTTAATATATGCTTCCTGGTTCTTAGGGTTTATCTCGATGATCTTAGTATAATCATGTATCGCTGCCTGGTAATCGCTTGATTTGAGGTTGATATTACCACGGTTCATGTAAACAGCTACGTTTGCAGGGTCAATCGCAATCGCTTTCTTAAAATCATCCATAGCGCCGGCATAATCACGCATTTCAATTTTTAGGTTGGCGCGTGCTATATAGAGGTTGCCATCCTTAATATTGGTGTTAACCGCGCTGTTAAAATCGGCAAGCGCACCTGGGTAATCATTCAGCTTTGATTTGATCTTACCACGTACGTAAAAAGAATACCCATTTGTTGGATCTAACCTTAGTGCAGTATCTACGTCCGCCATACCGGCGCTGTAGTTTTTCATACCGCCTTCCAGGTCAGCGCGCGATTGGTAGGCATCTGCCAATTTTGGATCGATCTGGATGGCTTTATTATAATCATCCATAGCAGGCTGTTTATCTTCAGCATTGCTTTTGGCTTTACCACGATATAAATACCCCAGCGCATTATCTGGCGAAGTTGCTATTGACTGATCATAATAAGAAATAGCGCCGTCAACATCTCCCACATTCATCATTGTATTGCCCAGGTACAAATACAGGTTCTCAATTTTTGGATCGATAGCAACAGCCCTTTTATAATCATCGATTGCCGATTTATACTCTTTTGCATTCGAATAGCAATTGGCGCGATAGAAATAAGCGTAAGCATTTTGCGGATTATATTTTACTGCCAGGGTATAATCTGCGATCGCACCACTATAATCCTTAATATTCCCTTTTGAATTGGCGCGGTAAAAATAGAGGTCGCCGTTATCTGGTTTCAACCTTGCCGACATGTCGTAATCGGCTATAGCGCCTTTGTCGTCTTCCATATTTGATTTTGCGACACCGCGGTATTCGTACAGATCTGCATTCCTGGGCGCTAACCCTATGGCATGGGTGAAGTCGGCCACAGCGCCGCTTGCATCGCCATTGTTGCTTTTAGCGTTAGCGCGGTAATGGTATATGTCTACATTGCCGGGATTTTGCTCAATGGCCTTATTAAAATCGGCAATTGCGCTGGTATAATCTTTTAACGCGGTATAAGCATTACCACGGTAGAAGTACGCATTGGTATAACCCGGGTTGATGCTAAGGGTTTGTGTGAAATCTTTTACGGCAGCATCGTTGTTGTGTAGGTTGCTGTATGCATTTGCCCGGTAGAAGTAAGCATTTGCATCTTTATCGTTCAAGGTGATCGCCTGGTTAAAATCGGCTATAGCACCATCATAATCTTTACGCCCGGCTTTTTGATTGCCGCTTTGTACCAGTGCCTGTTCAGTTTGAGCGAAGGCAAGGCAGGGCAGCAAAAGGAATACGAATAAGGTTCTTTTCATAATGTCCATACCTCAAATATAATAACATACCAGTAAGTTAAATTATTTTCGGCTTAAAAAAATGGCGTTTAAGAACTGTAAATTAAGTTTTTAGCTACTTTATACTTATTAAGCAACCCAAAGTGGTACAAAATATTCGTATAAGCTATATAGCCGGTAAAGTGATGTAAAATGTGGTGCCGGGGCCGGTATTATTTTCAAACCATATTTTTCCGTTATGGTTTTCCATTATCTGCTGACAAATGGAGAGCCCAAGGCCGAAAGATTTTTCGCCTGCAGTACCCGGCCGCTTGGCATTGGTAAAAATATTGAACACTTCGTTTTTAATATTATCAGGGATACCAATGCCTGTGTCGCATACGGATATTTTTACCTCATCGCCGCCATTCATCACTTTCACCTTAATATTGGCGTTATTAGGACTGAATTTTATAGCGTTGCTGATGAGGTTACTGATAACGCGCCATATTTTCTCCTGGCTGATGTGTAACTTTTTAGGGTGATCGAGGAGCTCAGTAATGATCTGCTGATCCTTCTCGGCGGCTTTAAAGCTCAAAATCTCCACGCTGTTATTTACCAGCGAGTTGATATCAACAGGCTCTTTACTGCTGTTTGTTACGGCCGCATTGGTGGCTTCCAATATTTCGTTAATGAGTTCCAGCGAATTATGCGAAGTCTCATTCACTAATTTCAACAGTGATTTCTGCTCTTCGGTAAAATCATCGTCCAGCATGGCGTTAGTGAGTGACACGATGCCGCCGATAGGGTTGCGAAGATCGTGCGCGACAGTACGTAATATGCGATCTTTTTCCTGGTTGTTTAGCTTAAGTTCGCCGAGCGTGGTCTCCAGGTCTGTTTTTTGCCGGTTGATCTGTTTGTTTAACGCACTTACCACCACCACGTCATTGCGCGACCGTTTCCAGTTACGATAGATCAGGAAGATAATGATCACAGCCATTGAAACGCCGGTTATGGCAAGGTATAGGTAAATTTGCTGTAGCTTATTGTTACCGCGCAGCGTTTCTATCTGCGCCTGCTTATCATAGTTGGCGAGCTGCTGGTTTACGTCAGTTTCTTTTAGTGAAATAGTTTGCTGTACAAGCGAGTCTTTCAGCGTACTGTATTGGTTGAAATATCTATAAGCATTGGCATAGTCATTTCTTTGCGAATAAAAACTGCTCATTAACCTGTTCCAGTTGGTTTGGGCCTCTGTGTTCTTTACCGTGGCAAACTGGCTTTGCATACTATTCATCAGGCTCAGGAAAGGTTTGTCCTGGTGCAGATCAAGGTACTGCTGGCCAAGGTTTATTTCAACAAGCTCTGCATTAGGAGTATCATTGCCTTTTACCAGGTTAATAGCAATACTTTTTTTAAAAAATTTTTCTGCAAGAGTATACTGTTTTTGTTTATAGTAAATTAAGCCCAGGTCTCCGTAAGTTACGGCCCGTGCTATGTCAAGCAATTCGCTGCGCACATTAAAACGGTTGTTATTTTGATCGATATAGGCAAGCGTTTTATTGAAATAGACTTTAGCACTGTCAAGCTGGCCATCCTGCTGATAACCTTCGCCTATATCATTCAACAATTCCTGGCGCTGATAAAATGCACGGAAATCGTTACGATAAGCAAAACTCTGCCGGTAGCTTTCCTTAAAATACCTAACCGCCATTTTATAATTCGACTGCCTGAACATTACCATGCCCATGCGGTAGGTGTATTCGGCAAGGACTGAGTTATCGAAGTAATTTTTACCTATAAAATAACCCTGGTAAAGGCATTTATAAGCATCGGTGTATTGGTGCAGGTCAAAATAGGCATCGCCTTTTGCAAAACTGGCCTCGGCAAAATTAGAAACATATGATTTTTCATCGGCGCCTTTAAGTGCGATATTGTACATGCTATCAGCATAAAGCAGCGCTTTGCGCGAATCATGTTTTCCCCTTCTCTCATACACAAAATGAAAGCCGTAAAACCTGAAACGGTCGTTTAGCGTGGGGTTTTTAATAGCATAAAACCCGGAATCAAGAAATCCCATGCTATGATTATGACCTTTAGGGGCATTCATTTGATCGACGATGACCTTAAA
Source organism: Bacteroidota bacterium (assembly GCA_013289045.1). Taxonomy (GTDB): domain Bacteria; phylum Bacteroidota; class Bacteroidia; order Sphingobacteriales; family Sphingobacteriaceae; genus Mucilaginibacter. The sequence continues at coordinate 9,241 of JABDAU010000063.1, read as the reverse complement.
CTCATCAGAGTAGTCCTGATCCTTATAAGTGTGTTTTGGAGCTTTTTTGCAGGAAAATAAAAGGGCAGGCGGCAACAAAGCCACAAATAGCCAAAAAATGGCTTTTCTTGACGTTAAATGACAAGCCTTGCCAGCGTAATTAGGGTACATTTACTTTAAAACAACAAACAAATATAGCTATTCCGAATAAATTTAACTTCAAACAAGGTTATCGATTTATCCTTATTTAAAAGCCTCTTCGCCCGTGATGTCCATTCCTGTTATTAGTAAATGGATATCATGTGTACCTTCATACGTAATTACGGACTCAAGGTTCATAGAATGTCGCATTATTGGATATTCTCCCGTAATTCCCATGCCACCAAGTATCTGGCGTGCCTCGCGTGCAATGGTAATGGCGGTTTCCACACTGTTACGCTTGGCCATCGAGATTTGCGCGGCAGTGGCGCGGTTTTCATTTTTTAAAGTACCCAAACGCCAAACCAATAATTGGCCTTTGGTTATTTCCGTGATCATCTCGGCCAATTTTTTTTGCTGCAGCTGGAAAGCCGCAATCGGTTTGCCAAATTGCTTGCGTTCTTTAGCATAACGCAGGGCAGTATCATAGCAATCCATTGCCGCGCCTAAAGCTCCCCAGGCAATGCCGTAGCGTGCCTGGTTCAGGCAACCGAGCGGGCCTTTTAACCCTGATACATTTGGCAATAGATTTTCCTTTGGCACTTTAACATTATCAAAAACGAGCTCACCTGTTGCTGATGCACGCAGCGACCATTTGTTATGCGTTTCTGGTGTGGTAAAGCCCTCCATGCCGCGCTCTACTATCAATCCCTGTATTTTTCCTTGTTCATTCCTGCCCCAAACAATGGCGATGTCTGCAAACGGGGCGTTAGAGATCCACATTTTTGCACCATTAAGTATATAATGATCGCCGGCATCTTTAAAATTGGTGGTCATGCCGCCGGGATTTGAGCCATGATCAGGTTCGGTCAATCCAAAGCAGCCGATCAGTTCACCCGATGCCAGTTTAGGCAGATATTTATGTTTTTGTTCCTCCGAACCATAGGCATAGATGGGATACATCACCAAAGATCCTTGTACGGATGCAGTAGAGCGTATGCCCGAATCACCACGCTCGATTTCCTGCATAATGATGCCGTAGGATATATAATCCAGGCCTGCGCCGCCATACTCAACCGGCACAGTAGGGCCGAAAGCGCCGATCTCAGCCAAACCTTTTAATAGTTGTTTCGGGAATTCGGCACGCTGGGCATAATCTTCTATAATCGGGCTTACCTCGCGCTTTACCCAGTCGCGTACGGTGGCGCGTATCAGTTTATGTTCATCTGTTAACAGTTCGTCGAGCTGGTAATAATCCGGCGATTCGTATAGATCGGTCTTTGGCATGATTTAATAAATTGGTCGGGGCAAATCTACCAAAAGGTATTTAGATTGGATTTGTTATTTTAATACATTTGATCTATGATCGAGATAAATCTGAATGACGCCGAGTTTTTTGCCCACCACGGCTATTATGCCGAAGAACGGGTTTTGGGCAGCCGTTTTATAGTTGACATATCGGTGAGTTTTGCACCGCAGGGCAATCTGAATGAGGATGAAATAGGCAATACAGTAAATTACGAACAGCTATATAATATTGCCTGCGATGAAATGAAGATCACGCGTAAGCTGATCGAAACTGTAGCGCAATCCATCCTTGATAAGATAAAAAATGAATTTCCATTCGTGATTAAGATCAGGGTTTGCCTTAAAAAGATGGACCCGCCGTTGAAGGGTAAGGTTGGGCACTCAAGTGTGGTTGTAAGCAATGAATAGTCAGATTTGAGCACTCCACCATTTCTCACCACTCACTATTTATCAAAATGTCTTATAACAAAATTACTCCCGATATACTCGCAAAGATCACTGCTATTGTTGGTGAAGATGGTGTTATAACGGATCACGCTGTTCTCGAAAAGTACAGTCACGACGAGACAGAGGATCTGAACTATTCCCCTGAGGTAGCAGTAAAACCGCGTACGCCGGAAGAAATATCCCAACTGTTAAAACTTTGTAATGAATACTTCATCCCGGCTACACCAAGAGGCGGAGGCACTGGTTTAACAGGAGGAGCGCTGGCTGTTTCAGGTGGTTTGCTTATTTCTATGGAATGTTTTAACAGGATCATAACCATAGACGAGCAAAGCATGCAGGCTATTGTTGAGCCGGGTGTAATTACCGAGGTATTTATGAACGCTGTCGCTACCAAAGGCATGTTTTATCCCATCGACCCGGCAAGCAAAGGGAGTTGCTTTTTAGGTGGGAATGTAGCAAATGGTTCAGGAGGGCCGAGGGTGGTAAAATACGGTACTATCAGGGACTATATTCTAAATCTCGAAGTAGTATTGCCATCCGGCGATATTATTTGGACGACATCCAATACATTGAAATTCGCATCCGGCTATAATCTTACCCAACTGATGATCGGCTCTGAAGGAACATTAGGTATCGTTACAAAGATCGTTACCAAACTCATTCCTTTGCCTCAGCTCAATGTATTGCTGTTGGCCGCATTCAGTTCAAATGACGATGCCTGCGCGGCGGTGTCGGCCATATTCAGGGCCGGGATTGTGCCGTCGGCGCTTGAATATATGGAGCGCAATTGTATCGTATGGGTGAAAAACTACACCGATATCAAATTCGACCTTAAAGATAATGATGAGGCCTTTCTGCTGATAGAAGTGGATGGAAACGATAAGGAAGCAATCTTCGCACAATGCGAAAAGATCAATATGGTTTTAGAAGAATTTGGCTGTAAAGATACCTTGTTTGCCGATACTGCAGCACAAAAGGCCGAACTCTGGCGCATCCGCCGTACTATTGGCGAATCGGTTAAACAGCATGGTGTTTATAAAAAAGAAGATACCGTTGTACCGCGCGCATTATTAGCTGAATTGGTAAAAGGCGTAAAAGAAACAGGGGCGAAGTATGGTTTTGAATCCGTTTGTTTTGGCCACGCCGGCGATGGCAATATGCATATCAACATCATAAAAGGTAAAATGAGCGATGCTGATTGGGATAATAGACTGAATGATGCAATAGCCGAGATATTTGAACTCACCGTAGCATTAGGTGGCACGATTTCCGGCGAGCATGGGATAGGGCTGGTGCAAAAAGAATTTCTGCCGATCAGGTATAACGAGGTGCATTTTGAACTGCTACGCGGTATCAAAAAGGTTTTCGATAAAAACAACATCCTTAATCCCGGCAAAATATTCGATGTGCGATGACCCTCGTCATCGCAAAAGCGTGACATATCCCGTGAGCACCTGGTCGTTCAGATTCAGGTGTATCACATAATAATACACGCCTACCGGTAAAGCTTTACCCTTGTAGGTACCGTCCCATGGTACCGGGTAACCAATAGAGTGAAATATAGGCTGCCCGTCGCGCGTAAAAATATCAACAGTAGCTTTTACATAGGCTATGAGTCCGGTTATGTTCCAGGTATCATTAATGCCATCGCCGTTTGGCGTAAAGGTGTTATTAATATTTATCGGCGGCGAAACCTCTACATAAACCGTATCAGAACTTACACAGCCGCGCGGGTCGGTAACCGTTAAGGTATAAGTACGGTTTACGTCACCGGTAACTGTAGGATCTTTTAAGGTGATGTCGTTTATGTCAATATTCGGAGACCATTGATATTTCAAGCTGTCTTCACTTACAGTTGGGTTAAGTGTAATGGTGTATCCTTTTAATACATAGCGTATTCCGCCTGCATTTACTTTCGCAGGTGGCACAAAGTGAATGGTCATAGTATCGGTGCTGATATAGCATTCGTCGTTACCATTTAATTGCAGTACTAAATTTACTGAACCGGCACTAACATCAGCTGCGCTTGGGGCGTAACTTGTACTAAGCGCGTTCGGATCGGTAAAATTTCCCGAACCTAACGATCTCCATGTAACCGTACCCGTGGTTAAAGTTTTCCCGGTTACAGGTACGCTGGCATCCTGCGAGCATACCGCAAGGTCAGGGCCTGCATCAACACCGGGCAAAGGCCCGTAGGTTACAACCATGGTTGAGGTTGACGGTGGACAGTTATCTTTACTGGTCGACGTGAGCGTTAATGTAACCGAAGGCTGTTGCGCATCCTGCGCAGAAGAGGTATAAACAGCATTCATGTCCGTGTTTGATGGTGAAAAGGTACCACTGCCACTGCTCGACCAAACACCTGTAGTTGTTCCGCCTGTTACTGTGCCGCTTAACTGAACGATTGGCTTAAACTTGCAAACCGTTTGATCAGGGCCGGCACTGGCCACAGCGGGTTCATCAACCGCTACATTTACGGTTACCGGATCGCTTTGACAGCCTCTTAAAATATTAACTAATGTATAAGTGCCCGACTGGCTGGTAGTGGCATTATTAATATTTAAAGTAGGAACGCTTGTTGTAACAATCGTTCCGTCTGGTTCAGTCCATTGGTAAGCTGCGCCTAATACAGATGTTGTAGAAATACTTACAGTTGAGCCAACGCATACCGGTGTGTTGCTGTTTATTGGAGGCGTTGCTACCGATGGATTAACTTTTACTACATAATTAAGTGGCGTTCCGCTACAGCCATTGGCCAGTGGCGTAATTACATAGGTAGTAGAAATAGGAAAATCATAGGTATTTACCAGTGTTTCGGTGATAGTTGAGGATGTTTGATTGGTTACTGCCGGGTTACTGATGCCGGTTACTGCAGCCCTGCTCCACATATAGGTGGCTGTAGGAATATTCGAAGTAATGGCATAATTCTGCGGCACGCCGCTACAAGCCGTGCCCGCCGGGCTGCTGGTTACAGTAGCCATTGGGTTCACCGTAACTACATAACTAAAAGGTATCCCGCTGCATGAGCTTGTTTGATAATTAAACAAATAAGTAACTGTAATAGGAGCGTTGGTAATATTATGCAAAACCTCTTTTATCGTACTGATAGATTGGCCTGAAACAGCAGCATTACTTATCCCGTCTACTGCCGCCCGGCTCCAGGAAAATGTGGTGGATGGATCATTAAAAGTAACAGTATAATTAATAGGGGCTTCATCGCAAACTGTAGCGCTATCTGCGCTTGTAACGCGTGGTGTAGGATAAACAGTCACAACATAATTAAATACCGGCCCGCTGCAGCTGCCTATTGCCGGTGTAATATTGTAGGTTACTTTTATCGGGTTTATAGTAGTGTTGATCAACGTATCAGTAATGGTTGATGACGTTTGATTGTTAACTGCCGGATTAGATATCCCTGAAACCTTTGCGCGGCCCCAGGAATATGTTGCCGTGGGCTGATCAGAAGTTATAGTATAATTAATCGGGTTGCCACTGCATATTACGCCTGTGGCTGCACTACTTATATTGGGCGTAGAGGTAACGGTAACATTAACCTGTGTGCGAGCACTGCTGCAGTTAGTTGCACTTGCCTGTACGTAATAACTGGTATTGTAGTTTAGCGCCGGCGTTGTGTATGTATTACTTGTTGAAAGCAAATTACCTCCTGAAGAAGCATTGTACCAACGATATGTTCCGGCTGAGCCGGTTGCCGTAAGTGTGGTTGCAGAACCCTGGCATATGATAGTGTCTCCACTTACCGACGGTGCTGAATTTGGTGAAGTAACGTTTACGGTAACAGTTGTACGGCTGCTGGTAACGCCATTAACGGTAGTTTCAACGTAATAATTGGTATTGACAGTTAATGCCGGCGTGGTAAAAGTAGGGCCTGTATGTAACAGGTTGCCACTCGTTGGGGCATCATACCATTGATAGGTGCCTCCCGGCGCTGTAGCTGCCAGGCTGGCGCTATTGCCGGCACATATAGTACTGCCCGCAGCTGTAGGGGCATTTGGTTGTGTACGGAAGGTAATATTAACCGACGATGAGTGCGGGCCGCATGGCCCCGGCGGATCGCTTGAAGTGAGGGTAAGTACTGCTAATGTTTCACCCGGCCCCGGTGTATAAGTTGCCTTTGGATCGGATTTGTTGGAGAAAGTACCGGTTCCGCCTGACCATGTGCCGGCTGTTGTACCGCCGACAATGCCTCCCGCCAGCTGCACGGTGCTGCCCTTCGGAACAGTTTGATCAGGTCCGGCATCGATAAGTACTTTCGGATCGATGGTTACAGAGGCTGTAGAAGTGCTCGAGCCGCAGGTAGATGTGCTGATAGAATTAGTAACCGTGTAAGTGCCGGGGTTACTTTTAGCAAGATCTATTTGACCGGTGCTGGTATTAACAAACACAAGCCCTGAAGGCGTGGCGCTAAATGTACCGGCTGTAGCGCCGGCAATTAAAGAAGGATATGGGTTAGGCCCATCCTGGCAAAAAGGCGAACCATACGAAAGGTTTGATTTAACACTCGTTACTATAGAAATGCTGACACTTGTTGTACCGGGGCATGGCGCATTATTGGTAAAACTTACTTTATATGTACCAGGTGTACTGGCAGAAACATTTATCTCGCCGGTAGTAGTGCTCACAAATACCAGGCCTGCCGGCGATGCGCTGAACGTTCCTCCTGCAGGATTATTGATAACCGGTATGGCGTTTCCTCCCGAAACGCAATAGGTGCCTGATGAATACTGGAATTCCGGATTAGTTCCGTCTACCAGCTTAACGGTTACCGGCGTACGATCACTGGTGCAGCTGCCGTTAGTGGTTTGTACATAATAGGTAGTTGTGGTACTTATAGGCGGGGTGGTATATGAACCTCCGGTTGCAAGCAGCGTGCCGCCCGTACTTGCACTAAACCATTGTATTGTACCACTGGCAGCACTTGCCGTAAGTGTTGCAGAAGTTCCGGGGCAAACGGTTGCACCGCTCGCAGTTGGCTGGGTTGGAAGCGGGTTAACAGTTACTGTTACCGTCGTCATCGCGCTGCTACAACCTGTTGACGAGGTGGTTTGTACATAATATTTTGTTGTAGCGGTTAACGGCGGTGTAACATAAACCGGCGCCGTAGATAACAGCGTGCCTCCTGACGGGGCATCATACCAGGCATAAATATTATCGCTGCTTTTTGCGGTAAGCGTTGCAGAATTACCCGAACAAACAGTGGCATTGGCAACTGTTGGCGCTGGGTCTGCCGGTTCAACTGTAACTTTTACCGCCGTCCGCGGACTTACGCATCCCTCCAAGGTGCGTTGTACATAATAAGTAGTTGTGCTTGTTAATGTTGGTGTAGTGTAAGTAGTGTCTGTAGCCAGTAGGTTACCCCCTGTTGCGGCATCATACCATTGATAAATGCCCCCGCGGTTTTTTGTGGTTAAGGTTGTGCCTGTGCCATAGCAAACTATAGCGCCAGATGTTGAAGGGGCCGTAAGCTGCGGTTTTACAATTACATTTATTTGTGTACGGGTTGTTGTACAACTTCCGTTAACGGCCTGCACAAAGTAAGATGTGGAATTGGTTAATACGGGTGTGGCGTATGTTACACCAGTTGTCAGCAATGTGCCATTAACAGGGGCGTCATACCATTGATAAGTGCCTGACGGGCTTGTACTTGCGGTTAATGTAGTACTGCTATTGTAGCAAATGCTATCTGTTTGGGCTTCCGGCGGCGGCGGCGGCGCATCTACCGTAACCGTAACCGGCACGCGCGCACTTGAACAGCCGTTTAACGAAGTTTGAACGTAATAAGTAGTGGTGGAAGTTAATACCGGTGTGGTATAATCAGGGCTTGAGATGAGCGAGCTGCCTCCTGTCGGCGTTGTAAACCAATCAAATATGCCGGTGCTTGCGTTAGCGTGAAGTTGGGCAGTCTTACCGGAGCAGATGGTAACGTTAGATGCTGTAGGAACAGGCGGAGCCGAAGTAACCGTAGCCGTAACAGCAGTACGCGCACTTGAACAACCATTTGTATTTACAACAACATAATATGTTTTAGTTGCGGTTAATACAGGTGTTGTATATAAAGAGTCTGTACCGACAAGGTTTCCGCCTGACGATGCATCATACCAGCTATAGCTGGTGCCGCCACGGGCCGTTAGGGTAGCTACATGTCCCTGGCAAACTGTATCGCCAATTACATTAGGCTGCGATGGTAAAAGCACGTATACCGGTGTTCGGATACTGGTACAGCCATCAACCGTTGTTTGTACATAAAAAACAGTATTGGTGGTAATGGGCGGTGTAGTATACGTTGCCCCGCTCGCCAAAAAATTACCACCTGTTTCAGCATCATACCACTGATATTCCCCTCCGGGCGAGGTTGCAGTCAGTGTGGCAGAAGTATTTGGACAAACGGTAGTCCCGCTTGCATTGGGTGGATTTGGCGCTGCAACAGATGTTACGGTAATGCTCTGTTGCACAGGTGCACAGCCTGTCGATTTATCCGTTACAGTTACGGTATAAGTGGCGCCTTTGTTTACATTAATTGAAGGCGTAGTTTCACCGGTGCTCCATACATAACTATAAGGCGGGGTTCCCTGCGAAGGTGTAGCTGTAAGCGTTACGCTATTTCCTGCACAAATTGAGGACGATGACGAGGTTACTGACACGCTTAGTGTACACTGGCTGTATACTTTTATGGAAAGGAAAAGAAATAAGCATATCAATAAACGGTGTTTCATAAAACCGGATCACAATCCTTTTTTGGTAAATGTTTTGACGCTTTTAAAGCAAAAATCCCAAAGGATATTTAGTGTTAAGAAAAAATAATTAAACGGAAAACGCCTTAGTCATTAAACGTAAAGAACCGGGAAAAGGTTCCCATTATACGTGTGTTTTAATAAGCAGTCTTCCTATAGTTGCGGGATTAACATAGGGGTGCTCAAAAATAGGCAAATTATCGTGAATCTATAATTTATCTTCCAGGTTAATATAGATGTCAATCTTTATTTATATAAAATTAACATAACACCCTACTCAATTTTCGGCCTGAAATAGCAAACAGCAATCTATCTTTCAAAAGTTGTTATGGACAAATTGTTAACGAGTGTTAAACTTTTATTTTTCAGCATATTGAAGTATAAATTGCATCACAAACCAGCTAATGAAACTATTAATACTGTCGATCCTGTCATTTTTTCCGGGAGCTATGTTTGCACAGCAACACTTCACTGGTAAAGTTGTCGATAAAGAAACGGGGTTGTCGGTTGTGTATGCAACAGTATCTACTTCAATTTCCAATACTGTTACTTCAATTTCTGGACAGTTCACTTTAAATAATCTGCATAAAAACGACACCGTTCATGTAAGGTGTATTGGC
>JABDAU010000062.1 GCA_013289045.1 Bacteroidota bacterium | reverse complement strand
CTGCAGTTTGGTTTGTCCTTACAGCAATCGACTGATTGGTATAATTAGGATCCTGGATCTGTTTCTGATTAAAATATGATTGCGGGGCAGATGCATTGAATTTAGGGTTGTTAACCAGGTTATAGGCAGTGCCCAACGGAAAGCCAAAGCGTACAACATTCTGATCATGAACAACTTCGTTGTTGTAACCCAATGCCTCTGTATTGGTTTCGGTACCATCAAATGGGGTTGAACCGGTGAACCCGCCGAAAGTGCGGGGTGCCCAGATCAGGCCATTAATGGTTGATGAATTGGCAGCGCCACTGTAGATGCCATAGCCACCCATCGAGTTTTGGTCGACGTATAGCTCAAGCAATGATTCGCTGTTGAATTTGTTGCTGCCGTTAAATGCATCATGATAAGTTGCATAAGACATCAACGTTTTATTGCTGCTTTGGATCACGGTCTGCAATGTTGTTTTTGCATCTGCCCAATCCTGGGTGTAAATGTAGGCTTTACCCAGCAAGCCCTGGGCTGACCATTCAGTAGCACGTGCAGCATCTGTTGAGGCCCAAACATGGCCCTTTAGTAAACTTGCAGCTTGTTTCTCATCACTGATGATCTGGTCCCATACTGCTTTAACGGTAGCGCGGGGCACTTGTGTTTCCGCAAGGTTCTGCGGCACAGCAGTATACAACGGAACGCCCATTTTATCGCCGTTGGTGCCGCCGGCAGTCATATAGGCTTCACCGAACAAGCACTCAAGCGTCATGTAATACCAGCCGCGCAGGCAGTATGCCTGTCCAAGTATCAGGTTGATGTCGCTTTGGCTGGCCGATGGATCGGTTTTTAATAACACACCTGCAGCATAAATAGTTACGTTACAGTTTTTGATACCTGTGTAGCAAGCTGCCCAGGTTTCAGATGGATATTCGTTACCAACTGTTAAATTGTTGGCAGCCATTTCGTTCCATCCCGGGTCGCCGTTGTATTCGGAATTCACCGTGTGCATGGAGTTTGACAATGCCTTAGGCAGGAAGTGGAAACCAAACAAGCCCTGGTCGCGCAGGTTTGAGTAGCACGATACCAGTATGGTTTGCAGATCAGTTACAGTTTGAGGATATGTAGAAGTACTGTACTGATTTGGTGGCCCTACGTTTACAGGGGCTTTTTTACATCCCGCTATTAAAACCAGGGCGAGTGCCGATATATATATTTTCTTTAACATCTTCATAATTTTAAAGTTTAGTATTAAAAATTAGCATCCAGCCCTAAAGAGTAGATCCTTGCCTGCGGATAGTTAGTTACAGCATCAATGCCCTGCGTAGTGGTGCCAACGTTGCCGTTTGATGTAAATGCGCTGGCGACTTCAGGATCAAGCCCCTTGTATTTAGTGATGGTGAACAAGTTGTTGCTCATTACAAACACCCTCAGGCTTTTAATACTTATTTGCTCAAGCAGGCTGCTTTTAAATGTGTAGCCTAACTGTGCGTTTTTAAGCTTCAGGTAAGCGCCGCTTTGTACAAAGTAGCTATTTACCGAGCTGAAATTCTGGTTAGGGTCTAAGGTGAATGAGCCATTGCTGTTGGCTACACCCAAACGTGGCTGATTGGTAAGGCCATTTGAGCCCAGGAACGAATCACCGAACACTTGTTTGGTTGTGTTACCATCCTGGAATATGCCCTGCTCATAAGCTTCAACACCGTTAAATAGTTGTACGCCTGCAACTCCATTGAATAATAGGCCAAGATCGAACCCAGAATAATTCAGGTGAAGATTGAAGCCATAAACCAGTTTCGGGTTAGGGTTACCGATCACCTGGCGATCGTTAGCGTCTATTACGCCATTGCCGTCCACATCCTGGAAGTCAAGGTCACCTGCGTGTGCTACGTTGCCGTTAACTTTTTGCTTGGCTGCATCGGCATCTGTTTTAAATATACCCAGCACTTTGTAACCGTAGAAAGAGCCAAACGGCAAGCCTACTTTAGTGATGGTGAGTTGCTGGTTAGGCATCATGTTGAAGGCAACATCGCCCGAGCCATTGGCATAGTTATAATAGTTATAGCCGCCGTACACAGCGTCAGTAGCGGCGCCGCTAAGTTTTGTCACTCTATTGTGATTGAAGGTAGCATTACCGCTCACGTCAAAGCTTAACTTGCCAATTTTACCGCGATAGCCTACCAACAGGTCGACACCTTTGTTTACTACATCGCCAATATTGGTGATATAGGCCGAGGTGAAACCTGTACTTTGCGGTAAGGTAAGGGCATAGATCAGGTCGGATGTTTTCTTATTATACCACTCTGCAGTAAAGTATAATGCACCATGCAGTGCTTCACCATCAATACCGATGTTGGTTTCGGTGATGGTTTCCCAGTGCAGGTTAGGGTTAGGGATAGTGGTAAGCGAGTTGGCGATCTGGAACGGCTGACCAGGAGCAAAGCCCTGTGCGCCACCGGCTATACCTGTGCTGATGTTGAACTGGCTGTAGTTTGAAGTAAAGAAGTAAGCAGGAAAACCGTTACTGTTACCCAACTGGCCATAGCTGCCACGAATTTTGAAGCTGTTTAAGAAAGGTATTGTTTTCTTAAAGAAATCTTCCTGGCTTAATGTCCAGCCTGCGGATACTGCCGGGAATACACCTTTTACCTTGTTAGGGCCAAATTGTGTATAGTTGGCATCCTGCCTGATTGAGGCTGATAAAAAGTACTTTTCATCATAGTTATAATTTACACGCGCAAACTGCGATTTGATAAGGCTTTGCGGATCGTAAGTGCCCTGAAGTGACAATGATGAAGTTGAAGTTTGCACATATGAATAGCCGGGGATACCCACGTTGCTTTCACCTGAGTAGATATTGTTGGTTTTGTCTATGATCTGCTCATAACCGGCCAAAGCGCTGATATTATGTTTGCCAAAGCTTTGGTTGTATGAAAGCACATAGTTGTCTAACAACTGGCTGCTCTGTGCATATGATTTTGACAGCATGGTTGTTGGCGAAGCAACAGGCCCGAAGTTGTATGCGTTCTGGAAGTAATCTTCTGTTTCCAGGTAATAAGCATAGCCGAAGGTTGTTTTGAAATCCAAATGGAACGGCAGCTTGATGTCGGCATAAGCATTGCCCTGGAAATTGTTCTTGGTATCCTGTGCGCTTGCCGATTCAACAGCGCCCAGCGGGTTAGGGCCTGAAAATTGTATTTTATAACCTGAAGGTTCGGTACCCCAGGAGCCATCCTCGTTATGTACCGGGATGATCGGTTGAGTACGGAACGGTGCATTTTGCACGAAAGACTGCGCACCAACGAGTGGAGAAGTAATGCGTTGTGATGCATCGATCTGCTCGCCAACGGTGATGTATTTGCTCAGCTTGTAATCTGTATTTACACGGAAACCGCCAATATTCGAGTAGTTTTTGATATAAATACCGGTTTGCTGGTTGTAAAAGCCTGATACGAAATAGTTGATGTTTTGAGACGCGCCAGAGATTGAAAGGTTATAATTCTGCTCGGTACCATTGCGGTAAAGCTGATCGACCCAGTTGGTGTTGGCAAGCGTATCGGTACGTGTTGCGCCTGCAAAGAAGGTTGGGTTTACAATGTTTTCCAGTTTCAGGAAATCGTCCCTGTCAAGTAATTGCACCAATTTTGGTTTGGTAACACCATACCTTGCGCTGAAGCTGATGGTTGGTGGAGCACCTATGTTGCCACCCTTTTTAGTAGTGATGAGGATTACGCCGCCTGCCCCTGCAGAACCATAAATTGCTGCGGAAGCTGCGTCTTTCGCGATGTCGATGCTGGCAATATCCTGCGGGTTAATGTTGTTCAGGTCTGCCTGCCTTACACCGTCTACTATGTACAACGGATTTGGCTGGTAAAACGAAGACACACCACGTATGATGATCTGCGGTACAGCGTCAGGCTGGGCGCCGGCGTCGATAACGTTCACACCGGCAACACGGCCTTGCAATGCTTCAATAGGATTGTTTATCGGCTGATCCTTAAACACATCGCCCTTTACTGATGCGATGGACCCGGTGAGGTCTTTACGTTTTTGTGTGCCGTAACCTACAACTACAACTTCATTCAGTTGCTGTTGGTCTTGCTCCAGTGATACATTGATCACCCTTTTATTATTAACAATAACTTCCTGCCCTGCATATCCTACGGCGGTAAACACCAGCACGTCTGTCGGTATTACATTCAGCGAATAGTTACCGTTTGCATCGGTATTGGTCCCCCTCACAGTTCCCTTTATGCTGATCGCAACGCCGGGGAAGGGGTTGCCTTTTTCGTCGGTAACTTTACCTGTGATGGCTTGCTGTGCAAACGCCGACAGCGACATCAGCAAGAGTAAAGGACAAAAAAGTAAATTGAGTAGTAATTGTTTTCTATACATAATGATTTTACTTTAGGTTTTAATGATCTGGTAAGTTCGTTGGGTTGGTTACATTTTGGCGCATGGCCATTTATTGCTTCTTCATCCTGAAAGCAAAAGGGTATTGTAAAGCTCCGGCTTTCGCGCTTTTGCGTGGTTAAACACATCGGGCAGGCGGGTGCAGTTCAATCCCTTAAAAAGGTTTTGATCCGTTTTCATAAAAAACAATAAGGTTGGAAAAATTGGTGTTTATAATTGCGCAATTGCCGTACTACTTTCTGTCCGGAATTGACAATTCAAAGAGAAGAGTTAATACAGGCTGCAACAAATTTCAAAATCAAAATATAAACGATCCAGTATCTGGATTGGAATTAACTTGTTGATAATAAAGTATTTAAAAGTAAGTATGTGGCGTGAAAATATAAACGATGTATAAACTATTTTTAGCTTATATAAAGAATTATATGGCTTTTATAGCCATTATTGCGTTCTCAAACTCGTCATTATGCACTAATGATTTGCTTTTGATACGGGCCTTGTAGTTATAGATGGTGTTTACAGAGTATTCCAGGATATGGGCGATCTTTTCGGTATCATGGATTCCTAACCGTACCAGCGCAAATATCCTCAGATCGGTGTTGAGTAACTGATTGGGGAGTAGCTTCACGCGGTTCTCCTCACAGAACAGCTCATTGTATTGGGTAACGAAGTTCGGGAAGATGGTAAGAAATGCCTTATCAAAATTAATGAACAATTCCTCGCGTTCTTTGGTAAGGTTGATGTTGTTAACCAATACACGGATATCATCGAACTTTTTAGTGGTGAGCTTAGTATCAACCGAGCGTTTGAATTTTTCCAGTTTATTAATGTACTCTGATATGAGGTTGAAGTAATAGCCAATGTATTCTTCTTTGATCTTATTGGCTTCGTTCAGCTCGATTATCGTATGCTCGAGGTTATGGTTGGTTTCCATAATGATCTTATCGGCGATCCGGATCTTGCGCAGCTGTTTGTAGATGATCACGGCAAACACAACTACCATCAATATCAGTATGGTAAGTATGGACGAAAAGAAAAACAGCGCTTTTTTCTGCTCTTCCTCAATGTTGATCCTGTCGCTGGCAATAACCGGTAATATAGCGCTTACCTGAAGTTTACGTTGGCGGGCGCCATAATAGATGGCATCATCCATCGATTGTTTAATATAAACATAAGCATCTCTTACATCACCATTTTTATAGAGCTGTTGCGCCAGGGTGGTCATTGCCGCCGCTTCTTTGGTTGATGAGCGGACATCGGCCATTGCAGCGGTGATAAGCAGGCTGATAGCACTGTCCGGAGCACCTTTTCGTATGTAAATATCGCTTAGGGTAGAGGCCGTTATGGCAAATTGATGATCGGTAAGCTTGTAATGATCTACAAGCTCCGTCAGGTCGGTAACTGCCTGGTTGGTATTGCCATTTTTTAGATGACAAAGGCCATTGTAATAGATGTAATCCCACGAGTTTTTGGCGCAAAGTGCAGTTGCCGAATCAATGTATTTCCCGGCGCGGATATCATATATCGGGCTGTAGTAATTATCCTTCGTATAATCTGCTATGTCGTAATAAGTACGTGCATTCAGGAAGTAGTATTCTTTTCGGGCTTCGTTATCCAGTATTTTAACATTAACCGTCCGCAAAGAATCAAACGTCTCCTTAAACATACCCGACGATAGCAGGATAAAGCCCAGCTTTATTTTACCATAGGCGATTTTTGCAGGATCATTAAGCAGGCGGCCTGTTTGCTGTAATTTCTGAACGTAGTAAAAAGCCTTATCGTAGTTAAAGGATTTGTATTCGTCATAGAGCTGCAGGTAAAGGCTGTAACGGGTTTTCAGATCATTAGGGCCGGCCTCACTTAATGTTTTCTCCAGTTTTTCTATCCGTTTAACTTTTTCGTTATCGTACGACTTTTTTTCAGCCAGCACACTGTTGAGTTTATTTAATAACGAGTCGTAGCTTTTAACCGCAAATGCTGCCTGGAATAAAAAAATGAAAGGTAAAATGAGCAGAACTCGTTTCATTACAAGCGGTTAATCTTTGGTTCAAAAAAGCGGTGCAATAGTTTATGTTTCGCTGTCCGGCTGTTAACAGGCAGCATGGTTCATTTCCTAAAAGTATGAAAAAATATTTAATCTAAGCTTCACATTTGTTTATAAAACAGCGGGTATTTTTAACTGTTTTAGTGTGCTGGAAGGCACATTATCTGTAACTGAAAAGTAAATTTTATTTATAGATATCATACGGCCTGCTTCAAAAAAACAAAGTAAATATTCATTCTGTTTATTTGCATGACTATTTAATAGTATAGTTCAATAGTAAAATTCACCTACATCTATGGACTCAAAAAATATAAGCAACACCGGCCAGGCCAGGATCTTTAAAAACGGATTCCTTGAGTCGCTGAGCAAAACCCGTCCCTGGGTTATTTACACTATTTACGTGCCGCTTTGCAGCTATATGCTCTATCACAGTTATGCCTATCTTAATTTTTCACCCGGACTAATTGCGGGGCTGTTTTTCATCGCTATGCTTAGCTGGACGTTGTTTGAGTATGCCGTCCACCGCTACTTATTCCATTGGGTTGCGGAAACCGAGCGCGGCAAACGCCTGGTTTATATATTTCATGGTAATCATCATGAATATCCAAAGGATAAAGAACGGCTGTTTATGCCGCCTGTACCAAGCCTCATGATCGGTGTACTGGTTTTTACTTTATTTTCTGGCTTATCGTTCCTGTTCGCCGGTACGGGTAATTATGCATTTATTTATTTCCCGGGGTTTGTTATCGGGTACCTCGTTTATGTATCGATGCATTACGCCATCCATACCATGGCGCCGCCAAAAGCAATGAAAGGTTTGTGGCGCAACCATTACCTGCATCATTATAAATACCCTGAAAAAGGCTTTGGCGTAAGTACCCCGATATGGGACAAAGTTTTTGGTACCTCGCCCGAACCGGAAACCAAAGTGCCGGAAAGCAAAATAAAGGAACTGGTATCAGGCTCAGGCGTCCATCAAAAAATAGCTTAGTTTTGTGGGATGGGGTAATATGATGCCCCAACTGTAAATGCTGGATATTTTATACAGGGACGAACAATTTATCGCCATTAATAAGCCGCATGGTTTGCTGGTACACCGCTCGCCCATAGCTGCTGATGTTGAAGAGTTTGCCCTGCAATTATTGCGCGACCAGATAGGGCATAAGGTTTACCCAACCCATCGTATCGACAGGAAAACCGCAGGCGTACTTTTATTTGCGCTTGATAAGGAAAGCGAAATAGCTTTGCAGCAACAATTTATGAATGACCAGGTGAGCAAACGATACTTCGCTGTTGTACGCGGCCATACACCGGATGCGCAGGAAATAGATTATCCTCTCCGCAAGGAGAACGGCACTTTGCAAGAAGCATTTACCAGTTATGTTACACTTAAACGTGCGGAATTGGATGTTCCATTTGGGGCGCACCCTACATCGCGCTATTCGTTTATTGACGTTACACCAAAAACGGGACGCATGCACCAGATCCGTAAACACATGGCGCACGTATATCATCCCATAATCGGTGATCGTACCCATGGCTGTAACAAGCAGAATAAGCTGTTTAAGGAAAAATGGGAGATGACCACCATGCTGTTACATGCACATCAACTACAGTTTAGACATCCTGTTACAGGTGATATGGCTAGTATAACTGCTCCATTTCAACCTGAATTTAACGAGGTAATGGCGCTGATGGGATGGGACTGACAAATTGCTATTGATCAGAACAATACCCGCACAATGTTTGTATTATAAATATGACTGACCCGGTTTTATTTGCACTTGACATAGATGGCTTTGAACGAATGATAACCGTTACCCCGCTGCTCAACCGGTTACCCAACGGCGATCTGAAACCTACTGGTGTATTTAAACTTGCCGAAGGCAGTATAAGCCTTGGCGAAATTGTTTTTGATGATGCGATGAAGCAATGGGAGTACACGGGCATGGGCAATCTTACCCATGTGGAAACAGCAAAGATTGCCCGCTACATACGTAATTACGGAAAATGAATGTGTGATATTCACATAAGCTTAACAGCTGATTTTTGCAGTTAACGGATCACCGCATTATATTTATCCCACAAAACCAAATAAGGCATCACAATGGATGAGATAGAAGATTACTCAGAATCAATTCACGAACAGAGCAACGAGCATGCCCACCACGCAGCGCATGAGGGCAATCAAAAAGATAAATGGGTGGTTTACGTTGCACTTACCACCGCGGTATTTGCCGTACTGGCCGCCATATGCGGTTTACTGGCAGGCGACCATGCCGACGAAGCCATGCTGTCGCAGATGCGATCGTCCGATAGTTGGGCGCATTACCAGGCAAAGGGGATAAAAGCAGATATATTAAGTGCATCAAATAATGTTCTGCTTTCGTTAGGTAAAAAACCGGATTCTACTGCCGTGGGTAAAGTTAAAGCCGAGAAGAAAGACCAGGCAGATATAATGAAAAAAGCCAAGGATTACCAAAAGGAATCTGACGAGCACGTTGCCCGGCATAAAATACTGGCAAGAGGCGTAACTATGTTCCAGATCGCGATAGCAATTGGCGCTATTTCCATTATTACCAAACGGAAATTATTGTGGATAGTAAGCATGGGCTTTGCTGCGGCCGGTATAATTTTTCTGTTACAGGGGACGGTATTCCCACTGTAACTTACCAGACGTAATCAACGGAATCAAACTAATCACCCAAAAATCAACAGCTACTTTTTATATTTACGGGGATTAATCGAACCTGATGAAAACTCCTGTATTCTCTGCCGGGCTTTTACTGGCTGCATTTTCAGCTTTTACATCTCATGCGCAATCTGTAAAAAAGAATGAAAAGATACGGCTGGTAACTTTAGACCCCGGCCATTTTCATGCCGCGTTGGTACAGAAATCAATGTACCCGGATATTGATTCTACAGTTTATGTATATGCCCCTAAAGGACAGGACGTACAATTACATATAGATAAAATAAACGCTTATAATGCCCGAAAGGATAATCCGACAGGCTGGAAAGAGCAAGTTTATACCGGCGGTGATTACCTGGAAAAAATGATAGCCGACAGAAAAGGCAACGTGGTGGTAATGGCTGGCAATAACCGACGGAAAACTGAATATATTAAAAGATCGATAGTTGCTGGCTTTAATGTGTTGGGTGATAAGCCGATGGCGATCGACAAAAAGAATTTCCTGTTGTTAAAAAGCGCGTTTGCTGAAGCCGCTAAAAAGAAACTGGTTTTATACGATATCATGACGGAGCGTTATGAGATCACCAACGCGCTACAGCGCGAGTTTGCCATGATACCGGGAATATTTGGCCAACTAAAAAAAGGCACTCCTGAACATCCCGGCGTGGAAATGGAAAGCATTCACTATTTTTATAAATATGTTTCGGGCAGTGTGCTTACCCGGCCGGATTGGGCTTTTGACATTACGCAGCAGGGGCAGGGCTTGCAGGATGTGGGTGTACATTTGGTGGATCTGGCACAATGGGAATGCTTCCCTGACAGAATTATCGACTACAAAAAAGACATTCAATTTAACAGCGCCAGCCGCTGGACTACAGCTGTTACGCTTAGCCAATTCAATACAGTTACCAATTCAAGTGCAAAAGATTTTCCTGTATTTTTAAAGCCTTATGTGTCCCATGATACTGTTCTAAAGGTATACGCTAATGGGCAAGTGAACTATAAACTGTTCGGTGTAAACGTAAAGCTGACCGCCAAATGGGCTTATAAGGCCGTAGCCGGTGGTGATAGCCAGTATTCCGTATTGCATGGCACAAAAGCCGACCTGGTCATTCTGCAGGGCACCGATCAGCATTATATCCCTACGTTATATATAAAACCGCTGGTGAAATCTTCTAACGCTAAGACGCGAATTGGCGCTCTTTTAAAAACAGTAACCGACAAATTTCCCGGCGTAGAATTAAAGGCTAAAGGCGACCGGCTGGAAGTGATTGTTCCGGATAAATACAAGGACGGCCACGAAGCACATTTTGCGCGTGTTACTGATAAGTTTCTCGGTTATCTTAAAAACGGCAACATCCCCAAATGGGAAGTGCCGAATATGATAGCGAAATATTACACCACAACTACGGCATTGGAATTAGCAGCAAAGAAAAAATAGTTGGGCATTTATTTCGACGTGGCCGGAACCTGCACCACGTGCATCCTTCCGCTTTTGATCAGTTGCTGTTCTTGCGATGTAAAAGCTTCGCGGTAGCCAAAATCCTGCACCCAGTAACTGTGATCTTCAGCAACGCCGATCTCTTTGAACATGGCATTCATCAAATTCTTACAATGCCCCGGGCTTTTTAGCCAACCTGCCATCACCTCATCAATGTTCATCTGCCCAAAGGCAATATTCTCGCCAACTGCAAAACTTTTAAACCCATTAAATTTATAGCCTGCAAAAACAATACGGTCTTCCATCGTGCGACCGTCTTTACTGGTGTGGCTGAAATAATTATTGTTCGACATATCCCAGGCATGTCCTTCGGCCGCTTTTTGCAGGGTATTGTTCCAGGTAAGGGGCGCCACCGGTGGCATATAGGTGGTACCGCAGGTGCAGCCCGTTGCGCGTGATCTATTTATGCGCTCCAGAAACGCACGTTTAAACTCTTCACTGCCGCTTTTCTGGCAAAATGCACTTACGGCTGATAAAGTGAGCAGGGTAAATAAACATCCAAAAATTAATCTTTTCATAACTAATTGTTTGACATCATTTTTACGAGGAAGTTTAATGGGTTGCTACTTGAAATACATTGATTTACATCGCATTTGATTCACTTGTCCCTGATCTTTTCCTTCGCCGACGCATAACTGTTATGATAATTGTTAGCACCAATAACGTAATTACGCAGATCAGCGTTACAATGAGGCTGTTTTTTTGGAAGATACGTTTTTGGAGAGCTTCTTGCTGTTGCTTGAGAATACTTTTTTTTTGTTTTGCAACGAGTCGCTTGTTTTTGCCTTGGCTATTAATGCTGCTTCCTCGCTTTTACGGATGCTGTCGTCAATTATGTTGTGCCGCTTTAGTGCAGCAGCAGCTTTGTCGTAATTCTGGGTTCGGGTATACAGGATAGCGAAGCTTTCTTGTACAGCAGATTCATTATGCGAGTAGTGATTGTTTACAGAGAGTACCAATGCCTCGTTCAGGTCACGCATGGCAAGGTCATAATCTTTAATATCGCTTTTTATTGCGGCCAGTTCAAGCAATGAATTGATAAGATTGGGGACATCATTCTTAGCCCTTGAGAAATTATCTGCCTGCAGGATGAACCATTTTGCCTGAGTGTATTTGCGTTGCGCATGGTAAACTTTGGCCAGGTTATAGAAACTGCTGCGCATACCCGTGGTATCGTTGTACTTTGAATAGTAATGAAGCGCCTGCATGGTAAAGTCGAGCGCCTTATCCTGGTATTCCTGTCTTTTCTTTTTGGTTTTTACGGTATCGTAACGCATATAACCGGCAGCTATATGGGTAAATATCGGCCCCTTCAGCGAATCGCTTATAATGGATAACGGCTGCTTTACGGTATCAACCAAAGGCGAAGATGCCCAAAGCTTTGCCGTACTAAACAGTAGAATTGCAGTTATTGTAATAAGTTTCCTCATAAGTGGACTGTTAAATTAGTTATTTATACTCAAATAACATGCCCATTTATAGCTAATTGCGCTATAAACACAGTATTATGAAAAATGAATTAAATAAAATGAGTTTAAGGAAAATTCGGGCTGGAATTTGCTTTTCGGATAGGAACTATAATTTGTTTAATCGGGACAGAAGTATAGAAAATAGTACAGCTTTCTACACAATGGCTATTTTATTACCGCTTCATATTTATCAAGCCAGGCGATAATGCTTTTTGATCGTGTTGCCATCAGCCTGAAAAGGCTTATGCCGATAATCGCGCAGGTGATACCGGCCAGCACATCCAGCACATAATGATGGCTTGCATATACTGCCGTGAACCATATGCCTAAAACCACTATTGCAAAAAAGATGTTAGCGAGCCCCAGGCGATTCCTGAAACCATAAAATAACACAATTACCGGGTAGGCGGAATGCAACGAAGGCATTGCAGCAAATACATTTGACCCTTTGGCGTATATAGACTTGAACAGGTTAATATGAAAGTGTGCGTCGAACTTAGCCAGGCCACCGGTACTGCCCATTGTTAGTGGGTGGAATACAAACCCATGCTGTTGTACGTACCATGGTGGTGCAGCAGGGTAGAGGTAATAGATCACGAAGCCTATCAGGTTCACTAATAAGAAAGTGAATGCGAAGTATAAGAATTCGCGCCTGTTTTTAAAAAATAAATAGCCTGCAAAAGCCAGGGGAACGGGTATCCAGCATAAATAAAACAAGCCGGTAATAACATCCAGGAATGAGGTGCCGTTTACAACCCAGTATTCATTCGGGGTAAGGATTTTGCCGTGGAAATTGATGCCGAACAAACTCTTCTCACAGTTATACAGGTCGGCAATATGTACAGCATTTACTTTGTAATTGGGGATTACCTTCATATAGTCAAAAAGTACCCAATAGAAAATGAAGATAGAAAAGCCCAGTATAAATTTGCGCGAAATTGCTGATGCATAAAATGCAGCGTTGAACAGCACTATAAGTATCACCTGGTCCGACTTAAAGCCTACCAGCAATATAGAAAGCAACAGGTATGCAACCGAGAGTATAGATACAACCGTTACAGACCGCGCATTGATCTGAATGCTATTGCCGGTAGCATCATCTGCCATTGTTATTTTTTGATGAAGTCTGAACGGAATATTTTATCCCATAGGGGAGAGCTTACACCGTAACCTTTTCCGGGATCCTGATAATGGTGCAGCATGTGGTGCTGTTTTATCTGTTTCCAGATCCTGCCTTTAAAATTAAAATGATGTATGGCGTAGTGTGATATATCGTAAAATAAATAGCCAATTATAAATCCTGGAAAAAATCCCCATATGTAATTGAGAGGCAGTATTGATTTAAATAAGAAATAGAAAAGCAGGGCTAACGGGATACTTACCGATGGAGGAAGTACCAGCCTTTTGGCATCACTTGGATAATCATGGTGAACACCGTGAAATATAAAATGCAGACGCATAGCCCAGGGTTTATCTTTTGGCACATAATGAAAAACAAAACGATGCATGATGTATTCAATCAATGTCCAAACGAAAAGCCCAAATGCAAAAAGTCCCAAAAACAATAATATACTTAATGATACGCTGTAATACTTATAGACACAAAATGCGATTACCGGAACGAAGATATATAAGGGCACTGTATAGTGAACTTTAGAAAGACTTTCCAAAAAATCGCTCTTAAACATTCTCACTGATTCCTGCGAATTGGAAACAAAATTTTTCATAAACCTCTGTATTTCTCGATTAAACTATCAGGCTATAGATATTATTAACAAAATTTTAACGTATTACCACCGCTTAATTTAACGCGAAGATACGACATTATTTATTTTCTTCTTCTTCAAGACTCTTTTTCGCATCTACCAACCTGCCAAAAGCAGTAATGTTGGTTAATACTGCCAGCAATGCTATCGGGAATGTGAATATAGACATGGTCTCGAATACGTGATATTTGATACCCGGAACATATAATTTATAATTACCACCAATGTAGTGCGAAGCTACACCGCAAAATATGGCAAACACGCCGATAGTAACCACACGCTCAGGTCGTTGCATCAGGCCGCCTTTGCATTCAATACCCAAGCCTTCGGCACGGGCGCGTACATAGCTTACCATCATGGAGCCAATCATAGCGATAAAGGCAAATATCGAGCTCAGGAAATAGTGGTGACCCACAAGGTAATAGCATATGCCCAAAAACATGATCAATTCGCTGTAGCGGTCGAGTACGGAATCGTATAATGCGCCAAAGGTTGATTTCATATTGCCCAGCCTGGCTACCTGCCCGTCGAGCATGTCAAACAAACCGGCAAAAAGGATTAGTCCGCCTGCCCATCCCACGTAGGAGAGGTCGCCGCGGTTACCTTCTTCAGCGCCAATGACGAAAATTACAGCCACGCCAACATTCAATACAAAACCAATTGAAGTTACCGCATTGGGTGTAAGGCCGAGTTTAATAAAAACACGTACAACCGGGTCGATAACCTTGTATATGCCCAACTGCAAATTCCTTTTTATGGATGTATCCTGTGCCATAAAGTTTATATTGGTTATTCAAATATAATTAAAAATCAAATTGTACTAAAGTACGTATGCCCCATTTCGGTACGTCCGGATGATCAAGGTAGGTAAACCTTCTCACTAAGTCGACGCGTACGAATTTAAAAATATTTTCAATGCCCACACTGGCCTCAACATAAGGCGTATGGCCTAAAGCATACGTAATGGGTCTTCCATCAGGGTAAACCGGGTAGGCATATAGGTTAGGATGAAGGGCCGGGTTGTTCTCATGGCTCACGTCTCCCCATATCCCTTTAAATGAAGCTACTTCGCGCCATTTAAGCTTTTTTAACAACGGGATCTTATTAAAGAAGTAACCCTGGAAATGCTGATCTATATTTAAACTTACGGATCGGTCGCTCACAAACTCAAGGAAGTTCATCAGGTTATATGAGTACAGGTCATATGCGTAAGTTTGGTTTGCACTGAATATGTTGAGCAACGGATATGGCACCTGGCCAAAGATCTGCTGAGCTTGTAACCGTAAGTCGAAAAATCCAAATTGCGAGTTATAGAAGCGTTTATCCAGCTGTACGTGCAATTTCTGGTATGAATAACTGCTATTAAACACGTTATTAAAGCCTTGCGTATAGTCTGCTGTCAAAACAGGGTATTTACTTGGTATAGGTATACGATAAATTTTGCCCTGGTAAAACTGCTCGTTTGGCGCGTAACGCAGGGTAAGGTTAGCCTCACTTGTGGTAAGATCAAGTACACTGTTTGGCGAACCATCGGGATGCTGTATGAAAGCAAGCGAACCTGCGGGCGTTTGTGTACGGTTCGTAAGCGTCAGTTCATATGAGAAATGGCTTTCAAACTCGTGCATGTAATCTACTTTATAAAAGTCATTATACAGGTATTTGTCGTTAGCACCACGTTTAAATGACAGCAGGAAGTTATCCTCCTCAACAAACTGCAGGTTTTCGCCCGGTATGGTCACATCCTTTTCCTGGCTGATCCTGACGTAGTTTTGCGGGAACTTGTAAATAGATTTATCATTAAGCGAATAGGTAGCGCTTAAAAAGTATTTCCATTTTTCATCTTTAAAACCATACGCTGCATAGGTCTCAAAATAATATCGTTTACTAAGCGTGGGGGTAGTACGGCCGCCAAGCCTCAGCCTGAAACCTTCAACCGGGTTAAAGCTGTAGAACGTGTTTGCCGGGCCAACTTCAAACCAGTTAAAACCTTTATAGCCCGCCAGCAACAAAGTAGCAATATCCATTGCGCGCTTAAACGAAGGCATGTTTTTAAGGCTGTCGATATTATGATAGGTCCTGGCCTCGGCCTGGGTTAGTGTATCGATACGGTTTTGCTGCCAGAAAGCGTCGCTTTGATGTTTAGCTTCGTATGATCCCTCTTCCGTAATACCCTGGTAAAACTCATCCGGGTGAGGCTTATTTACTGCATAGTCGCTATAGCCAACCGTTCGTATACCATATAAGCCGCCTTTACTATTTCTTTTAATGCCGAAATCAGCGTAAGTCACGCTTTTGCTTAAGTGATATTTTCCGTCTGGGTTTTTCTGAAAGTCCAGATCAACGTGCATCGTTTTTACAAAGTTGAGGTTGATGTTTTTGTTGATGTATAGTACCGCTTTCTGAACTGCATAATCACCATTCAGGGTAATATAAATGTGGCCCTCAAAAAGCATATCATTCAGATTTCGCGGCGTAAAGCTTAACTCAACCACCTTTATATTATCAATCACCAACGTATCAGTGATGAAATACTTGTAATACGTTGGCCCTGAATCGGCAATCGGGCTCAGGAAGTTGTTGGTCATCAGGAAGATACTATTGTCATATATATCAATATCATAATACATATGCTTCAGGTACTCATTAACGCCTGCATTATCCACCTGTTCGCCAAAATCAACACTTTTTTCACCTAATACCACGCTTTTAGTTTTCTCAGGACTTTTACGATAATAGGTTTGCATCACTTTTTCGGTAAGGAAAAGGGGCAATAACCTTTTACCCGGTACGCTGGTTGTATCCTGGTTATCGAGTACGAATTTATATTTGTGGAAAAATTTCTTGTCTGATAATGTGGGTGACACGTTTACAACGGATAAAACCATTTTGTCATATTTCTTATACTCCACGTATGGATAGCTTTCAGGACGGTTAATAGGCCTGTGCGCAATAACCTGGCGTATCAATTCAACTGCCGGATTATCCTTGTTGCGATATTTGGGTTTTTTACCCGATTTTACGGTAACTTCATGTAATTGCTGCGCTTCAGGAAACAGTCTTACATTTATTACCTGTGCAGTCCCTGGTGTTATAGTGATAACTGCATCCTTATAGCCAACGAAGGATACTTTGATATGATCGAAATGCTGTGTGGTGCTGATGGAGTATTTCCCGGAACCATTGGTTTGATTCCCGATAGTGGAACCTGAAAATGAAACGGTTACATAGGGGAGCGGTTGCCGGTTAGAGGCATCGGTAACGGTACCTGAGACCGTGGTTGTTTGTGCAAAGAGCATAGTGCTACAAAGCAGGAAAAATATTACCAGGAACAGCTTTTTGTATATCGTTTTGAGATTCATTTGTTATGCAAATACAAATTTCTTTTGCAGCATGTAGTTATAGGTTGTACCCATTATTACCGCCACTATTATTTTCGCAAGTATGTAATTTATGCCCAGGTAGCTATTAGCAATAGTCACGCCTAAAGTGGTGAGCAACAGGTTGCCGCTCCATATTACAACGTATTTTATTGCCTGCACCGGGATCTTTTTTTCGCGCTTATCAAACACCCAATTCCGGCCCAGCGCAAAGTTAACAATACCGCCTGTAAGTGTGCCTAACAGGGTTGCAAAAACGACTGCAAAGGAAAATAATTCCTTGCAGACTATTGTGGTCAAAAAGTCAAAAAGAGTAGATATTATAGATGAGGCCTGTGACTTGATAAAAGTTGACATTAACCAAATAATTTAAATGCTACAACGACTTGCAGCAGGATGTTAGTATAGATGCCGGCAACAACATCGTCCATCATAATTCCCCAACCTTTGGGCAAACCCTCTGCCTTTCTGATATATAGCGGCTTTACCATGTCGAAAAACCTGAACAATATCAGCGCACATATCGAATATTTTACATTGACCGGCACGAAAAGCAAACTAATGCACATACCGGCCACCTCATCTATCACCACTCTTGCCGGATCTTTACCCCAAAAGGGTACCAGAACGGTTGATGACCATACGCCTATTAGTGTAATAAATACGGTAATTGTTACAGATAAGATTGCCGGAGGATAGTTTCCGGCCCAGGCCAGGTACCAAATAAAGCAGCAGGCTACGGCTGCTACCGTACCTGCTCCTTTACCTTTATTTATATAACCGATGCCAAGGCTGGTGGCAATCAGTTTGTGAAACCACATTTTATAATGTATCAACCAGTTCCTGGTAATAGTCCAGGCCGAGGTGTGTGATAAGGTCTTCGCCCATCATATGGCGAAGGGTATTCTGTAATTTCATTAATTGTTTAAAGATGTCATTCTCAGCCGGCAAGCCTGGTGCGGTTTGCGGCGATTTCAGATAGAATGACAACCACTCCTGTATACCGCTCATGCCTGCGCGTTTTGCAAGGTCAATGAACAGGGCAAGATCAAGCGCGATAGGCGCTGCCAGGATCGAGTCGCGGCACAGGAAGTTGATCTTGATCTGCATTTTATAGCCTAACCAGCCAAAAATGTCGATGTTGTCCCAGCTTTCTTTGTTATCGCCATGCGGAGGGTAGTAGTTGATCCTGATCTTGTGGAAAATATCACCATATAGTTCAGGATTGGCATCTGGCCTGAAAATATCTTCCAGAACACCCAGCTTTGAAACTTCTTTGGTTTTGAAATTATCCGGATCATCCAATACCAGGCCATCACGGTTACCCAGGATGTTGGTTGAGAACCAACCAGCAACACCTAATGAACGTGCAGCCAGGCCAGGGGCCAGGATGGTTTTCATTAAAGTTTGGCCGGTCTTGAAGTCTTTACCTGCAATCGGGGTTTCGTTCAGTTTTGACAATTCAACCAGGGCAGGGATATCTACAGTTAAGTTAGGGGCGCCGTTTGCAAATGGTACACCTAATTTTAATGCGGCATAAGCATAGATCATACTTGGGGCGATCAGCTTATCATCATTTGCCAAAGCTTCTTCAAATTTGGCAAGTGTCGAGTGGATCTCCGATGCTTCGTAGTAAATTTCTGTAGAACCACACCAAACGATAACTACACGGTCAAGGTCATGAGTGGCTTTAAAGTTCTCGATATCTTCCATCACCTGCTGCGCCAGTTCTAACCGGGTGCCGGTTTTTACGTGGGTACCGGTAAGATTTTTAGCATAGTTCTGATCGAACGCAGCTTTCATCGGAACGATAGCTTCCAGCTCATCTTTTACAGAATGAAGCAGGCCGGCTTCCAATACTTTGGCGTGCGTAGCAGCTTCAAATACGTTATCTGAGTACACGTCCCATCCGCCGAAAACAATATCGTTAAGATCGGCCAGTGGAACGAAATCTTTAATTTTTGGTATGCGGTTTTCAGTTCTTTTTCCTAAACGGATAGTTCCCATTTGGGTAAGGGAACCAATTGGCTGTGAAATACCTTTGCGTACAGCCGCAACACCAGCAATAAGCGTGGTGGCAACAGCGCCTAAGCCCGGTATCAGGATACCTAATTTGCCTTGGGCAGGTTGAATGTTCGTTTTCATCTATTTTAATTTATACGTGGGAAATGGCTATAGCCATTTATGTTGCTTGTACCAGGTTAGCGTTTCCGTTAGCCCTTTTTGCAGATCGTAGGCGGGGTAAAACCCAAGATCCTGTTTAGCATGCTCAATATCACACGCCCAGTTAGCGGCAGTAAGCTCTTTTAGCTTGTCTTTATTTAGTAGTGCTGCTTTATTGCCCAAA
>JABDAU010000061.1 GCA_013289045.1 Bacteroidota bacterium | reverse complement strand
GAATGTATTATTTCTGTTATTGTCCCTAAAAAAATAACGATTTAGCAATTGAAATAATAAATATTACTATCTTTAAAAACTGATTATAAAACGATTTTTCAATGAAAAAGAGCCTTCTGGGCACAGCCTTATTATTTTGTGCTGCAAACCTTTTCGCACAAAAACCCGACCTGGTACAGTATGCCAATACCCTGCAGGGTACAAATTCAAAATACGAACTCTCGTGGGGCAATATCAATCCCATCACATCGCTGCCGTTTGCCATGAATGCCTGGACAGCGCAAACCAACAAAGATGGCGAGGGCTTCAAATATCAGTATTTTGTTCACAGCATCCGCGGCTTTGAACAGACCCACCAATGCAGCCCATGGGTGAGTGACTACGCGGTTTTTTCACTGATGCCTGAAACAGGTAAGCTGATAGTGAACCAGGATGCACGCGCCGCATCGTTCGATCATAAAAACGAGATAGGCAAACCAAATTATTACAAGGTTTCTTTCGATAATAGCATCACTACCGAGATCTCGCCAACCAGTCGCGGTGCGCATATACGTTTCACCTTTCCAAAAGGCGCCTCCTACATCGTACTGGATGGCCAGCTTAAAATTAGCATGGTAAAGATCATTCCCGAAGAAAGGAAGATTATCGGCTATGTAAATAATGTTCGCTGGGCGCCGCAGGGTTTTAAAAATTATTTTGTGATCGTATTTGACAAGCCTTTCGAGCAATATGGTACATGGGAAAATCAGCACGACAGTATATCAGCAAAAAACCTTACCGCTGAGGGTAAAGGCGAAGGCGCATACATTAAATTTAAGGATGGCGCTGTGGTGCAGGCTAAAATTGCATCATCATACATCAGCCTTGAGCAGGCTGAAGTGACGCTTAATACAGAATTAGGCCAACAAAAAACTTTTGACGAGACCAAAAATGCAGCATTCAAAGTTTGGAACGACCTGTTTAACCGCGTACTGGTTGATGGCGGTACTGAAGAAGAGCGCAAGACATTTTACTCATGCATGTTCAGGGCTAACCTGTTTTCGCATGAGTTTTTTGAATATGACAAAGACGGCAAGCCGCACTACTATAGTCCTTACGATGGCAAGATCCACGACGGTTATATGTATACCGACAATGGTTTCTGGGATACCTTCCGTGCGCAATTCCCGCTGAACTGCATTCTGCATCCAACTATGGAAGGGCAATATGCCGAGGCTTTACTCGATGCGTATGACCAGATGGGCTGGCTGCCGGCGTGGTCGCAACCTGGTGAGACGGGGGGTATGCTGGGTAATCACGGTATATCGTTACTGGCAGATGCCTGGGCAAAAGGCATTCACAGCTTCGACCCAAACAGGGCGTTGAAAGCTTATTTTCACGAAGCATCCAACAAAGGCCCATGGGGTTCGGCAAACGGACGCCCATGCTGGAAACAATACTGGACGATAGGGTATATCCCGGCCAATCTTTCGCAGGGTTCTGTTGGGCAAACCCTTGAATCGGTTTATGACGATTTCTGCGGATACCAATTGGCAAAAACTACCGGTAATACATTCTACGAAGGCATTTTTGAGAAGAACATTTATAACTATAAAAAGCTTTGGGACCCTGCAACCCGCTTTATGCGCGGCAGAAATGAAGACGGTACTTTTGAGCCTAATTTCGATCCGCTGAATTGGGGAGGTCCCTATACCGAGGGCAATGCCTGGCATTGGATCTGGTCTGTTTTTCATGATGAGCAGGGCCTGATCAATTTGTTTGGCAGCGACCAGAATTTTACCGCAAAGCTCGATTCGGTATTTACCCTGCCGCCAACCATTAAAGTGGGCGAATACCACCAGGTGATACACGAGATGACCGAAATGAAACTCGGCAACATGGGCCAGTATGCGCAAGGCAATGAGCCTATCCACCACATGATCTACCTGTATGATTACGCGGGCCAGCCATGGAAAGCGCAGCAACATTTGCGTGAGGTAATGGACAAGCTCTACAAATCGGATGAGAACGGTTATCCCGGTGATGAGGATGAAGGCCAGATGTCATCATGGTATGTGCTGAGCGCAATGGGCATTTATTCCGTTTGTCCGGGTACTGACCAATATGTGATCGGCAGCCCTGAATTCAGCAAGATCACCATCACCATGGAGAACGGCAAAAAGTTCATCATCGATGCGCACAATAACAGTCAGCAAAACGTGTACATACAATCCGGTACGCTGAATGGCCAGCCATTCAACCATAACTGGATCAAATACAGCGATATTGCAAACGGCGGCACATTGCATTTTGAAATGGGCAGCCAGCCAAATACGCAACGTGGTATAGCGCAGAAAGATCGTCCGTTCTCGGTTTCAAGCGCTCATTAACATTAATAGATCAAATCGGATAAACCAATTAAGATGAGACTTATTCAACATAAATTTCTATTGTCCATTTGCGTGCTTGCTGCTTCGGCAATGCTTATTCCTGCCGGTAAAGTAACTGCGCAAAAAAAGATCAATCAGGTAAATTACGCCGAAAAGGTAAACACACTCATCGGCACAAAAGGCAAAGGCAAAAAGCCTGAAGAGATGTACCTGGAAGCAGGTTTTACATTCCCCGGCGCAACCTATCCTTTTGGGATGGTGCAGTTTACCACCACTTTTTTTGATGAGAATAAAGGATTTGTGGTGAACCAGCTGAGCGGCGCAGGCTGCCCGCATATGGGCAACTTCCCTACGCTGCCATTAAGCGGTGAATTGACTTCATCGCCTAATGATATGAAAGGCTACAAGCCCGATTTTCATATGGAAAAAGCCATGGCTGGCTATTATAAAGTTAAAGAGCAAAACGGTAATATCGACTGCGAGCTGAGCGATACAAAACGCACGGGCATGGCGCAATACCACTTTGCCGATACTGCTAAAAAGGTAACTATACTGATTGGTTCCGGCATCAACGCCACTAAAATACAGGACGCGCATGTTACCATCACCGGCCCCGGTAAATGCGAAGGCTATGCCGATGGCGGTTCATTTTGCGGGATCAACACCAGCTATAAAGTTTATTTCGTAGCAGAGTTTGATATAGCTCCTGCAGCATCAGGTACCTGGAAGGATAGTAAGCTTAACCCATCATCAACATCGGAAGACGGCGCAAACTCGGGCGCATATTTCACCTTTAACGTACCGCAGAATAAGTTTATCCGATACAAATTTGGCTTATCATATGTATCGGTAAAAAATGCAAAAGAGAACCTGAAAGCAGAGAACCCAGGCTGGAACTTTGCAGCGGTAAAAAATAATGCTATTGCTGCCTGGAACCATCAACTTGGTAAAATTGAGGCCGAAGGCGGCAGCAATGACCTGACCATACAATTCTACACCCATTTATACCACGCCATGGTACACCCAAGCATATCAAGCGACGTAAATGGCGAATATCCCGGCGCAGACTTTAAAACCAAAAAAGCGGTTGGTTTTACTGATTATACCGAATTTAGTAACTGGGATACCTATCGCACGCAAATCCCGCTCATCGCTATGTTATCGCCAAAGGAGACCAGCGATATGATGGAATCGACCGTGAAATTCGCGCAGCAATCAGGCGGCGGTTTCCCTCGCTGGGTGATGGTGAACATCGAAACCGGCATCATGCAGGGCGACCCAACCTCAATTGTAGTCGCCAATGCTTACGCGTTTGGCGCAAAGCATTTCGATACCAAAGGTGCGCTGGAAGTAATGCGCAAAGGTGCAGAGGTTGTGGGGACAAAATCGCAAAACGAACTGACACGTCCGCAACTGGATACTTACCTGGATAAAGGCTACGCGCAAGCATCCATGAGTTTGGAATATAATTCTGCCGATTTTGCTATCGGTCAGTTCGCATTGCAATCTCAGGGCGATAAGGCATTGTACAACAAATATGTGGCAAGCGCACAGAAATGGAAGAACATTTATAATCCTGAACGTAAATGGCTGCAATCACGCAAGCCTGACGGATCATGGAAGTACTATACTTACGATATGCGCGAATCGAGCTATACCAATTATTTCTGGATGGTGCCTTTCAATCTGAAACACCTCATCGATACGATTGGCGGTAAAAAATATGCGGAAGCAAGGCTTGATACCGATTTCAGAAGAACCGATTCAGATTACGGCGAGGACTGGTTTGCGGCAGGTAACGAGCCGGATTTCCAGATGCCGTGGAGCTACAACTGGACGGGTACCCCATACAAAACACAGGCGCTGATACGCCGTATTTTCAAGGAACGATATGCAAACACGGCAAATGGCCTGCCGGGCAATGACGACCTCGGCGCTATGGGTGCATGGTACGTATTTGCAGGGATCGGCATGTACCCGATGATACCGGGCTATGCAGGTTTTTCGGTGAACAGTCCGGCGTTCCCGTTGATAAAAATGCATTTGCCCAATGGCAAAACTTTGGTGATAAAAGGCGGTTCGGAAACAAAACCTTATGTAACTTCGCTAAAGGTGAACGGCAAAGTTTGGAACAGCACCTGGATACCTTACAGCGCCATACAAAACGGCGGCGTGATCAATTACACCCTGTCTACCCAGCCTGATAAAACCTGGGGAACCAAAGTTGAACCACCATCATTCAATTAATAAACCGGATGAAGACACTTTTTAAAGCGATAGCTATTGCAGTCGCATTTGTGGGCACAAATGCCGTAAATGCCCAACAGGCCGAAACCAATTTGCCAAAATGGGCACTGGGTCCATTTGTACGTCCAGAGGGCGTAAACCCGATCATTTCGCCTGACAGCACAAGCTCATTTTTCGACCCGATGCATCAGAGCCAATGGCACTGGGAAGCCAGCGACACGTTTAACCCGGCAGCTACGGTAATGAACGGTAAAATTTGCGTGTTGTACCGCGCTGAGGATAACCTGGCAAAGGGGATAGGCTCAAGAACATCCCGAGTTGGTTTGGCGACGAGCACTGACGGCGTAACCGTAAAACGCGAATCCAAACCGGTACTTTCCCCTGCAGATGATAACGCCAAAGAATTTGAATGGCCGGGAGGCTGCGAAGACCCGCGCGTGGCGGTTACTGCTAACGGTACATATGTAATCCTTTATACCGAATGGAACCGAAAAGTGCCACGCCTGGCAGCTGCAACATCAACCGATCTGCACCATTGGAAAAAGAATGGCCCGGTATTTCAGAAAGCGTACGATGGTAGGTTCTTCAACATGGCTACTAAATCGGCCTCTATCGTTACCAAAGTAGTAAACGGTAAACAGGTTATAGCCAAAGTAAAAGGCAAATACTGGATGTATTGGGGCGAATCAAATGTTTACGCAGCAACTTCCACAGACCTGGTAAACTGGACGCCGTTAATTAACGAAGACGGCACATTAAAAATATTATTTTCGCCAAGGAAAGGTTATTTTGATAGTCAACTTACCGAGTGTGGCCCGCCATCCATAATGACCGATAAAGGCATTGTGCTGATGTATAACGGAAAGAACGATGCTAACGGTGGCGATAAAAACTATACAGCGAACGCGTATTGTGGGGGACAAGCTTTGTTCTCATTAAGCGACCCTACTAAAGTTATAGCGCGTTTGGATAAGCCATATTTTATACCGGAAGCAGCCTTTGAGAAAAGCGGTCAGTATCCAGCCGGGACGGTATTTACCGAGGGTTTGGTATTCTTTCATCATAAATGGTTCCTGTATTATGGCTGCGCCGACTCGCGTGTTGCAGTAGCCATATATAACCCTGCTAAAAAATAATTAGACCGTAAAAAGAACTGAAATAAGCAGCCTGTCATCTTACATATTTTTGTTGTGAGTCGATGGTCTGGCTTTGTTGTTCCAAAATAATTTCGAAAAGCAAAATCGATTTATTTTTGGTTTTTAAATAAAAAATGTAAGTTTGACATGAAACCAATTATATAACACGAACACATCGCATAAACCATTCGGCCAATTGCGTGGTTTATATAATTGCTACTTTTGAATACAAATAAACTTATCAACTATCATGAAAAAAGGTCTCAAATTTTTTGGTGCATTGACGCTATTGCTGGTTGCAGCCTGCTCGCTGAATGCACAAGACCGGAAAGCCCCCGCTTATCCGCTCATTACTCACAGCACTTATTTTAGCATCTGGTCGTTTAGCGATACGCTGGCTTCGCAATCCACCCGTCACTGGACAGGCAAGGAGCAGCCGCTGTTAGGATTGATCCGTGTTGACGGACGGGTTTACCGTTTTATGGGGCAGGAAGAAAAATCCTACAAAACTATCCTTGCCGCATCAGACGAAGAAGCTTACCAATGCAAATACACAGAAGAAACGCCGGCTGCCGGCTGGGCTTCCCCGGAGTTTAATGACAGCAACTGGAAAACCGGCGGCGCACCTTTCACTGATGATAAAAGCAAAGCCAAAACCGTTTGGATAAGTAAGGATATCTGGACAAGAAGAAAATTCACCCTGCATGATCTTAATTTTAACAAGCTATTTTTAAAATTGTACCACGACGACAACGTTGAAGTATATTTAAACGGCGAGGAAGTTTACTCGCGCACCGGCTGGACAAGCGACTTTAAACTGATAGATATCGACCAGTTCAGGAACAAACTGAAGCCTGGTGATAACCTGTTAGCCATACACGTTGTAAACACTGCAGGCGGCCAATGGCTGGACGCCGGTTTGGTTGATGAAGAAAAAACGGCTTCGCCAATTCCTGTAGCAGAGCAGCAAAGTGTAGACCTGAATGCAACCCAAACCCTTTATAAGTTTAAATGCGGCGCTGTAGATATGCAGCTAACTTTTACCTCACCATTGCTGCTTAACAATATGGATGTGCTGACCAGGCCGGTATCTTATGTATCATACAAAGTCAGATCAAACGACGGCAAACCGCACCAGGTGAAGGTTTATTTCGGCGCCTCGACCACTATTGCGGTGAATACACCACAACAGGAAGTGACTACGCAAAAATATGCAACATCCGCTTTATCGGTACTAAAAGCCGGTACAGTTGAGCAACCGGTGTTACAGAAAACCGGCGATGACGTAAGAATTGATTGGGGCTACATGTATGTAGCTGCACCCAAGGCCGAGCGCGTACTGCAATACATCACTCCAGGTAAGGATGGCGTAAGCTCATTCATGGATAATAGATCGGAAACTACTGCTGGCAATGGAAAGCAATTGATGCTTAATACGGTTATCCCGTTTGGCGTGGTTGGCAAGGTTGCAGTTGAGAAATATATTGAAGTAGCTTACGACGAATTATATTCAATCCAATATTTCCATCACAACCTGATGCCATGGTGGAAACATGATGGCAAAGTGACCATTGATAATGCCATGAACACGGCGGCTACGCAATACGCCACGGTAATGCAGGAATGCGACCAGTTTAACCGCACCATGTATGTGAATGCTGAAAGTGCGGGCGGAAAAGATTATGCAAAGCTTTGCGTATTGGCCTATCGCCAGAGTATTGCGGCGCATCAGTTGGTAAAAAGCCCCCAGGGTGAACTGCTATGGTTCTCTAAAGAAAATTTTAGCGGCGGATTTATAAATACGGTAGACGTTACCTATCCATCGGCGCCGTTATATCTTATCTATAATCCAAAATTGCAGGAAGGTATGCTGAATGGTATATTTTATTTCAGCGAGAAAAGCGGGCAGTACCACAGGGATTATGCCGCGCATGACCTGGGCAGCTATCCTTTGGCAAACGGACAAACTTATGGAGAGGGCATGCCGGTTGAAGAATCGGGCAACATGATCATCCTTACTGCTGCAATAGCAAAATCTGAAGGCAATGCCGAATATGCGCGCAAACACTGGGCTACACTGAGCCAATGGGTAAACTATTTGGTAAAGGATGGTTTCGACCCGGCTAACCAGCTTTGTACTGATGACTTTGCAGGCCACCTGGCGCGTAATGCAAACTTATCGATGAAAGCGATTGTAGGCATTGCCTGCTATGCTCGTTTGGCTGATCAGTTAGGTTATAAAGCGATAGCGACTAAATACCGTAACATTGCCGATGGCATGGTAAGCGGCTGGATGAAGCTGGCCGATGCCGGCGATCACTATTCCCTGGTTTTTGAAAAGCCGGATACCTGGAGCCAGAAATATAACCTGGTTTGGGATAAGGTTTTGGGCCTGCACCTGTTCCCGCAATCGGTTTATGACCGCGAGATCAAATTTTACCTGACCAAGCAAAATCAATACGGTTTGCCGTTGGATAGTCGCAAAACCTATACAAAATCCGACTGGATATTATGGACCGCTACGCTGGCCAAAAGTAAGGGAGATTTTAAGGAATTAGTTGCGCCAATCTACAAATATGCCATCGAAACACCAACCCGAGTACCTCTTAGCGACTGGCACGAGACTACCGATGGCAAGCAAGTTGGTTTCCAGGCGAGGAGTGTTGTGGGTGGCTACTTTATGAAAATGCTCGACGAGAAATTTAATGGGAAGAAGTGATGACGAAGCGTATAAATATTTTCGGTACTGCCCTTTCGGCTGTGCTGTTAAATTGCTTTTTGGCTAACGCGCAAACAGTAGTTTCGGTTAAAAAGCCTTCGAATAATACTGCAAACAGTTATTATGTAAGTGACAAGGAGCCACTTATACAGCAAAGTTTTGTAAAACTGCCGCTTGCCGCTATCAAACCTGCAGGCTGGCTAAAAAAGCAGCTGGAGCTACAACGCGATGGTTTGACCGGTAACCTTGGCGAGATCAGTATTTGGCTTACCAAGACCGATAATGCTTGGCTCAATAAAAGCCGCACAGGCAAATATGGCTGGGAAGAGTTACCTTATTGGCTGAAAGGGTACGGCGACATTGCCTACGTATTGCACGACGAAAAAATGCTCGCGAATACCAAATTCTGGATAGATGCGGTAATTAACAACCAGCAGCCGGATGGCGATTTTGGTCCGATCATTTACAAAGGCGATGGCAAACGGGACCTGTGGGCAAATATGCCCATGCTGTGGTGCGTGCAATCCTATTATGAATACTCGAAAGATCCACGCGTGCTAACTTTCATGAGTAAATACTTTCAATGGGAACTCACTATCCCTGATGATAAGTTTTTGGAGGATTATTGGGAGAATAGCCGGGGCGGCGATAATATGATCAGTGTGTATTGGTTATATAACCGCACCGGGGAGAAATTCCTGCTCGATCTCGCAACTAAGCTCGACCGTAATACAGCTAACTGGCGACAGAAGAACAACCTGCCCAACTGGCACAATGTAAACGTTGCAGAATGCTTCCGCGAGCCGGCGACCTACTATCTGCAAAGCCATAATAAGGCCAATCTGGATGCGACTTATAACGATTTTCAACTGATAAGAAATATTTATGGGCAGGTACCCGGCGGCATGTTCGGCGCTGACGAAAATGCGCGGAAAGGCTATACCGATCC
Source organism: Bacteroidota bacterium (assembly GCA_013289045.1). Taxonomy (GTDB): domain Bacteria; phylum Bacteroidota; class Bacteroidia; order Sphingobacteriales; family Sphingobacteriaceae; genus Mucilaginibacter. Next base: position 10,454 of record JABDAU010000061.1, on the reverse strand, counting down.
ACGCCAGGCGGTTGAAACCTGCGGCATGGTAGAACAAATGACCTCCGATGAATACCTGCTGCAATACACGGGCGATACTTTTTGGGCGGACAACTGCGAGGACGTGGCATTCAATACCTTCCCCGCGGCATTTACATCCGATTATAAAGCATTACGTTATCTTACTGCGCCCAATATGGTAGTGAGTGACAGTAAAAATCACTCGCCGGGTATTGCTAATGAAGGGCCATTTTTAATGATGAACCCGTTCAGCAGCCGCTGCTGCCAGCATAACCACGCTGCAGGCTGGGTTTATTATTCGGAGAATAGTTGGATGGCCACCGCGGATAATGGACTAGCTGCACAATTGTATACAGCAGGCGAGGTTACGGCAAAAGTAGGTAATGGCACCTCAGTAAAGATCACTGAGAATACCTTTTATCCGTTTAACGACAGGATTAACTTTACGGTGAATACGGCAAAGTCAATTTTCTTTCCATTATACCTGCGTGTGCCGGAGTGGTGTAAGGATGCATCGGTTACGGTAAATGGTGAATTTATCCCGGTTAAAGCGAAACCGGATGGATACATTATGCTTAGTAATAAATGGGAAAATGGCGATAAGATAGCTCTGGAACTGCCGATGGCGATCAGCCTGAGGGAATGGCAGGAGAATAAGAACAGCGTAAGTGTAAACTATGGCCCGCTCACTTTTTCGTTGAAGATAGCCGAAAATTATGTAAAACAGGATAGCCGCTACAACACCCAGGGCGATGCGGGCTGGCAAAAAACTGCAGATCCTGCAAAATGGCCTGCTTATGACATCTTCGCTGCTTCTGCCTGGAACTACGGGCTGCTGGTTGACGAAAAACATCCCGAAAGGTCGTTCTCAATAATTAAATGCGCGTGGCCAAAAGATAATAATCCGTTTACCAATACTAACGCACCGATTGAGATGGTTGCAAAAGGAAAGCTTATCCCCGGATGGACAATTGATGCAACAGGTTTATGTGGTGTACTGCCGCAAAGCCCGGTAAAAAGCGATGAGAAAACAACTGCTTTAACACTGGTGCCTATGGGTGGTGCAAGGTTGCGTATTTCGGCTTTTCCTGTTACGGAATAGTGAAATCAACATTGATTTTAAATTAAGAAAAATTAGTTTAGTTAATCGATTTTGCTATATTTGTTTTGAATGTATGTTCAAATAGGTATGTTTGTACATTCCTCCATTCCAAATCAATTAAACTGATAAATTATTAACAAAATATGGTAAAATTTTGGAGAAAATGGCACTTTCGCTTGATTAATTCATAATTAAAGGGAAATCATTTCTATATTAGATTTTACATATTGGCACAGGACTTAAATTTTAACACGATACATATTAAATGATCAAGAAAAAGCTCTCAATAGTTGACATTGCCAACGAGTTGAATATATCAAAAACAACCGTATCATTTATCCTGAACGGAAGGGCCAAGGAGAAGAGGATTAGTGAAGAACTGGTTGAAAAAGTATTAAAATTTGTAGAGGAAGTTGGTTACAAACCCAACTCACTTGCTAAAAGCCTGCGCACCGGTAAATCAAACATTATTGGTTTGATGGTTGAAAATATCTCCGACCACTTTTTTGCCAATATTGCAAGGTATATTGAAGACCGTGCATATAAAAACGGCTATAAAATTATCTATTGCAGTACCGATAACGACGCAGCAAAAACCAAGGATCTGATCGCTATGTTTCGCGACAGGCATGTTGATGGTTATATCATTGCCCCGCCGGTTGGTGTTGAAGAAGACATTGCTTCACTGATAAAAGACGATCTGCCGGTTGTATTGTTCGACCGTTTTTTCCCAAGTGTTGATTCGAGCTATGTTGTAATAGATAACCTGCAGGCCACTTATAATGCAACCAAATATTTTGTTGACCACGGCTATAAGAACATTGCATTTATAACATTCGCTTCGCACCAAACCCAAATGCAGGCACGTTTGGACGGTTACAACAAAGCCTTAAAAGAAAGCGGGCTTGAGCCGCATGTTAAAGAGGTTATATTTAACCAGGAAGCTAAAGAAATTATTAAGCCGATTGCCGAGTTTTTAAATAACAAGCAATTTGATGCCATTTTGTTTGGTACCAACCGTATAGGTGTGTGCGGGTTAAAAGTGATCAGCGATAAAGGCCTTCGTGTCCCGAATGATGTCGCTGTGATCTCGTTTGACGATTACGATGTATTTGAACTGTATTCGCCTTCAATTACAGCCATAGCACAGCCAATAGAAGAAATTGCCGACAAGGTAATAACTATATTGCTTAACAAGTTGAATACACCTGCGCATAGCCGTAAAAACGAAAAGGTAACGCTTAACGCCGAGTTGATGATCAGGAAATCATCAGCTGTTCCTGATACATCGTTTGCTAAATAATTAGCCACACAAATAGCGGGCAAATATTACAGGCCTGGTATTTTAATCACATAGATTAAAATACCAGGCTTTATCTTTTTTGGATCGCCCAATAAACCTGTTTAAATGATAAAAAGCATGATTTCTGAATAATTTTAGAATGTTTTTAACGCCTGTTCGTCAGTAACAGTAAACGATGCTGTGAGTCGGGTTGATTAGTAATGATTTATCACATTATTTGAGGTGCGCTAATAAAGCTTTGCTAATTTTGCCGGCACTAATAGACCACGGGCATTAAGCTGAATATTTACATGGAAGATAAAAACAAACAAGAGGGATCTGGTACGGCTAAACCGCCGGGCATTATAAGCCTGCTGAAACCGTATTACGGGCTGGTGATATTGCTGATAGTTTTTGCGCTGCTAAGTAATGGCGTTAACCTGTTCCTGCCTAAGCTACTGGGTAATGCTATCGATGCTTATTTCAAGCACCTGTTCGATTATCGAACCTTTACCATTAAGTTTATGGGAGCGGTGGTTGTGATATTTGTTTTTAGCTACCTGCAAAGCATCGTGCAAACATATGCATCAGAAAAAGTGGCCCGCGACCTCCGCACCCGCCTTTCTAATAAAATATCAAAACAAAGTTATGCTTTTGTCGAAAAAACAAATCCTAACAAGCTACTCACCAACCTTACTGCGGATGTCGATTCAATAAAGATGTTCGTATCCATGGCGGTAGTTTCTATTACTTCATCGGCCTGTATCATTATCGGCGCAAGTATTTTGCTACTCATGCTCAATTGGCAATTGGCCTTATGCGTAATGGCCATAATACCGGTAATTGGTGGCACCTTTTTTTATGTACTGAAAAAAGTAAGGGTATTGTTTAAGGAAAGCCGCGCGGTTATTGATTGGCTGAATAAGGTTATTAACGAAAGCATATTAGGCTCGGCTTTAATAAGGGTTATCAACTCACAACAGCTTGAATACGCAAAGTTCCTTGAAGCCAATACAAAGGCCAAAGGCTTTGGCTTAAAGATATTGAATATGTTTGCCGGGCTCATTCCGGTCATCACCTTCACCGCAAACATGGCTACATTGGCTATATTGCTGCTTGGTGGTCATTTAACTATTACAGGCAAAATGACGTTGGGCAATTTTACCCAGTTTAACAGCTACCTGTCTATGCTGATCTTCCCGATACTGATCATCGGTTTTATGAGCAATATTATTGCACAGGCCCAGGCATCATACCAGCGCATTTTTACTGTGTTGGATAGTCCTGAATTACCGCAGGGCGGCGATCTCAAAGACCCGCTGAGAGGCGAAGTGGAAATGAAGAATGTATCAGTAAACTATGGGCAAAAACCGGCGCTGAAAAGTGTTTCGTTTGCTGTGGATGCAGGTTCGAAGATCGCGATTATCGGGCCTACGGCAGCCGGCAAAACACAGTTGCTTTACCTGCTCACCGGACTGATAAATCCCAATAGCGGCGAAATAAAATTTGACGGACGCGACATCAACGCCTATAACAGCGAATCGTTCCACAGCCAGGTTGGTTTCGTTTTTCAGGATAGCATTATCTTTAATATGAGCATCCGCGAAAATATTGCCTTCAGCGATACGGTGACCGATGAGTCGCTTGAAAAGGCTATTGAAACAGCCGAATTAAGAGACTTTATCGATTCATTGCCTGATAAATTGAGTACAGTGGTATCTGAGCGTGGTTCGAGCCTCTCCGGCGGGCAGAAGCAGCGGATTATGCTGGCGAGGGCGCTCGCTGTTAACCCTAAGATATTGTTGCTGGATGATTTTACCGCACGCGTGGATAACAACACGGAAAAGAAGATATTGGCTAACATTCAAAAGAATTACCCGGGACTTACACTGATATCCGTTACGCAAAAGATCAGTGCGATAGAGCATTATGATAAGATCATTGTGCTGATGCAGGGCGAGATAGTTGCCGAAGGCAAGCATGACGAGCTGATGCACAGCAGCCCCGAATATGTGCAGATTTTCAACTCGCAGCAGAGCACTAATAATTACGAAACTATCAATAAATAATCCGGAAGAACAATGAACTATAATTTGAATAAGCTTTCGGAAAAGCAGGAAAAAACATCTACCTGGATTGCGCTGAAAAAACTACTGCAATTAATTGAGCACGAGCGTAAAAACCTATGGATGGCACTTGGCGCCATACTGGCAAACTCAACGCTCAACCTGCTTGGCCCGCTCATCATCGGTATTACGGTTGATAAATATATATTGCCTAAAAACTATCATGGCGTGCTGGTTAATGCCAGTATTTTGCTGGCCATGTATCTTGCCGCGCTGGTAAGCAGCTACCTGCAAACCAAATTGATGGGCGGAGTAGGCCAGCGCATGCTATTTACATTGCGCAATGCTATTTTCAACAAATTACAGCAACTGCCTGTAGATTTCTTTAACCAGAACAAAGCCGGCGACCTTATCTCTCGGGTGAACAATGATACGGACAAGATCAATCAGTTTTTTTCTCAATCACTAATGCAGTTTATTGGCAGTATTGCCACCATGCTTGGCTCGGGGATATTCTTGCTTGCAATAAATCCTAAGCTGGGTATAGCCGCTTTGTCTCCGGGCTTGCTTATCCTGTTATTCACCTTTTTGGTTTCTGCATGGGTAAAACGCAAAAATGCTGTCAACCTGAAAAGTGTAGGAGGGATGAGCGCCGAGATACAGGAAAGCTTGAATAATTTCAAGGTGATCATCGCATTTAACCGTCGCGATTATTTCCGCAAACGGTTTGATAGCGCAAATAGACAGAATTACCGTACAGCTATTCGCGCGGGCATTGCCAATAACATTTTTTTACCGGTTTATAGCTTTTTCTCAAGCATTGCTCAATTGATGGTATTGATAGCGGGCATTTACCTGGTTAATCAGCACGAAATGGATACAGGTAAAGCCCTGGTAAGCTATATTATGTATGTAACATTGTTTTATAACCCATTACGCCAGTTAGCCTCTTTATGGGCAAACTTCCAGGGCGCAATGGCAAGTTGGGACAGGATATCGGAAATACTAGGGCTTGAAAGTAACCTCGTATTAATAGAAAGCAGCAAAACCGAACCCAATGAGGCTTTGCTTGAATTCCGAAATGTACATTTTGGCTACGTGCCCGAAAATGAGATATTACATAACGTAAGCTTCAAACTGGAGCGTGGAAAAACCTATGCGCTGGTTGGCCCTACAGGCGGCGGTAAAACTACTACAGCATCACTAATAGCACGCTTATATGATCCGTCAAAAGGTGAGGTTTTATTAAATGGGAAGGATATACGGGCATATCAGCCTGAAGAAAAGACGCGAAAGATCGGCTTTATTTTGCAGGAGCCATTTTTGTTTACCGGTACAGTACGGGAAAATATCCTGTACGGAAATGAAATTTATAAAGACTACAGCAATGTGCAGTTTGAACAGGTAATTGCCGACGCCAACCTCGGTGCATTGCTTGCGCTTTTTGAACAGGGCCTTGATACGCAGCTAACCACCAGCGGCGATGGCATCAGTTTAGGGCAGAAGCAGATCATCGCGTTTATGCGGGCCGTGCTGCGTAATCCCGACTTGCTGATACTTGACGAAGCCACCGCCAACATTGACACCATAACCGAAAAGCTGCTTGGCGATATATTGAATAAGTTGCCGGAAACTACCACACGGGTGATTATTGCTCATAGGTTAAACACTATTGAGAATGCCGACGAGATATTCTTCGTTAATTCAGGCGAGGTAATACCTGCGGGTTCGTTTGATGATGCGGTGAATATGCTTTTGCATGGCAAAAGGGTAAGTTAACGGCTAATGTAAGATTAACATTTATTAGGTATATAATGCTTTAATTTATGCTTTATAATACTTACAATTGTAATTAGATTTAACCTGTTTATGCAAAAATATGCCGGGGCTAAGGGGATTTTAGTAGCTACTGATTGTGTGATATTCGGCTTTGATGGCTGGAACCTGAAATTGTTGCTGGTACAACGCAGTATCGAGCCGGAAAAGGATAAATGGAGCCTGATGGGTGGTTTTGTGCAGCCGGATGAAAGCCCCGAAGATGCCGCTAACCGTGTATTGGAGTTGCGTACCGGGTTAAAGAACGTTTACATGGATCAGTTCCAGGTATTCGGTAAACCCGATCGCGACCCGGTTGAGCGGGTGCTTTCTATCGCTTATTTCGCCCTAATCGATATTCACCAGTACGAGAAACAACTGAACGATGAATACCATGCCGAATGGTTCCTGCTGGATGAAATGCCCGACCTGATATTTGACCATAATGAAATGGTGAAGCTGGCTAAAAAGCAGCTGATGTACAAAGCCGCGCTGCATCCTATACTATTCCAACTGTTGCCCGAGAAGTTTACCATTCCGCAGTTACAGGCGCTATATGAAGGCGTTTATCAAACCAAGTTTGACGACCGAAATTTCAGCCGTAAGCTTTTGTCAACCGGGTTATTAGTAAAACAGCCAGAAAAAGATAAGCAGTCATCAAAGAAAGGGGCGTTTTATTACAAGCTCGATCAATCACATTATCTCGAGAACTTCGAATCTTTCCTGAACCTGGTGCCAAATCCGGATAAATTTTTTTAACCGTTGTAATATTTAAAATGCAAACGGGAATCGCTATTTTTCAATCATTTCTTGTATTTTTAACCTCGCCGGTCTCCTAAACCGGCGACTATTAACTAATAATTACAAGGTTGAAGATTCTGTGGTCTGCGATACTCGGTGCAGTTTTGATGATTTGCTGTGTGCATGCGTATGCCCAGGGTGGGGGAACAAGCATGGGCACCGAGTTTTGGACCGCCTACATGTCCAATACCAATCCGCCGGGTGGTACGCAAGGCAGTAATATGTTTCTGTATATTACATCTGATGTAAATACAACTGGCAAGATTGAAATTACGGATGGTAGCTTTTCACAAAGCTTTTCTGTAACAGCCAACCAGGTTACTATTGTTCAAGTTCCTTCAAGTGCATATCTTTCTGATGCAGGAACATATGATAAGGGTATACATATAACCTCAATCAATCCTATCGCAATTTATGCACACATTTTTGCGCAGGAATCATCAGGGGCAACGCTCTTGCTGCCGGTAAATACTATGGGTAAGGATTATTACTCCATAAATTACACCCAGGTCGCTAACGAAGCTGCAAGTTCTGCTTTAATGATTATTGCTACGGAAGACAGTACAACAGTTCAGATAACACCTCTTGCATCAAACAGATATACCAAAGCCACAACAGTATCATTAAGTAAGGGACAGGTATATGAGCTGTTAAATAAAACAGACCTTACCGGCACGCTTATTCAATCAATTAGCACGGGTACCAGTACATGCAAAAAAATAGCAGTATTTTCAGGCAGTACGAGGATATTAATAGGGTGCCCAAATACATCATCTGATAACCTTTTTCAACAGGTATACCCTACATCGGCATGGGGGGATAAATATGTTACGGTACCGCTTAAAGATAGGCCCTATGATGTGTTCAGGGTTATTTTAAGCGATCCGAATACCGTGCTTACAGTGAATGGCCAAACCATAGCACCCAGCAATTTTGCACAAAACATGTTTTACGAATTTGATTCGACTACTCCGAATATAATAAGTGCTAATAAACCTATACAAGTAGTTCAGTATGCTGTAACGCAAGGTAACGGTGAGAATTGCACAGGTGTGGATAATGATACAGGCGATCCGGAAATGATATTTCTTACACCTGTAGAGCAAACCCTGAATCGTGTAACACTATACTCCACAAAGAATTTTGACATTTTGCAGAGTTATATCAATATACTGATCCCAACTAACGGAATATCATCATTTACGCTTGATAATGTACCTTACTCAAATTTCACATTTGTACCTGGCGATAAAACATACTCTTACGCGCAAATACCGGTAGCTGCCGGGACACATACTATAGGTGCGGGGGTGGGGTTCAACGCAATAGCTTATGGGTTTGGATTTGCCGAATCATATGGTTACGCAGCAGGCGCGAATCTGTCGGATCTGTCTGAATATCTTGCTTTTAAAAACCCGTCGACAGGAATTATACAGAAAAACGGTTGCGCAAATACTGATTATGACCTTCAGCTAACCGTTCCTTTTAAAACCAGTAGTATAACATGGGACTTTCAGGACGGTACACCGCCATATGTTCAGAGTAATCCACCGGTAATAAGCACAACACAAGCTGGCTCAAACACGCTTTATACGTATCAATATCCTAAAGGTACGGTAAGATTTAAAAAAGGGGATTATACCATAGTAGCTACCGCAATGAACCCAGGCGCCGATAACTGTGGTTCTTCCGATCAAATAATGTTTAATTTTAATGTTGTTAACTTTCCAGTGGCCAAGTTTGATGTTAATAATAATTATGTTGGTACAGCGTTCGGGATTCAGGATGAAAGCACCGCCGATACCACCATTATTGGCTGGCAATGGGATTTTGGCGATGGACAATTCGGCAATACACAGGTACAATCGCATGTATACAATTCGCCGGGAAAATATACAATAACCGAGGTTGTTACCGATGCCGATGGATGTTCGTCATCCTATCAGAAGCAAGTTACCGTAAACCTTATAGCTACTGAACCTACCGGCACTATTACTGCGTGCCAGGGGTTGGCTTCCTCAAGTCCCAACCTGGAGCAATTTTATCTTACAGGTGGTTTGCTTACTGCACCAGTTGTGCTGAATGCACCAAAATATTTTGAAGTATCCCTCAGCAGAGATGATGGCTATGCAGGCAGTGTTACCATTAGCCCAACCGGAGGAACTGTAAACAAAATGCCGGTATATATACGCGTTGCCGACACTGCGCCATTAAATAAAATAAGCGGTAATTTGGTGGTATCATCCGCGGGTTCAAATAATATCGTTATACCAATAAATGCTGTAGTCAACTATTTACCGGGCATTGATTTTGTTCCAAACAAAACATATAAAAATGGGCAAACCACCATTCCGATAGTGTTTTCAGGAACCGGGAATGCATTTGTTTGGTCGGGCACCAATGCCAATATCGGTTTACCAATCAGTGGTAAAGGGAACATCGATTCATTTACTGCTACAAATAATACCGGAAATATTTCTCTGACTGATACCATTACAGTTTCACCCCAAAGTGAAGCTTGTGCATACATACCGAGCGCCAGCTTTAACAGTCTCTCGGCTATCAGTACTGTTACGCAGGATGTGATTAATACTTTGCTTATAAGTGGTGGCCCGGAAGGAGTAGCTACAAATTATAACACCAATGCTGTATTTGTTACGCAAGTTAACTCGGGAATGCTTGATATTATTAACAGTATTACTAATCGTACAGCTAATACGATAAATGTTGGTGCAAGCCCTTTTGGGGTTTGCTCCAATTCAGTAGGGAGCGAGGTATATGTAACTAATATGACCGGCAATACTGTTACTGTTATAAATATGGGTGCAAATTACGCTGCTAAAGTTGGAGGCACTTTATTGGTAGGTAATCAGCCAACGGGTATAACAATAAGTCCGAATGATAGTACCCTTTATGTTGCCAATAGTGGTTCAAATACAGTGTCGGTTATTAATACTGCCACAAATTCGGTAATTAGTACTATATCCGTTGGGTCTTATCCAAACGGGCTAAACTTAAGTCCTGATGGAAGTGTCCTGTACGTAGTCAATTCTAATTCAAACAATGTATCAGTTATTAATACATCTACAAACCAGGTAATGGCTACTATTGATGTAGGCGTTGCCCCATATGAAGTGGCAGTTATGCCGGATAATAGTAAGGTATATGTATCAAACGTAAAATCCAACAGTATATCTGTTATTAACCCAGTAACCGATAAGATAATAAAAACAATCTCTACCGGAACCCCATATGGAATTGCGGTTACGCCTGACGGTGGGAAATTATTTGTGGTGAATCATGATACCAGCGAAGTTACGGTAGTAAATACCGTAACAGATGCTGTAATATCTGTTCAGCCTACCGCAGATGGCCCGTACTCATTCGG
>JABDAU010000060.1 GCA_013289045.1 Bacteroidota bacterium | reverse complement strand
TTCCGGGTGCATGGCGGCAACTTCGGCACATCGGTCGGTGCCGCTTTGATGATCGGGTGAGGTCATCATGCAAAAACCGCCAAAGTGCAATACGTGGCTCATTATCCGCTCGTCGTCAGTCGCAACTACAACTTTACTAAGCGACGCGCACTTGGTCGCCTGCTCATAAACACGCTGCAGCATGCTTTTGCCATCGATCTCTACCAGCGGCTTGCCGGGGAAACGGGTGGATGCATAACGGGCGGGAATAATGCCAAGAATTTTCATGTTGTCAAGAGTAATTTACAGCGAAGCCGTAAATTTTATATTAAAATAGACCGTTAATTTCCCTTTCGATCAATTGTATAACGGTGGCCATGTCTTCGGTATTGTTGGCGAAATCAATTGCATCTTTATCGATAATCAGCAACTTTCCCAGTTGGTAACCGCTGATCCATTTCTGGTATTTTTCGTTCAGTTTTGAAAGATAATCCAGGCGGATGCCGGTCTCATATTCGCGGCCGCGGCGCTGGATATTGTTCACCAGCGTAGGTACCGATGCCTTTAAATAAACCAGCAGATCGGGCGGTTTGATATAGGCGGTCATGTTATCGAAAATAGAGCGGTAATTATCGTAATCGCGGGTGGTCATCAGCCCCATATCGTGCAGGTTTTCTGCAAAAATGAAGGCATCCTCGTAAATGGTACGGTCCTGCACTACGTTACGATCAGTCTTTTGCAGGTCTATCAGCTGGCGGTAGCGACTATTCAGGAAATAGATCTGCAGGTTGAAGCTCCAGCGCTTCATGTCGTTATAGAAATCCTCCAGGTAAGGGTTGTTATCCACAGCTTCATACAAAGGCTCCCAGCCGTAACTTTTGGCCAGCAATTCAGCAAGCGTAGTTTTTCCTGCGCCGATATTTCCTACAATAGCAATGTGCATTGTTTAGTTGTTGGTTAATGGTTCATAATTCAAAGCAACGTCATTTCCGCCCGCATAGTTTTCGAATATACACGATGAGCAATGAACTATCAACAATGAACTGATTAAAAATTACGGAATCCAATGATCTCTCTTACCTCGCGGATGGTTTTCTGGGCGCTTTCGCGGGCCTTGATGGCGCCGTGGCGTGCAACCTGCCTTAAATAAACCGAATCGTTGGCAATTTCATTGATCTTTTCGCGGATAGGGGCGGTAGCGATGATCATGTCTTCGGCCAATTGCTTTTTCAGGTCGCCGTAGCGGATCTGGCAACTATTATAAAGATTATCGAAATGCTCGTAAGTGTCCGGTGTTGAAACAACCGCCATCAGGTCGAACAGGTTTTGGATCTCTACCGGTTTTTCCTGGTTCTCGGCCGTCGGGCCGCTATCGGTAACGGCGCGCATTACCTTTTTGCGGATCGCTTCAGGCGAATCTGACAGGAAAACGGCATTGCCTTCCCCTTCTGATTTACCCATTTTCCCTTTGCCATCAAGTCCTGGGATTTTTACCAGCTTATCGCTGTAATTGAAAGCGTATGGTTCAGGGAAATACTCATTGTTATATAGCCTGTTGAAACGATTACCAAAAGTGCGCGACATTTCCAGGTGCTGTTCCTGGTCTTTACCCACCGGTACTTTTGTAGCCTTGTGGATGAGGATATCGGCAGCCATCAGTACCGGGTAAGTAAGCAAACCGGCATTCACATTGTCGGGTTGCGCACGGACTTTATCCTTAAATGAAGTAGCACGTTCCAACTCGCCCAGGTAAGCGTTCATGTTGAGGTACAGGTACAATTCTGCCACTTCAGGCACATGCGATTGTACATATATCGTAGCCTTCTCCGGGTCGATGCCGGCAGCCAGGTACTCAACCAAAACCTGCTTCACGTTTGCATGCAGGTCGGCAGGGGTAGGGTGCGTGGTTAATGAGTGCAGGTCGGCAATAAAGAAATAGCAGTTGAATTCATTCTGCATTTTAATGAAGTTCTGTATTGCGCCGTAATAATTTCCTAAGTGCAGGTTTCCGGTGCTCCGGATGCCGCTAACAACAGTTTCCATGCCGCGAAAGTAAGTATTTTTTGTTTCCCGGTACAGATAAATATGATTAGTGGTTGGTGATTACAGATTAGTGTGCATGGTGATAATTAGCGGATTTACTAATCACTAATCACCAGCCACTAATCACTAATTTTACTATTTTTGGTGAAAATGACAAAGCTGCTCAAAAAGCTACATGCCTACTTTTACCGCTTTAATGTAGGCTGGATCTACATCCTGTTTTGGCCGCTGTTGTATTACTTTTCCCGCAAGCCTGAGCGTTATATTTATATGAATAAGATGCGTACCTGGTGGGGACTTTTTAGCTCGCTTTTCTCGGGTATAGTTTACAAGTTTGAGTATGAAAAGCCGATTGACTGGTCGCGTAATTATATTATTTGCCCTAATCATATTTCCAATCTCGATATTACCATGGCCAGCATATTGGCCAAAGGCGATTACACATTTTTAGGTAAGGATGAATTGCTGAAAGGGTTTGTTACCAAACTTTTTTTCGAGACAGTGGATGTTCCGGTGAACCGGCTAAGCGCTATGTCGTCGTTCCGCGCATTTAAAAAAGTGGGCGCGAGGCTTAAGAGCGGCGCGAGTATAGTTATCTTCCCGGAAGGCACAATTTCCGGGAATTACCCGCCAAAGGTTATCGAATTTAAGAACGGCCCGTTCCGGCTGGCTATTGAAGAGCAGGCGCCGATCCTCCCGGTTACCTCTATCGATACCTGGAAGGTTTATTGGGATGAAGGCCATCAAAAAGGCAGCAGGCCGGGAATTTGTCATATATTTGTACATGAGCCTATCGAAACCAAAGGTATGACGGTGGATGACGCCGATGCTTTGCGCGATAGGGTGCATGAAATTATCAGCAAAAAATTTAACGATGGTAATCGACAAGGAAACAGTTGAAAAGGTGGCTAACCTTGCAAGGCTTGAACTCAGCGAAGACGAAAAACAGGAGCTGATCCATGATATGAGTGAGATACTTGACTTTATGGCCAAACTGAACGAAATAGACACATCGGGCGTTGAGCCATTGGTTTATATGACCGATGAAGTAAATGTTTGCCGTGAGGATGTGATCAGGCACGAAATTACCACTGAAGAAGGATTGAAGAACGCCCCTAAACATACGGATGAGTATTTTTTAGTGGCGAAAGTGATAGAGAAGTAGTTTTAGAGTCCGGAAGTTAGGAAGTCCGCAAGTCCGAAAGCAAAAATCTATGCTTTAGAAATCTAATCTTCCGGACTTTCTGACTTATGCGGACTTTCGGACTAAAAATCTCTTTCCACCTGTAACAAACCAACCCTCACCATAGTCAAACCCAACAAAAACGCATGGAGCCATTAATTACTATCAGGGATATCGGAAGGAAATATGTTATCGGGTCGGAAGTTATTCACGCACTCAAGTCAGTTTCATTGACGATAAACAAGGGTGAATTTGTGGCTTTAATGGGGCCGTCGGGTTCGGGTAAATCTACCCTTATGAATATCCTTGGCTGTTTGGATACGCCCACTAAAGGCGATTACATCCTGAACGGCATCAACGTAAGCCAAATGAGTGAAAATGAACTGGCTGAAGTGCGTAACAAAGAAATAGGCTTTGTTTTTCAAACATTTAACCTGCTGCCCCGTAATACCGCGCTCGATAACGTGGCGCTGCCGTTAGTTTATTCAGGCGTTAATAAAGAGCAGCGTGAAGAACGCGCTAATAAAGCGTTGCAGAATGTTGGTTTGGAGAATCGTGTACATCATAAGCCAAATGAGCTTTCGGGTGGCCAGCGCCAGCGTGTGGCAGTTGCCCGCGCGCTAATCAATGAGCCATCTATTATACTTGCCGACGAACCTACAGGTAACCTCGATACCAAAACTTCTATCGAGATAATGGGCCTGATTGAAGATATCCACGACAAAGGCAATACCATCATTTTAGTAACCCACGAAGAAGATATTGCGCAGCATGCACACCGCATTGTACGTATGCGCGATGGTTTGATCGAGAACGATTATGCTAACCCCGATATTCGCAGGGTAGACAGGAGTACAGTAGCGCTGTAACCAGGATTTAACAAATTTTGACGATTTTCAGGACGTGAGTTTTAGCAGGTTGCACATAGCCTTGCTACGAACTCTGCCAAATGCAATGCCCTGCCCGGGAAAACCGGCTTTTTGTCGCCGATGATGAGTGTATGATCTGCAATCTCGATCAGGAAATCATCATGCCTTACATCCATTACGGAATTACGGAAATCGCGGTTAATGTTGGCGAATGCTTTATTAAAATCGTTGGCTAAAACATAGAACGTATCGCTGAATGCCTTGTCATCCGGGAAATCTATTTCTAAAGGATGAACTAATTCTTTGATCTTGTCAGACAACGTTTCCTTGCGGATCATTATACGCCCGAAATCATGTTTTAAATAGGATAATGCCCAGGTTTGATGATCTTTAGGATGTACCGCATCCTTAAACTTCCCGGAAATGTGGTAAGAAACTTCCAAAAACAAAATATAGCAATCAGTACGGGAATCTTTAATAACAAACGAGCTAAGCAAACGTATTGCGGAATAGTTCCTGAAAAGCTCAAAATCCTCGAGGTGGAAATCGATATCGCCGGTAAGTTGGATATCAAAATTTTGTTTAAGGGTATTATATGTATCCTGGAAAAGGTCGATGGTTTCGGATGATAATCCAACGGTATCAAAAGGGCAGTCCATTAAATAATTGTTTCCCCAAATCTAGTATTTTTACAACGCTGTTTCAAGCGTGGGCGCTTAAAACTTAAATCAGTCAAGTGTGGACACTTGACCGGGCGGAAAAATAAAACGCGTCATGGCGAGGAACGAAGCCAACTCTGCGTTAGCCATTCAACGTAACGGCATTACTTTGGCTAATGTTAATTAACAAACTTTTACTCCTTGATTTGCATGTGCAGGGATGGCTTCGTTCCTCGCCATGACGGTAGCTTTAAATCCAAATTTCGCTACTCTCCCTTATGATACAACTCCCCGGCCTTGTCTGCCGAAAGCTTAATACCCTTTATCATTGCCGAGCTAAAGCCATTATGTTCCATCTCGTTCAAACCGGCAATGGTACAGCCGCTTGGGGAAGTTACCTTGTCTATTTCCTGTTCGGGATGGGAGTGGAGCTGTAATATCAGATCAGCGGCGCCTTTGGCGGTTTGGGCAGCCATTTTCAGGGCATCGGCTGAATGAAAGCCAATTTCGGTGCCACCTTGTGATGCTGCGCGGATAGAGCGCAGGAAGAAGGCCACGCCGCAGGCACAAAGCGCTGTTGCGGAGGTCATCAGCTCTTCGTTGATCACGATGCTTACGCCAACAGTATCGAAAAGTGATTTTACCAGGTTGAGGTTTTTAGTTGTGCCGTTATCGGTAGAAATACAAGTCATGGAATGACCGATAGCGATGGCCGTATTCGGCATGGCGCGTATCACCTGTACGTTGATATCCAGCTGCCGGCGGATATCGGCGCAGGTTACGCCTGATATAACCGAGACCAATAACTGTTTTTCGGATTTTATGGCCGGGGATATTTCATCAAGTAATTTATTCAGTTGTTGTGGTAATACTGCCAAAACCACTATGTCCGCTTTTTTTACGGCTTTCACGTTGTTTTCGGTAACATAATAACCTTCCTCAGCTTGTTTGGACAATGCAGCAATATTTCTGCGTGTGAGCATGATCTGCTGGGGTTTACATATGCCTGATTTTACCAAACCTTTTGCTAATGATAAACCGATGTTCCCGCTGCCCAATATGGCAATTTGTTGTTGTGCGTTCATACTCCTTTGCTTAAACGTGTACCAAAAGGCTTGCTATCGTTTAACAAGCCCAGATTGTCGGCATGGCCAATTATCACCTGTTTTACCCCGCAGCCTATGGCTGTAAAGGCGTTATCAAGTTTTGGCAGCATACCGCTGTGTATAATTTCTTTTTCTTTTAATTCCTTATAATAATCCGGATCGATCTCCTGTATCAGCGAAGCCTCATCCGTAATGTCTTTCAGTACCCCCGCTTTCTCAAAACAATAGATCAGCGTGGTGTGATAAAGCTTTGACAGCGCCACCGCCAGCGCCGAGGCGATGGTATCCGCATTCGTATTTAGCAACTGGCCTTCGCCGTCATGCGTAATGGCGCAAAACGCGGGCGTAAAGCCGGCATCCATCAGCTTTTTTATGTTTTCAGGATGGATGGACTTCTCATCCATATCACCCACAAAACCATAATCTATCGTTTTTACCGGCCGTTTTTTGGTACGGATAAAATCGCCATCAGCGCCCGTTAATCCTATAGCATTCGTGCCAAAACGCTGTAATTGCGCCACAATATTTTTGTTGATCAGCCCGCCGTAAACCATCGTCACTACTCTTAGCGTTTCAATATCGGTTATGCGCCGGCCATCCACCATTTTGGCCTCTATGCCAAGCGTTTCAGACAGCTGTGTAGCTACCTTGCCGCCGCCGTGCACCAATATTTTATAACCTTTAAGCGCCGTAAAATCCTTTAAAAACTTATATAGGTTCTCAGAATTGTCAATAACATTTCCACCTATTTTTATAATGTACAGATCGTCTTTTTCCTTACTCATTTCCTCTCATCTCCGCCACACTATTAAGTCCTCCCTACCAGGTCCGAAAGGACTCCTTCGGAGGAGGATTTAGGAGGGGCTCTATTTCGTCAAAAAATCATTAATAACTTTAAATTCCTTTTCGGGTTCTTCCACCTGCGGGTTATGACCCGAATGCTCAAATATTACAAACTGCGCCTGCGGGCAATAGTCTTTAAACTTCACCGCCATCCATGGCACTGCAACACGGTCAAAACGACCTGTTACGATCAGCACGGGCATTTTCAGGTCTTTCAGTTGTTTGCGATAATCAAACGTGCCGATATCACTGCCTACAATAAAATCACCATCCTTGCCCACCATCTGGTAATAAAGTTTGGTATTGTTTGGGTTGGGATAAGCGCCGTGTTTTTGATACCATTTCCTGATCTGGTTGGCCGTATCCTTCGGGTCGTATTCAAACCTTGAAGGATTATAGGCATAAAGGAAACCATACGGAACTTTTCCGTAGATGTCCTGGTGCAACTGATCGCTCGAGATTGCGCCTTCGTTGCGGATCTTTATCAACTTCTCCCAAATTTCGGGGTAGTTGGTTTTGATCTCGCGATTGCTGTTATCATCATTCTCCTGCCACATCACAAAACTGTGGAAAGTGTCGGCCAATATCAGGTGACTCAAATTCTGAGGATATTTTATCGCATAGCCTTGAGCAACAACGCCGCCGTAGGAGTGGCCCAGAACAGTTATTTTATCCAGCTTTAGCGCTTTGCGCAAGCCTTCAATGTCTTCAATATCACGGGCTAAAGTATACTCACTTACATTCTTTGCCGTGTCAGATTTCCCCCTGCCAAAAGCATCGAAATAGATCAGCTGGTGATGCCCGTCCGACAATGGATCGAAGCTCCTCAATCCTAAATGCGTACCGCCAGGGCCGCCGGGTATAAAAATGATGGGATCGCCTTGCCCAACAATAACTACCCAAAGTTTAGCACCATTTACTGTTACATATTTACCGTCAGTCCAGCTGTCCACAGGCTTAATCTGGGCACTTGCTAGCATAACTGTTGTAAATAATGCTATAAACAGTGTTATTTTTTTCATTTTTGCTACAAAATAAGGTATAAAAATAAGAAAAATTATTTGTTTGGCAGTAAAATGTATCGGCAAATAGTCAATTATTACACTATGAGGATGGAAAATAATGTAAAAATGGATATATTATACCCTGATAAGCCTGCTAAACAATCAATATTTGATAAAAGCCTATGGATTTAGTGTGTAAATCATTGAAAAATGACAAAAACGTTAATAAATTGTTAAGTTATGTGTTGTGACATCAATAAAAGATGACCCATGTCATGTTTCGATAAACAGAATTCATTTCACAACTCACTGAACATTTTACGCTAAGCTGAAGTTATCATGGGTAAACATTAATAATTTTGTCCGCAGAAACCCTATCTATGGAAAATACAGAAAAACGCATACCCCGCGTGGTTATTATCGGCGGCGGTTTTGGCGGAATACAATTGGCTAAGCACCTTAAAAATGCCCCCGTTAAAGTGCTGATGCTCGATAAACACAACTATCATACATTTCAGCCATTACTTTACCAGGTTGCTATGGGCGCTATTCCGGCTGATTCGATCGGCTTCCCCATCAGGCGGATCTTTACCAAACAGGATAACTTCAGATTTTTTTTAGCTGATGTTCAAAAGATCAACCCGGAACATAAAACGGTTAGTACTGACATTGGCGATATTACTTATGACTACCTCATTATTGCTACCGGCGCCAATACCAACTTTTTCGGTAACAAGGAGATAGAGCATTTTGCAATGCCGATGAAGAATATACCCGAGGCATTGAACCTGCGCAGCCTGGTGCTGCAAAACCTGGAAAAAGCGCTGGTGACCAAAACTTATAACGAACGCGAAGCGCTCATGACCTTTGTAGTAGTAGGCGGCGGCCCAACCGGTGTTGAGCTTTCAGGGGCCTTGGCCGAGATGCGCCAGCTGATCTTGACGAAAGATTACCATGGCCTGAAAAAACAACACATGAAGGTTTATTTGGTTGAGGGGAAAGACAGGTTGCTGGCTGCCATGTCGCCGGGTGCATCGCAAAAGGCGCATGAATATCTTGCCGGCAACGAAGTGACCATTTACAACAGTGTACATGTGCAAAGTTATGACGGCTTTGAATTAAAGATAGACGATGGCAAGGTGATCAATACCCGCAACGTGTTCTGGGCGGCAGGTGTTAGGGGCGAAGTGCCGGACGGTGTGCCAAAAGAGATCATTACCAAAGGCACGCGGATCCTTACGGATGAGTTTAGCCGTGTGCAAGGCATGAAAGATATCTTTGCCATCGGCGATGTGGCAGGGATGATCACCGCCGAATATCCAAATGGGCTACCCGGTGTAGCGCCTGCGGCTATGCAACAAGGCGCACACCTGGCAAAGAATATCGAGCATATGCTCAAAAACGAACCGCTTGAGCCATTTAAATATCTTGATAAAGGTACGCTGGCAACTATCGGCCGTAACAGGGCTGTGGCCGACCTGGGTAAGCTGCATTTTCATGGTTTTGTTGCCTGGCTGTTGTGGGGCTTTGTTCACATTCTAACGCTTGCCGGGTTTAACAATAAGCTGAATGTTTTCCTGACGTGGATATTGAATTATTTTAATAAAAACAGCGATAACCGTCTCGTGGTAAGATATTTCAATACCGAAACCATGATGACCGAGCCCATCGCAAAATAGAGCACCACTCTAATAATGAACAATCCATTAAGTTTCAGCTTTATGCATTCTGCTTTCAGCATCTAAACTGATATATTCGCCTATGGGGCTATTCATGATCGTAACTTTGCTGGTATTGGTAAGCGCGGTGTATTCATACCTCAACGCACGCGTTTTCAAATTGCCCGGGACTATCGGCATTGTAACTATTGCGGTGGTAGTGAGCGCGGTCACTGTTATTGTAGATAAGGTAAATCCCGATGCAGCAGCGTACCTGAATGCACTTTCTAAAAATATCAATTTCTCCGGCACGGTGCTCAACATCATGCTCGGGTTTTTGCTTTTTGCAGGGGCGTTCAATCTTAATAATCGTAAGCTAAAACGGGAGATGGTTCCGGTGCTGATATTAAGCACCATAAGCGTGATCGTTTCCACCGTGATTTTTGGTTTTCTTTTTTATTGGGTGACGATATTGTTTCACGAACATATCTCGCTTATTTTCTGCATGCTGTTCGGCGCGCTCATATCGCCAACTGACCCGGTTGCCGTTGGCGCGGTAATAAAAGGATCGCGATTACCGGCCAACCTGGAAACCATTATTTCGGGTGAATCATTATTTAACGATGGGATAGGCCTGGTACTTTTTATCACCATACTGGAGCTGACGGAATCCGGTGCAGACCACATTGACCTGGGCAAAACGGCCATACTTTTTGTACGTGAGGTTTTTGGAGGATTGGCTTTAGGTGGCGCTGTGGGATATATAGGTTATCGACTGATGAAATCGATAACGGATTTTCAAACAATTGTACTGGTTTCACTTTCAATGGTGATGGGCATTTCTGTGCTCGGTTCTGATCTGCATGTTTCAATCCCATTAGCGGCTGTTGCGGCCGGATTGCTGGCCGGTAACCGCTCCATCAACCAGGATAATACCGAACATTCGCACCAGGCGCTTGAAAAGTTCTGGCAACTGGTAGATGAGATGTTGAATACGATACTATTTGTGATGATCGGCCTGCAGATGGTGAACATTCCTTACCTGGATAATTATTGGCTAACTGGTTTGATTGCCATTTTGGTGATACTGGCCGCAAGGTGGCTGAGCATTGTATTGCCGCTAACTTTTCTGAAACGAACCTTAAACGTAAAATTCAGCAGTATAAATATTTTAACCTGGGCGGGCTTGCGTGGCGGGATCTCCATTGCATTGGCGCTATCGTTGCCTTATACCCCGTTTAAGCATATCATCCTTTCGGGAGCATATTTTATCGTGATATTTTCGGTTATTGTGCAAGGCTTAACCCTGAACAAGATCATTAATATCTACTATAAAAAGGATGGGGAAGAAAAGATGTAGCACATGTAGCGCAAAATGCTACACCACACACATAAAAAAGCTACAAAAAGCTACACTTTGCTACAGTGTTTAAAAATACAAGTTCCTGATATACAGGTATAAAAAATTAACAAACCATGCAAAGTGACAGTTACAAAAAGCTACAGTTTTTGCTTAAAAACAGGTAGAAAAGTGGTAGAATTGAAGCAGTTTATGATGCTTTTATAGTTCTTCCAGCATTGCCTTTAATACTGCCTGCGCTGCCCATACACGGTTGCCGGCCTCGTGGATGACTACGGAGTTCGGGCCATCCAATATCTCGTCAGAGAGCTCCAGATTGCGTCGTACGGGTAAGCAATGCATCACTTTGGCATCGCTGGTTATCTTCAGCTTTTCGTTGGTCAGCATCCAGTCTTCATTGCCGGGCAATACTTTACCATAAGGCTCGTAAGCCGACCAGTTTTTTACATAGATGAAATCTGCGTCAGCCAATGCTTCATCCTGATTATGAGTAATGGTTGCCCCTTGAGTAAAATCCGAATTTAGTTCATAACCTGCAGGATGTGCTATCGTAAAATCCACATTAGCCTTGCACATCCACTCGGCAAATGAGTTAGGCACTGCCTGTGGCAATGGTTTAATATGCGGCGCCCAGGTTAATACTACTTTCGGGCGGGCTTTTGTTTTTAATTCTTCAATAGTTACCAAATCTGCCAAACTTTGCAGCGGATGACGCGTTGCAGATTCCAGGCTCACGATAGGCACACCGCAATATTTTACAAATTTGTTAAATATCTCCTCGTTATAATCTTCCTCGCGGTCTTTAAGCCCCGGGAATGAACGCACACCAATAATATCGACATACTGCCCAATAACCGCCGCTGCTTCCTTGATATGCTCTACGCTGTTGCCATTCATGATGGCGCCGTCTTCAAGTTCAAGCGCCCAACCTTCCTTGTCCATGTTCAGCACCATTACATTCATGCCTAAGTTCAGCGCAGCTTTTTGTGTGCTCATGCGGGTACGCAGGCTCGGATTAAGAAAAACCAGTCCGATAGTTTTATTCTTGCCCAATTGCTGAAAGGCATACGGATCTTTCTTTAGCTGTAAAGCACTCGCGGCAAGCGCATTACTATCGGTTACGTCGTTAACGGAGGTGAATTTTTTCATTTAGCCTATGGGGTATTTCTTTTTGTCATTCTGTCCAAAGGAGTCCTTCGGACAGAATGACAAGTTTTTTATTATACAGAAACAACAGGTTGATTTTTAAGAACAGTTGAAAATGCTTCCAAAAACCTGTCGGCATTTGCTTTAGTAAGGTTCAATGCCGGTAACAGGCGAACTACATTTGGCTTAGCCTCGCCGGTAAAAATGTGATGCTTGAATAGCAAGTCTTTACGTACATGCGCCAGTTCTTCAGGCAATTCGATGCCGATCATCAAACCTCTGCCGCGTACTTCCTTCACCTGTTCAAATTTCTTTAACTCGCCAATTAGGTATCCGCCAACTTCTGCGGCGTTTTGCATCAGGTTATCCTGCTCTATTACTTCCAGCACGGCCAACCCAGCAGCGCAAGCTAAATGATTGCCACCGAAAGTAGTGCCCAGCATACCGTAAGCAGGCTGGATCTTTGGCGAAATAATAATACCGCCGATAGGGAAGCCATTGCCCATGCCTTTGGCCATGCTGTAGATATCTGCGTTAATACCGGCAAAATCATGGGAAAAGAACTTGCCTGTACGACCATAACCACATTGTACCGAATCGGCTATGAATACAGCATTATATTGATCGCAAAGCGACCTGATCTTCTGTAAAAAACTTTCTTTAGCAACCTGTATACCGCCTACACCCTGTATCCCTTCGATGATCACGGATGATATTTCGTTTTCAGCAAATGCTTTTTCCAAAGCAGCTTCGTCCTGCCATGGCAGGAATATCACATTATCGGTTTCATTAATTGGTGCAACGATTTTTGGATTGTCGGTAACCGCAACAGCCAGTGAGGTACGGCCATGGAACGACTTACGGAACGCTATAACTTTCTTTTTGCCGTTGTAGAACGATGCCAGTTTTAGCGCATTCTCATTCGCTTCAGCCCCCGAATTACACAGGAATAATTGGTAATCTTCCTTGCCTGAAACCTTTCCCAGCTTTTCAGCCAATTGCGTTTGCAAAGGGATCTCGATAGAGTTGGAATAGAAACCTATCCGATGCAACTGATCTTCCAATCGCTTCACGTAATGCGGATTCGTGTGGCCAATAGAAATAACCGCGTGCCCGCCGTACAGGTCGAGGTACTCGGTGCCCTTGTCATCATAAACAAGGCTGCCAACACCTTTTACGATGTTGATTGGATTGATCGGATAAACATCAAATAGTTTCATAGTCGTATTTATTTATTCGTTCCGTCATGCCGTCCCGATAGCTATCGGGTTCTGAACCTCGCAAACAGTTGGTTTACAATAATTATCGTTTACCTATCCGTGAGTTGCTGAAACAAGTTCAGCAAGACGAGTTTATTTATTAAAAACCAGTTGCTTTCAAACGCAATCCGGCTGTTTCATTTAGTCCAAACAGCAAATTCATATTCTGCACAGCCTGTCCCGATGCCCCTTTAGTCAAATTATCAATAATGCTTGTTATCAATAACTTACTTCCGTGCTTGGCTATCTGTATAAAGCATTTATTAGTATTCACCACTTGTTTCAGATCGATATTTCTTTTTGTAACGTGCGTGAATGGTGCATCTGCATAAAAATCTTCATATAATTTAAATGCTTCATCCAAACTTAGGTCGTTATCTAAATAGATGGAGGCTATGATGCCGCGTGTATAATCACCCCTGTAGGGAATGAAATTGAGCGTTTGCCCGTGATCCGGCTGCAGTTGATTTAACGACTGGCCGATCTCCCCTAAATGTTGGTGCTCAAATGCTTTGTATATCGACAGGTTATCATTTCTCCACGTAAAATGCGTGGTAGGTGATGGACTTTGTCCCGCACCTGTTGAACCTGTAGTGGCGGTGATGTGCACTTCGCTGTTTAATTTGCCATTTGCCGCTAAAGGCAATAATCCCAATTGCAAACAAGTGGCAAAGCAACCCGGATTAGCAATATTCTGTGCCGATTTGATAGCTTCCTTATTTAACTCAGGCAAACCGTATACAAAACTCTTTGAACCAAGCTTAGCATTTGCATTTAACCTGAAATCCTGGCTAAGGTCGATGATCTTAATGCTGTCAGGAATACTGTTTTCACCCAAAAACTTCTTCGCATCACCATGACCAACACAAAGAAACAGCACGTCAACATCTAGCGGCAGATCACCTGTGAATTTCAATTCAGTATCACCAAACAGGTCGGTATGCACTTCGTAAACGTAACTTCCTGCGCTGCTTTTACTGTTCACAAAAGCGATCTCCACATTGGGGTGGTTAACCAAAATGCGCAGCATTTCGCCGCCTGTGTAGCCTGCCCCGCCTATGATGCCTGCGCGAATTTTAGAGGTTGATCCTGTCATTTTTTGTAGATGGTGATGAGTATAAAATAAATTCAAGGTCGGCGCTTTCCTTATTGCTGATAAAGTGCTGCTGCCCGGGCTTTATCTCGATGCCCTGATCGGGTTTCAAAACACTTTCCACGCCGTCTATCATAAAAGTTGCACGTCCTTTCAAAATGAAAAATACCTGGTTGGCTTTTTCATGATAGTGCAACTGTTCGGTTGTGTCCGGCGGCATCAATTCCTGTTTTACCGATAACGAATCCGTATCGATAAAATTCCAGCCATAGCAGTCATCGCCCCATTTGTAATGGCTCAGGCATTCACTTTTTGAGAAGGCTATAGCCCCCCGACCCCCTGAAGGGGGAGTGAGTTGAGCGGCGGAATTTTTATTGTCTTCGTTCATATGCAAATTTGCTATTCAAAAGTTCCCCCTTCAGGGGGCGGAGGGGGTATTAACTTTATGATAGATCATTACCTGGTTGCCGAATATTTTCGAAAAGCCTTTAACATCCTCGCCGGTCCAGGCGTTGTTCATCTCGCCATAGCTGCCAAATTTGCTCGACATCAAATCATGATCCGACTCGATACCTACAACCTGGAACCTGTATGGATTCAGCTGAATAAATACCTTACCGCTTACCATCTTCTGTGTATCAGTTAAAAACGCCTCGATATTGCGCATGATCGGGTCATGGAACTGGCCTTCGTGCATCCAGTTGCCATAGAACATGGAAAGCTGGTCTTTCCATGAAAGCTGCCATTTGGTCAGCACATGTTTTTCCAGCGTGTGGTGCGCTTTGATAATGATCATTGGCGCTGCTGCTTCAAACCCAACACGGCCTTTTATACCAATAATGGTATCGCCCACGTGTATATCACGGCCAATACCATAAGGCTGCGCGATCGCCTGCAAAGCCTGTATAACTTTAGTTGGGTGATCGTATTTCTTTCCGTCCATCGCAACCAGCTCGCCTTTTTCAAATTCTAATTCGATGTTCCGTGTTTCAGTTGAAGTTACCTGTGTTGGCCATGCTTCTTCAGGCAAGCCAAGGTTTGAAGTCAAAGTTTCTTTCCCACCAACTGAAGTGCCCCAGATACCTTTATTGATAGAGTATTTGGCTTTCTCAAAGTTCATTTCCACGCCATGGTTCTTCAGGTATTCAATTTCTTCTTCGCGGCTCAGTTTTAAGTCGCGGATAGGGGTGATGATCTTTACATCAGGCACCAGGATATTGAATATCATATCGAAACGAACCTGGTCGTTACCTGCACCTGTACTGCCGTGGGCAACAGATTCGGCGCCTATTTCCTTAGCGTAGTTGGCAATAGCAGTAGCCTGGCTTACGCGTTCTGCACTTACAGAAAGCGGGTAGGTATTATTCTTCAGTACATTACCGTATATCAGGTAGCGAACGCAAGTGTTGTAGAAATTCTCTGTTTCATCCACTACGTGGTGCGAGGTAACACCCATTTGGTATGCGCGCTCTTCAACGTTTTTTAGCTCTTCTTCGCTAAAGCCGCCGGTATTCACAATTACCGAATGAACTTCGTAACCCAGATCCTGTGTTAAGTAAATGCAACAAAACGAGGTATCTAAACCTCCGCTATACGCTAATACGACCTTTTTTTTCATTTTTTATTAGATGTAGAGACGCATATTCGCGTCTTTTTGTATTTATTATTATTAGGAGCCGCAAGTATGCGTCTCTATGATTAATCGTGACTGCTAAAACTTTTTATCGCATTCTCTATCCGCTCAAACAACGTGGCTTTGCGCGACATGTTTTTTGTCTTTTCTTCAATATCCTTTGCCTTTTCAACCGGGTCGAACAGCATGGCGGTGCACATGCAGTTCTTGCGTTCCTTCATGGTCAGGATATCGTAGTTTACGCAACTGCGGCATCCTTTCCAGAAATCTTCGTCCTGTGTCAGTTCAGAATACGTTACCGGCTCATAACCTAGTTCCGAATTGATCTTCATTACGGCCAGGCCGGTAGTTAAACCAAATAGCTTGGCTTCAGGGTATTTACTGCGCGAAAGCTCAAATATTTTGTGCTTAATGGCTTTTGCCAAACCCACTTTCCTGAACTGAGGGTTTACGATCAGGCCGGAATTGGCAACGAAGTCGCCGTGGCTCCAGGTTTCAATGTAGCAGAAACCAGCCCAGGTGCCATTTTTATGCAGAGCTATTACAGCCTTGCCTTCCAGCATTTTATCAGCAACGTATTCGGGCGAACGCTGTGCTATACCGGTACCGCGCGCCTTTGCCGACTCGGCCATTTCGTCGCAGATCTGCTGCGCATAATCGGCGTGTTGTGCGGTTGCAACCAGTATATCAAAATCTTGTATAGTCATTATTGTAAATAATTACCTTAAGTATTGGCTTAACGCCATAGGTGATCAGATAGTTTTTGAAAGCGAAGTTTGGTTTAAACTTCATACGGGATAGTTTTGGTAATTAAACCCGTGGCATAAAAAGCCTTCGTCGTGACGGAGAAAAAACGAGGGCTGGTGTATACAAAGCAGGCACAACCCTGGCAAATATTGCCCTGGCTATTACTGATAAAATGCTTTGTTGGCTCATTTTTATGCACTTTAATTAAAGCGCAAAAGTTCGCATTTAATTTTATTTATGCAAGGAAAAAATGTGATTAGTTGGGATTGGGTAAGTTGATTAGGAAAAGAGGGGGATTATATTGCTTTGAAATGATGTTTTGGGCGTTGCCTGTGGCCGGGCTGTACGCTCATACTGCACAAGCCTTAGTCACAGGCCGGTATCCGCTGCCATCCCTAACGCGGGTTGTCTGAATCATGATTCGTAGGATTAAAAGATAGCCTTGATTAAGATGCTTATAATAATTCAATACCTGGCATATACTGAAAATGCCTTTTGTTAAGCGTGTAAAGTGGTAAATTATAATAAATTGCTGTTGAGGCAATTAATACATCCGGAATTTGAGGGCGATGGCTAAGCGTTAAAGTCTTAATTATTTCAATGAAAATATCATTGATCCCAGTATTGAGCGGAATTGATACATATTTACTTAGCTGCTTTTCAATTTTTATTAGGTCTGCTTTATCTCTTGCACCAGCGATAAATTCTGCTACAGTTATGCTACTTATATAGAATACATCTGAACTGATTTTTTGGATTTCTTCTTTTACTGCAACATTTCCGCGGTAAAGCTCAATAAGAATATTGGTATCAAATATTACCATTTTGATGGCCAGCTTTGTTGCCGGATGATGTCTGCTGAAGGAAAATCCGGCGCTTGTCCAAAGTTTTCAAACAGTTCGTTTATATTAACCGGATTACCAATAGGGGGAGTAGGGTGATCTGTACTTGTATCGCTATCTATCGACTTTACTGTAACTTCAACTTTTTTCCCAAAAAACTTCTCTGGCATCTCAACGCTATGATTTTTCTTATCCGGAATTAATACTTGCTTATAAACCATAACCTTTTAATTTACTCAAAATTAATAAAAACTTTAAAGCGCATCAACTACCGCTTACCTTCCTTTACCAAAATATTATTCACGATCATATCCGCATGCACCCTCGAATTCTCTATAAACCACAAATGCGTATCCAAACCACCGCAAACCACGCCTGCAAGGTATAAACCCTGTACATTGGTCTCCATAGTTTCCGGATCATACTTCGGAATAAATTTTCCCTCGGATAATTTTATACCCAACTTTTTTAGGAAATCGAAATTCGGTTTGTAACCGGTCATCGCCATTACGAAATCATTTTGGATGGTGACCAGGCCTTCGGGCGTTTCAATGTCCACCTCATCAGGCCGTACAGCTTGTAAATTAGAATTGAAATATGCTTTTATGCTACCTTCCTTTATGCGGTTAATAATATCCGGCCTTACCCAATATTTTACGCGGTGACTCACCTCCGCATCACGGATCACCAATGTCACCTCAGCGCCCTTGCGGTAGGTCTCCAACGCCACATCGATAGCCGAGTTGCTCGAACCTATAACCACAACCTTTTGCATGCTGTAATAGTGTGGGTCTTTGTAATAGTGCTTTACTTTTGGCAGATCTTCCCCGGGGATATCAAGCTTTACAGCGATATCATAAAAGCCGGTCGCCAGTATCACGTATTTGGACTGGTAAGTGGCTTTGCTTGAGGTAATGGTATAATGACCGCCTTCCCGCGTTACATTATAAACTTCCTCAAATAAATTGATCGGTAATTCCCTTGAAGTCGCTACCCGGCGATAATATTCCAGCGCTTCGGCACGTACAGGCTTGTTGCTGATAGTAACGAAAGGTATTCCGCCAATCTCCAGCTTTTCTGAAGTGGAAAAGAAGGTCATGGTAGAGGGGTAGTTGTAGAGCGAATTTGTCAGGCAGCCTTTCTCTAAGATCTGGAAGCTGAGACCGGCTTTTTGTGCTGCCAGTCCGCAGGCAATTCCGATTGGGCCTCCGCCTATTATGAGTATATCGAGCATTGATGTTGTGTTAATAGTACCGTCATGCTGTCCCGATAGCTATCGGGATTCAGCATCTCACCTGCAAATCTAACAATCATGAATGACGATACTATCAGAGAGACCCGAAACAAGTTCGGGAGGACGTCTTTTTTTACCTCTAATTAACGTTTACAATCCTATCGATTTCAAAAACGCGTCAGAATTTGGCTGACGGCCCAGGAAATGCCATAGCATATTGGTTTCGTTTACCTGTGCGCCCTCCTGTAAAATGTCCTTACGGTATTTCACGCCGGTTACCTGGTCAAGTACGCCATGCTTCTCGAATACCGAAAAAATATCCTGCGCATATACTTTCGACCATAAATAGCCATAATAATTTGCGCCATAGCCATTCAAGTGGGTAAAGCTGCAGATAAAATGATCGCCTTTAGGGAAACGTACTTGCGGCATGTCCATTATCTCTCTTTGTACAGAATCAATACCTATTGATTCAACGGTATGGTAACGATCCTCATAAGTGAAATCAAGCCGGGCGAGCGCCACCTGCCTTGAATATTGAAGCGCAGTAGCTGCGTTTTGTGCCGCTTTCATTTTGTTGTATAACGATTTTGGCAGCACCTCGCCGGTTTTATAGTTTTTAGCGAAAAGCTTCAGGCAATTGTAATCCCAGCAGAAGTTTTCGAGAAACTGGGACGGAGCCTCAACAAAGTCACCTTTGGTAGCAAATGAATATTGGGAAGCGATAGCCGGATGGCAAAGAAGGAAATGAATCAGATGACCAAACTCATGAAACATCGTGATCACATCCTGGTGCTCAAGCAGTGAGGGCTGGTCGACTGTGCCTTCCGGAAAATTGCATATCAGTGTGCCTACAGGCAGTACTTCTTTGCCGTTTTCAGCATGGTACAGGGAGATATTGGCCGTTTCAAAATGTGTGTATTTGTTTGGGCGGGGGTAGAGGTCGAGAAAGAAAGTTCCCATTTTTTTACCGTCCATCCATAGCTCATATGAGCGTACTTTACTTTGCCAAACAGGCACACCATGTGTCT
The DNA here is from genome assembly GCA_013289045.1 of Bacteroidota bacterium. Lineage (GTDB taxonomy): Bacteria > Bacteroidota > Bacteroidia > Sphingobacteriales > Sphingobacteriaceae > Mucilaginibacter. The sequence goes on along the minus strand of JABDAU010000060.1, from coordinate 359 downwards.
CGCTGATCTTGATATTGAACAACTTTTCATAAACCAGGAACATCCCGTTTATCACGTTATTCATCTCGAAATATTGCTTCACCTCATCAGTATTCAATTTGTATTTGGAGTCGAGCAAACGATTTTCATAATAGGACACATCCCATGCGTTTAGCTCCGTAGCCTCGGGGTGCTGTTGTTCTTTCAGATCTTTTAACTCCTCAATTTCCTTTGCCGCCGGTGGATTCAGTTTTGCTTTAAGGTCATCCAAAAAAGCCCAGACTGTTTCCGGCCGGGCTGCCATTTTGGTTACCAGCGCATATTGGGCATATGACCTGTATCCCAACACATCAGCCAGTTTCTGGCGATAAAAGAACAGG
>JABDAU010000059.1 GCA_013289045.1 Bacteroidota bacterium | reverse complement strand
CATACATCATATGACGATTGACGAAACCAAACAACTTATACAAGGCGGCGAGTGGGTAAGCATTACCACCGAGCTTCGCCCAAGCATCGCTAAAAATGCCTCAGGCGATATCCAGCCATTTTATTGCTCACGGATATTCAAGTATGCCGAAGGCGACAGGTTTGAATGCACGGTAATGAACTATGCCGATGCGAACGGTAAAGTGCCGCTGGTGAAGATCGTGATAAAAGGCCATAACCGCTGGCTGGAGTCCCACCCTATTGCCGAAGGCGCGTATAAGGTAGATTACATAGCCGATGAAGCCTACGAAGTAACGCCGATGCACCAGGGCTTTGCCGACGCGGTGAACAGGATACCTTTACCCGGACTGGATAAATGGGAAGTTGGCGTGATGCAGGACGTAAAAGGCAAAACGTTTATCCCTTTTGGATTAACTGAAGGACAAACTTATATTGATTATGACCTGGTCTATATTTACGATAACCTGTTATTTAACGGCAGCAAGAATGTAGACGGTCGCCCATTTGATAAGCCGGAAAACAGGCCGACGAATTTGCAGTTGCCGTTGGTGAGGGGATAGAGATTAGACCGTCATGGCGAGGAACGAAGCCAACCCTGCACATGCAAATCACGGAGTAAAAAGTTTGTTAAATGACGTCAGCCAACGAGTTTCCGTTTTAGTGAATTGTAAACGCAGAGATGGCTTCGTTCCTCGCCATGACGCTTTGGGTGGGATTATCCCTCCAAATAAAATTCGGTTCCGGATATCTATTTTTAGAAAAATAAAATTTTCTATTGACAAATTCCTTTTTTACCGTACATTTACGGCACAATAAAAAGAGATGAATTTTAACGGCACATTTTTTTACGGTTACTACTTTTACTTTAACAGTAAGAGCCGGGACTAATATGTGTTAACAACAACATAACAAAATTAGAAAGTCCCGGCCGAAAAGCCGGGATTTTTTGCTTTAAAGGGATTTATGAAATCAGAAAAAACAAGAGTTGCCATCCAGGGTATCAAAGCATCCTTCCACGAAGAAGCCGCGTTCAGGTATTTCGGCGAGGATATCGATACCATCGAGTGCAATTCTTTTAAGCAAACATTCGAGGCGCTGGAAAGCCGTGATGCCGATTACCTGGTAATGGCCATCGAGAACAGCATTGCCGGCAGCATTTTGCCAAACTATACGCTGATGATGGGCTACGGCTTCCTGATAGTGGGCGAAGTTTACCTGCCTATCCAGCTGCACCTGCTGGCATTGCCGGGCGTAAAGTTCGAGGATGTGAAGTATGTTACCTCGCACCCCATCGCACTCCGCCAATGCATCGATTTTTTTGACGAATACCCGCATTTAAAGCTGGTGGAAAGCAGCGATACTGCCGCCTGCGCCAAACGCATCCACGATGAACAACTAACCGATACGGTAGCTATAGCCAATATGCTTGCAGCTAATATGTACGGACTGGAAGTGATGGAGCGCCGAATCGAATCGAACAAAAAGAACTTTACCCGTTTTTTGATCATTACCCATCACGAAAACAGCGTAAAGCCAAAAGCTAACAAAGCCTCGCTGTGTTTCCAGGTGAGCAATAAGGTAGGTTCGCTGGCCAAGGTTTTGAATATCTTCGCGGAGCAAGATCTGAACATGAGCAAGATCCAATCCATGCCGGTTTTGGGTAAGCGCAACGAGTACAATTTTTATGTAGACGTGGAGTGGAGCGATACCAAGCAGTACGACAGCGCCATAAAGCAGATACTGAAATACACCCACAATTTTAACATACTGGGTGAATATGAGCGATACCAGGAAGAACCTGAACAAAAGCTGCTAAGCCCGGATAAAGTGAAAAGAAAATACATAAATGTGAGGAAGTTGGGATGAAGGGAGAAAGTCGGGGAGACGGAAAGAATTTAGTCCGGAAGTCGGAAAGTCCGAAAGTCCGGAAGATTAAGAAAATCACTGATAAAATTTAACAAATAGAAAATATAACTATCAACAAACTTGCGGACTTTCGGACTTCCGGACTTTCCGACAAAAAAAACACCATGAAACTGAATTTAAACATACAACCGCTTAATACCTGGATACAGGCGAAACATGAACCGTTACTGATAGCAGGCCCTTGCAGCGCCGAAACTGAAGACCAACTGGTGGCTACTGCCCATTTATTAGCCGCAACCGGAAAAGTTACAGCGCTGCGTGCAGGCATCTGGAAACCACGTACCCGTCCGGGTGAGTTTGAAGGCATTGGCAGCATCGGCCTTGAGTGGCTGAAACGCGCCAAGGAAGAAACCGGCCTGCCAACGACAGTAGAAGTTGCAACCGGCAAACACGTTGAAGAAGCTTTAAAAGCCGGCGTAGATATCCTTTGGGTTGGCGCACGTTCGACCGTGAACCCGTTCACCGTACAGGAAATTGCTGACGCCCTTAAAGGTGTTGACGTACCCGTAATGGTAAAAAACCCGGTAAACCCTGACCTGTCGTTGTGGATCGGCGCTTTGGAGCGTATCAATAACGCAGGTATCACTAAACTGGCTGCTATCCACCGCGGTTTCTCTTCATTCGAGAAAACAGGCTTCCGTAACGAACCGATGTGGGATATCGCCATCAACCTGAAAACTTTGGCGCCTGAACTGCCTATCATCTGCGACCCAAGCCACATTACCGGCAACCGCGCACTGATCGGCTACGTATCGCAAAAAGCGCTTGATTTGGATATGCAGGGCCTGATGATCGAATCGCACATCGACCCGTCTGTTGCATGGACCGACGCTGCACAACAGGTTACCCCGGGTGCATTGAGCGAGATCATTGATCACCTGGTTTTGCGTAAACCGGAGATCAAAGACATTGACGTAAAAGATGCGCTTTCGGAACTGCGTGCGAAAATCGACAAGATAGGCGGCAAATGGAAGATCCTGATCATCTATGCAGTGAGCAAAAACGTAAACCGCTTCAGTTCATTAAAAAGGGCTTTGCCGCTTATCAGTAAACAAATGCTGGTGAACCAGCTGCGCGAACTGGAAGAAGACGGCATATTGGAGCGTATAATTTACCCCGAAATACCGCCGAGGGTAGAATATAAGCTAACCGTACATGGCCTTACGTTAATGCCCGTAATAGGCATTCTGCAGGAATGGGGGATAAGCGACCTTAAACTGACGAGGAAAACCCCGTTAGTGTAATAATTATATCGGATTAGTACTTAGCCGATTTATATATATACCTTTAACCTATTATTCTCCAATACAGATACTTATTAAGGGGAATTATTGCCGATCTTTAGTTTATACCCCCCTAATTGCCGATGCGTATGAGAGTTTTTGCCGATCCTCTGTCATTCCCTTTGCCTGTTAACGAAGCGGAGCGTATCGCTTCTCTTTATTCCTATTATATCCTGGATACTGCCGAAGAGGTGGATTTTGATGAACTGACCACTTTAGCTGCGGCCATATGCGGAACGCCCATAGCCATGGTATGCCTGGTGGATAAAGACAGGCAATGGTTCAAATCCCATAAAGGGGTCCCCATAAGTGAAACACCGAGAAAATATTCTTTTTGCTCGCATGCCATTGCAGCCCCCGACCCGTTGATGATTGTTGAGGATGCCACAAAGGATGAGCGCTTTGCAGGAAACCCTTACGTTACCGGCAATTCTCACATTGTATTTTATGCCGGTGTGCCGCTTGTAAATACAGATGGCTTTGCTTTAGGCACCTTATGTGTAATAGATAACGAAGTTCGGCAACTGAACGAGGGGCAGGTAGACGCGCTGAAAATTGTGGCCAAGCAAGTGGTGGATAAGCTGGAAACACGCCGCAACCTGCTGAAACTGGCCGCATTGAATCAAAAACTGATTTCAAGCGATAATCGCTTCCGGAGCCTGGTGATGCAGGCGCCGGTAAGTATATGTGTGATCAGGTCAGGCGATTTGCAGATACAGGAAGTGAATGACCGCTACCTGGAAATGGTAGGCAAGCAGCGTAAAGAATTTGAAGCAAAAACAATATGGGAAGCAGTGCCCGAAATTGCCAGGGTTTATGCACCCCTGATGAACGATGTGATTGATACGGGTATACCATTTTATGCCAATGAGCACGAATTGTTACTGGTTAAAGATGGCAAACCGGAATTGGTGATTGTTGATTTTGTGTATGAGCCGATAAAACTGGCTGATGGTATTGTAGATGCGATAATGATGCTGGGAGTTGATGTTACGGATAAAGTAATGTCAAGGCGCAAGGTAGAAGAAATGGAGGCGCGGGTAAGGCTGGCCGTAGAGGCAGCAGATATCGGCACTTATGATGTTGACATGATCAATGGCACTATCACTACATCAGAAAGATTTGATAAAATATTTAATCTTACGGCACCGGCAAAATTGGATGACTATATATCAGCTATTCATCCGGATGATAACGACAAAAGAAAAGAAGCGCATCTGGAAGCTAATACAACGGGAAAACTATTTTACGAAGCAAGAATAATATATGAAGGTGGCGCCATTCACTGGATACGGGTTACCGGTCAGTATTATTTAAAAGACGGTGAAGTGACGCGGATTTTAGGCACTTTGCTGGATATAACCGAATTAAAACGCTTACAACAACAAAAAGACGATTTCCTGAGCATCGCCAGCCATGAGTTAAAAACACCTGTTACCGCCTTGAGGGCTGCTTTGCAATTGCTCGACCGCATAAAGGAAAAGCCATTTTCCCCGATGCATCATAAGCTGATTGAACAGTGCAGCAGGAGCATGGAAAAGATGAGCACACTGGTGGACGACCTGCTCAATGTAAATCGCATTTCTGAAGGACAATTACAGCTTGGAAGATCAGATTTCACTATCGCCGAACTGCTGAACCTCACCTGCAATCATGTCCGGCTGGCCGGAAAACATGAATTAATAGTAGAGGGGGACGGGGAATTGATAGTACATGCAGATGAAGACCGTATTGAGCAGGTGATCATTAATTTGGTTAATAACGCAGTAAAATATGCGCCGGACTCCAAAGAAATCTATCTGAAAGCAGAGAACTTAGGTGACCGCGCAAGAATATCTGTGCGGGATAATGGCCCGGGGATACCGCATGAAAATCTACCTTATCTTTTCGACCGCTATTATCGTGCAGATCATACCAGTAAAGCGTATAAAGGATTAGGGCTTGGTTTATATATCTGCGCAGAAATAATAAAGAAACATGGCGGTGAGATCGGTGTAGAGAGTAAGTTGGGCGAAGGATCTGTGTTTTGGTTCACTTTGCCTTTGCAGTAGTGCCAGATAATATCCGGAATGGTTAATTCCACATAAAAAATCCCTCCCGTAACCAGCGGGAGGGAGTACTTATCAAAAACTAAACGTAATTTTAATATCCACTACTTAACCTGGTTAAATACCGAATATACGTTTATGATCTTCCAGCCGCTATGGGTATTGGCCATGCTTACATAGTTGCTGCGTGTAAATGTTGCAAACTTCATATCTACTTTGGCCACTACCATATCAGGCGTGTTTTGTATAATACCTGTGTTTACGGTACAGTCTAATTCTGTGTCTTTTATCACGTTCATAAAAGTCAGCATTTGCTTTTTATCAAAGCTGTTGAGGCGGTTTTTGCTGATAAGCATCGTGAATTTCGCCGATCCGTCGATAACTGCATCAAAGCCATTGAGCCTCCCACGCACCATTGCATCTATATAAGTGTCTATTGCATGGGTTGGGGTAAATACCCCGTCGTCATTTTTTTGCGGGCTTTTCGCGGCTACAAATTGCAGCGGCAGCAGCGCCAGTACGATAGCTATTTTTAACTTTTTCATGGTATTGGGTTTTTAGGTGATCATTTTGTGATTTTTTCGGTACGGATACTCTCGTTAGAACCATCGTGATTGAAAGTGAAATTGCCGTTGGCAAAGCGATTGTACTTCTCTTTGTAGCGTTTAAAAACATCATCCGGCTGTTTAATGTCGTTCACTGTCAGGCTTTCGTTGTTTATGACCACGCTGTGCACACTCTTTTCGTCGGGCACTATCTTATCCTTTACCAGGTCTTCTACCAGTTGCTTCATCAGGCGCTGGTCGGCAGCGGCAGCTTCCTGGTCTCTTTTCGCCTGCTCCTGGTCGCGCAATGCCTGTTCTTCATCCCGCTTAGCCTGCACCTGGTCGCGGGCTGCCTGTTCCTGGTCACGCACGGCTTGTTCCTGGTCTCTCTTAGCCTCCCCCTGGTCGCGCGCGGCCTGTTCCTGGGCCAGCTTTGCCTGTTTTTCTTCTTTTTTGGCTTGCACCTGGTCGCGGGCTGCCATTTCCTCATCTTTTTTAGCCTGTATCTGGTCTTTTAGCGCCTGCACCTGGTCTTTTGACGCCTGTATGCGGTCCTTCCGCAATTGCTCTTTTATAGCCGAGATAGCGGTACTGTATTGGTTCCAGTTGGCCGCTGCTATTTTTTGGCCATCTACAGATAGCTCGGTCATTTTGTTGTTGATGAGCGTCATGGAATACTGTTTTCCATTCCAGTCGGTATTGATGCTTTCGCGCTTTTCACCGGTTTTGGTACGCTCTGTCATGTCACTGGTATGATGGCTGTCCGAATTAGCCTGTTGGGCTTTAGCGCCGATGGTAAATGCAAATAAGGCTATGCTTAATGCACTGATCTTTAAATAATTAGTTTTCATTTCTTGCTGTTTTTGAGATTAAAATTTAGACAATAGCATTCCCGTCTGCACAAGGCAGTTTTAAAAAACGGTAATGATGATTTGATTATAAATTACCGGGTTTAGGCAGGTTGCGCATACCGCGTTTATCGCCCGGCGGGTATATTTAAATATTACTGAACCTTCATATCCATACGCATGCTCATATCTACATTCGTCGAACTATCCTTCGTAACTTCCTGTTTCTTTTGGCGGGCTATTTGTTCTGCCATTTTAGCTTTTGCACGCTCTTGTTTAATCTGCACAGGGTTTTGTTTTGTCTGCCCCTCAATAAATCGTGATTTTACCTGCTTGTTTTTTGTTTTTGCTTCAATATATTGGGCTTGTGACAGGTCATTTTTTATCCTGTCACTATTCTGCTGATCGCTTTCAGGTTGATCCTGAACTGAAACATTCTGGTTTCTTTTGTCCGATTCCTGGTCTCTTTTCACAGCCTGCTCGTTTCTTATTAAAGCATCCCTGTTTCTTTGTTCGGCAAGCTTGTTATCGATATCCTCTTGTTGGTCTCTTTTGTTTGCATCCTGATCCCTTCTTGCCGATATCTGGTCGCGGGCTGCAGCTTCCTGGGCTTTTTTCGCTTCTTCCTCGTCTTTTTTTGCTTGTATTTGATCTTTTAGCGCCTGCACTTGATCAGCTATCGCTTGTTGCTGGTCTTTCATTGCTTGTGCCTGGTCTCTTTTAGCCTGGAACTCGTCGGCGTTATTTTTTTGCACTGGCTGATCTCTGATTACCGGCTTCTCGAAATCCTGGATACCGGTTTGAGCAGTTTTATGCTGCGGTTTTTTAACTTTTTCGCGTTTTATATCATAATGCAGGATAGGAGCAGTCTTCGACACGCGGCGAAACGTATCCACTTTAAATGTTAACGTATTCGCTCTTGATTTTAAAACGGTATCCTGCTTTAATATTAGCTTACGTGTTGTATGCATTTGAGCGATAGATGCAGTGCCAACAACTATAAAAAGCACTAAGATCCCGGCAAGGAAAAATGCTTTTTCTCCCCGGCCCAATGCTTTGTTTTGATTGTACAGGATCCGGCTTGCACGGTTGAGCAGGCTGTTCTTATCCCCCGGGAACGCTACGGCATAGCTTTTGCGTTCAAGCGCATATTCTTTAAAACTGATGAGGGCTTGTACAAACTCTTTTTTGTTTTTGGTTTGCGCAAGCGCGATGTCGTCACAGCAGTTCTCGCGTTCATCACGCAATACCGAGGAGATCCACAACAGGCCGGGATTGAAGAAGAAAACCGTTTCTACAATGGTTTGCAGGCAATTAACCACGTAGTCGTTACGACGGATGTGCGCCAGCTCATGTAGCAAAACAGCCTCCACCTGCCCGGCAGGCAAACCGGCAAGCAGGCCGATAGGGATAAGGATAACAGGCTTAAGGTGACCGATAACCATTGGAATATTCACATAGCCCGATTCAAGCAACTGCACAGCGCGTTTCAGCTGCAATTTATCGCAAAACATATCAACCTTTGCTTTCCATTCATCCGATGGCCGGTATATAAAACGGTGCCTTGCCCTGCTGATAAACAAAGCGCTCCCCATTATTCGCACGGTGCGTACCAGGAACATAATAAACCACACCAGGACAATAACAGGCGAGTTGGCCGTAAAATAAGCAATGCAACTATTTGTAAAGGTTTTTAGGGATGAGGCAGTATCAGTTGCAGGCGTGGCATCAAAATGGATGCCGGTATATTGCACAGGGGCTTTGCACCATTCCCACAAAAAAGTACCGGCACATGCAGCAACAAACAACAGTAATTGTACAAGCACCAGGTTATACCGCACCGCCGCCGATGCCTTTTTACCGGCTGTAAGCAATGCGCCAACAATAACCGAAAGCAATAAGCCCTGCCACAACGAATGGATCAGCATCCAGCTGAATGCCTGTATAAAATGCTGTGCGGTGGTTATTGCTGTGAGTTGCATGGTTGTGTTATTACATTTTATTGAGCAGGTCTTTTATTTTTTGCAATTCCTCGGCAGATGTTTTATCGTTGCCCAGCAGCGCCATCATCAGGCTGCTCGGCGATCCGTTATACATATTGTCCATAAAACGGTCGAGCATGTTGCCTTTCACTTTATCCTCTTTCAGCACTGCACTGTAGACATGTTTCATCTGGTCTTCGTTACGGTCGAGCATGCCTTTTTCCTTCATCGTCTGCATCAGTTTCAGGGTAGAGGTGTAGATTACCGCTTCCTTCTGCTTGTTCAGTTTTTCGTGCACAAACCGCACAGTCGACGGGCCATATTGCCACAAAACCTGCAGCACATCCAGCTCTGTTTTGGTGGGCACCATCGCGTTTCCGGTATCTTTCTTATTTAACATATATCAAAGGTATGTATTAAAAACGTACGTTACAATAGATAGGTTTATTTTATGTAGCTGATGCCTGTTTTATTGGGGTAAATGATTGATTATCAGTAAAATTATTTTATCCGGTCAGCTAAATAGTTGACATTTACCTCACTTATTATCAATAAAAAAGCCCCCTGCGTCTCAATCCACAGGGAGCCATTCATGAGAAAAACATAAAATGTTTTTCGATTTATAGTATACCCTGGTGATCTGCTACACTTATCAAAGAGCAGATTTGCCCCGGGCAATCACTATGCGTTTATATATAAGACTGATTTACAATCATTTTGTTGCAAAAAATCTCAATCTTTTAAAGATAAGGCATGAATCTTTCCTGAATGTTAATTTGAGAAGTGTGACGGGATTGTTACAATTGCTTTAAGCTTGCAACAGCCTTTGATACAGATGATTGTAAAGAAGAATAAATGGATTCCTATGTTAATGGCACCGGTATACCGGCAGGAATTAATGGGTTTGCTGTTCGTATTCCCGTTGCAGCATTCGTGCGGTTTGTGTGCTGCCATCATGGCTCCACCCGGGCGGATTAATAAGGTAAAGCAATTTGTTTTTTATGCCTGGCGCATGTTTTACATCGTGTAGTAAAGCTTTCCACTCATGAAAAAGGATATTCACCGGCCCCATATTTTCGGGCTGTTTAGTCAAACCATATTTGATGGGCTCAGGCAGGTTTTCTTCTTTGAAGGTATGGAATAGCCGGTCCCATATGATAAACATCATCCCCATATTTTTATCGAGATAGGGTATGTTTGATGCGTGATGCACCCGGTGGTGGGAGGGCGTTACGAAGATCCGGCCGTACCATTTGGGCAGCTTGATATCGTATTGAGTATGTACGATGTTGCCGTAAAGCTGCGTGAGCAAATAGGCATATAAAATATCTATTGCGCTAAAGCCAACCAGCGCAAGCGGTACATAGAAAAATGCTCGGTAAAGCGGCTCGAAAACAGTTGAACGAAAACCGGTGGTAAGATTAAAATGTTCCGACGAATGATGCGTAACATGCATCGCCCAAAAAATGCGTGAGTAATGCCCTACGTAATGCAGCACCCAATACAAAAAGTCCTGCGCTATAACCAGGATTATCCAGTATAGCCAGGGATTGGTGATCATAAAGAAATGGTGCTGCCAGGCAAAGTCGAGCACAAAAAAGGTGAGAAATTTAAATGCCAGGTTGATACAGAATGCGAGCGTAGTAAGATAAATATTGGTGAAAGTATCCCGCTTCTCATAAAAATGCTTGTCCTCGCGGTAGCTTAGCCACATCTCAGCCAGCGTGAGCACCACCAGCAGTGCTACCAGCAAAATTACCGCATATTCGCGGTGATCAAAATGCGAAATGTTAAAGTGAGGCATAGTAGCTTAAACTTTCATTGACTAAATCGTCATCGCAAGTTCTTTCAGAACTTTTTATAAGAGCTGGTTCTGATCAATAATTATTCTACCTCTTCAACAAATGTTCCGGGATGGGATGTTTGTTAAGAAATTCCTTGGCCTTTTCCAATTTTTCTAAAACAAAAGGATCATTCGCATAGCTCTTTACCGTCTCATCCTTGCTCGGAGGGCCAAATCCTTTTACTATATCGGCTGCTTGCTTCTTAGATGCCATATCGCTTTTATTTTTATATCAAAAATATAAAATTATTTGCGCCTCACCAAAAACGCCTCATAATTTACATTGGTTTCAAACTCATGCCAGTTATCATCTTTATAGCCGAGTATTTCAAAATCCTGTCTTATCTCGTCGATTAAACGTGAAATGCTCATCTGGTACAACCTTGTTCTGGCCGGTGTTCCTCCGACCGCATAAATGTAATGATTGCCGTGTTTTTCGGAAAATTCATTAACAGTTATGGCTACCGTAGCAAGCACAAGATCCCGGTCATTGTTGTTGCTTCTTACATCATCATTAATTTGATGGGTGTCGGGATTTTCATCGCCAAAGGCTAAATTGTATACTTCTGGCTCGTTGCTCATTTTTGAGTAAACCACCACCTTCTTTATACGGCCATTAGGTCCTTCACTATAAAAGCTGAAATATTGTTGATCTGCGGACGCGTAATATGCGTATCGTGGGAGATTCATATTTCAGTTCAGGCTGTTATTGCGTTTATACGGTATTATAAAGTTGAATAGTAGCTTAAACTTTCACAAAGTTCAGCTTCTGTGCAAATATTGTCAATACTATATTGCCCTATTTTTGCCAGCAGCGTGCAATTTATGCGGCCATTTTGGTTCTTTTTGTCTTTTTGCATGATGGAATACAGTTCTTCATTAGCCGATTCCGCAACGACGTACCTTGGATACAGGCCGCTGAGCACGGTTACGATCTCGTTCAACTCAGCTTCGGATAAGCCTATCTTTTTCCATGACAGCCATGCTTCGCAGATCATCCCGATCGCAATTGCTTCGCCGTGCGACAAGTGATCGCCTTCATCATGCATCAAAGACCAGGTTTCTACCGCATGACCAACGGTATGACCGAAGTTAAGGCTTTTGCGGATACCCATTTCCTTCGGATCGGCAATTACCACGTCATTCTTTATCTCAACCGAGCGATGGATCAGTTCCTGAGATGGATGGCTCAGGTTGCTTTCTTTAAGTTTATTCCAGTAAGCCGCATCGCAGATCAGCCCGTGTTTCAGCATTTCAGCAAGACCAGATAATATCTGCCTGTCGGGCAAGGATTCCAGAAATTCATGCGCGATAAATACAGCTTTTGGCTGAGTGAAAGTGCCGATGATGTTTTTGATGCTGTCGATATCGATCCCGGTTTTGCCGCCAACCGAAGCATCCACCTGCGAGAGCAGGGTAGTGGGTACATGCACGAAATCAATCCCCCGCTTAAACGTTGAAGCTGCGAAACCGCCAAGGTCGCTAACAACACCCCCGCCAAGGTTTATCATTAAACTTTTACGATCAGCACCGAAGTCGATCAGCATTTTCCACACACCAATGCAAAAGTCAATATCCTTGCTTTCCTCGCCGGCATTGATCTCGATGATATCAAAATTGTTGAAGTTATCTATCTTTTCCTTCAATAGCGGCAGGCAATATTTTCCGGTATTCTCATCCGTCAAAACAAAAAAGCGCGAGTAGCTACCTTTCTGTATAAAATTTACCAATTCGGTAAGGCTATCGTTAAAAAATATAGGGTAATCTATGCTTTGCAGGGTATTCATAATTATATCACCACGATCTTGTTGTTCTCAAATTCAACCGTGTCGCCCTGGCGTACTTTAAGGCGTTTGCGGTAATCAACCTGGCCGTTGTATTTTACTAAGCCTTCACTAACAACTATTTGCGCTTCTCCTCCGGTTTGCACCAGGTTGGTTGCTTTTAACAGTTGTATCATGGGGATATGATCACCTTCCAGTTTAAATTCAATCATGGTGCGGCAAAAATAAACTATTCGCAGAATATTGGATGATGTTATCAGGTATTTTCTACATTTGCATTTATGCTTTCCAATTTAACTGACCGAAAAGCATCCCCGACCCGTAATCTTTCTTTTGAAAATACTGAGGTCGCTTTTCGACATTCCTCAAATCCTGACCTGAAAAGAGCTTACTGGCTCTTCCGGGCGATTAATGTCAATTTTTTGGTTAGCATTGGCCCGCCGATCACCAATTTTGCAATGGCGATAGGCCTACCCATCAAACGACTCATCAAAGCCACCATATTCAAGCATTTTTGCGGCGGCGAAACCATACTGGAGTGTGATAATACCATCAAAAATCTCAGCACAGGCGGCGTAGGCACCATCCTCGATTACTCGATAGAAGGAGAAGATGAGGAAGCCGTTTTTGACAATACCCGCGACGAGATCATCCGTACCATTGAGCGTGCAGCTAAAGATGTGAAAGCTGTACCAATAACGGTATTCAAGATTACTGGCGTGGGCCGCTTTTCTTTACTTGAAAAACTGGATGCAGGTTATGAACTCTCCGTTACCGAAAAATCAGAATGGCGCAAAGTGCAAAGCAGGGTATTAACTATCTGCGAGAAAGCCCACAAACAAGGCATCCCGGTAATGATTGACGCCGAAGAAACCTGGATCCAAAAAACAATCGACCTGCTGGCGCTTGACATGATGGAGCGCTTTAATAAAACGCACGCCATTGTTTACAATACCTACCAAATGTACCGCCACGATAAGCTGGAGTCGATTAAAAAAGATTACGAGCAGGCGGTAGATGATAACTTTATTCTAGGTGCAAAGATCGTACGCGGCGCATACATGGAGAAAGAACGCAAACGTGCCGAAGAAATGGGCTATCCATCGCCTATACAGCTCAACAAAGAGGCTACCGATAAAGATTATGATGAAGCCATCCGGTTCAGCATAAAACACATCGACCGTATTGCCATCGTCGCCGGTACGCATAACGAGCGCAGCTGCCAGCTGCTTGCCGAGCTGATCGGCGATAAGAATATCGACCCGAAAAATCCGCACGTATATTTCTCGCAACTATTAGGCATGAGCGATAACCTGAGCTTTAATCTTGCCGATGCAGGTTATAACGTTGCCAAGTATGTGCCATACGGCCCTATAAAAGCGGTTTTACCCTACCTCTTCCGCCGTGCGCAGGAGAACACAGCCATAGCCGGCCAAATGAGCCGCGAGCTGAGTTTGATTGTAAAGGAGATGAAGAGGAGAGGGATATAGGGAACCGGGGTTAAAACGGATTTAAAAAGTCTAAGCGATTTGCCGGTGCCAAAAAACCGTTACTTCCTTAATATCAACCTTTTTACGTGCCTGTGCAAGGTCATAATTTTCCTGTGCGTGCAACCAAAATTCTGGTGTAGTATCAAACGCTTTACTTAATCGCAAGGACATTTCAGGGCTAATGCTTTGCTTCCCATTGATAATTGCCGATAATGTTTTCCGGGTTGTTCCTAAACCCGTAGCAACCTTTTCAACGGTTAGTCTCATTCCGGTTTCTTCCTGTAAACCGTCTAATGTTTCGCGTATTAATTCACCCGGATGGGCGGGGTCAAACATATTCATTTCTTATCCTTCCGTTAATGATAATCCAAATAATCTACTTCGTGGGCATCTTCCGCAATAAATTGAAAAATGATCCGGTAATTCTTATCAACCTTGACCGCCCAAAAGCTTTTTAGTTCGCCGCTAAGTTGATGCAACCCGTAACCCGGTACATTCATGTCACTAATAGATTTAGCTGCATGTAATCGGGTTAAAATCAACCTGATCTTAGTTATATGCTGAGGTTGCAGCTTAGACGCATCTCCTTTTTCAAAGTATAGCTTTAGACCTTTATGGCGTATGGTCAAGATCATATATACAAATGTAACCTGAAACGTGTCGCGTGTCAAGCATTTATTTGCATATTATTCATCTTCCTCCATATACTGATACGTCTGCACATTCCCAACCGGTATATTCAACGTCTCCCCATGCGTCATTTGCCACCAGAAATGCAGGCGTGGCTTATCATGGTTGCCAATTTCGTTCATCGATTCTGAGTCATACAACCTGCCGTTCACCATTACGTATTTAATATGATCGCTGTTGCGAATATCATCCAGCGGGTTATCGTTTAGCACGATTAGGTCGGCAAGTTTGCCTACTTCCAACGAGCCGATCTCTTTATCCATTCCTAAATAAGAGGCGCCGTTTATCGTTGCGCAGCGGATTGCCTGAAGCGGTGTCATGCCGCCTTGAGCCAGCATCCAAAGTTCCCAATGATCGCCTAAGCCCTGCAATTGCCCATGGGCGCCAAGATTTACCTTTGTACCGCCGTCGCTGATCTGTTTTACGTATTTCGATACCTCGATATGCCCATAATCGCCATATTCCGATTCAGTACGGCGGCGGGAACGGCCATCGATAATATACTGAGGTGTGAAGGTTAACAGGTGCTGATTTTTCCAAACGTCGGTACGGTCGTACCAGTAATTTTCACCGAATTGTGTGCCATAAGAAACGATCAATGTCGGCGTATAGCCGGTTTTGCTGTTGTTCCAAAGCGAGATCACATCTTTATAAACAGGCCAAACCGGGATATTATGTTCGATACCGGTATGCCCGTCTAGGATCATGTTCATGTTGGTTTCAAAGGTCGAGCCGCCTTCAGGTACTACTTCCATTTGCAGTTCGCGGGCAGCAGCAATGATCTGCTGGCGCTGCTCGCGGCGCGGCTGGTTATAGCTTTTTACCGAGAGTGCGCCAACATCCTTTAACCTGCGGAGGTTGGAACGGGCATCATCCAAACTATTGATCACAGCTTTAAAATCGCCATCGGCACCATAAAGAATTGTGCCTGTAGAGTAGATCCTTGGGCCGATCATGCGCCCGGCCCTCACCATTTCCGCCTGGCTGAAAACCATTTCGGTATTGGTTGATGGGTCATGCGCGGTGGTCACGCCAAACGCCAGGTCGGCAAAATAGTTCCAGTCCTGCTGCGGCGAAATACCATCCGGACTTGGATGCAGATGCGCGTGCACATCCACAATGCCGGGCATAATAGTTTTGCCGGCCATATCGTAAACTTTGGCGTCGGCAGGTACCTGTACGTCTGTGGCTTTGCCTATCGCGCTGATCTTATTTTGGTCGATGACGATAGTGCCGTTCTCGATCACTTCATCATCCTTCATGGTAAGGATGCGTACGTTCTTAAATGCCACCTTGCCATCGGGTACATCCGCTTTTATTTTCAGGTTGATATCAACGCCCGTCGTATCGCTGGCATTCGGATTGGCAACCGTAGTAATGTTTCTCGAATAATATTTGGGGCCCAGCGTCCACATAATACTTTGGCTGTCCTTGCTCCAATGCAGGTAAGTGCCTGCATCTTTAGTGATCCTGGTTAGCGGGATGGCCTTGTTGCTCGCAGAAAGATCCTGCGCGTTGCCGGTCATCACCATCGGGGTAATGTAGCAGTTGAACAGCTCGGTAAATGCCATCCATTTACCATCCGGACTTGGGCAAAATTGTGTGGCGTATTTTGATGTATACAGCTCATGCGGATTAGCGCCTGTGGTATCCATCACCATGAATGACTTTTTACCGCCATCTTCACTTTGGTAAAGCAGCTTGGTATCGTTGGTAGAGAATTGTGGTTCTATACCGTCGCTGGTCACCATTTTAGGTGTACCGCCTGTTGCCGGCATCACATAAATGCCCGGGTTGGTGCCGAAGGAAAAGCCCAGGTCGTCGTTACCTACGCCTTTTACAAAAACGATCTTATCACCTTTGTTGGAGAATTTAGGCGTGTAATAAAAACCTTTATCTACGGTAAGCCGGGATACGATGCGGGTGGTAAGGTCGATCTTATTTATCGATGCCTTCAGCTCATCTGTCCAATCGATATAGACCAGCGATTTACCATCCGGACTAAAAGACGGCGAATATTCAAGGTCGTTTGTGCTGGTGATGCGTTGCGGCACGCCATCAGGCAAAGTCTTGGTGTAGATGTATCCGGCTGCATTAAAAGCCACCGTCTTCCCATCAGGCGAGGTGGTCAGCTGCCTGATCATCTTCGCGGTAAACTCATCCTGGAAAACTTTTTGCGGGAAGTGCAGCGCATCGCTAATGGTTTGCTGCGAGGTTACTTCGAAAGGAATATTGGTTGCAGTAAGTGAATTGATATCCAAACTCCAAATCTTACCCTTCGCATAAAAGACAAGG
The DNA here is from genome assembly GCA_013289045.1 of Bacteroidota bacterium. Taxonomy (GTDB): domain Bacteria; phylum Bacteroidota; class Bacteroidia; order Sphingobacteriales; family Sphingobacteriaceae; genus Mucilaginibacter. The sequence continues at coordinate 3,444 of JABDAU010000059.1, read as the reverse complement.
CCCTTACTATCAGGCATCCACGCGAAATTCGGGTATACGCCAAATACGGCCCAGGTTTCCTGCTGATCGTGGGAGAGATCGTCGTAAACCGGCCACTCCTCGCCGGTTGCCATGTTATGCAAGTAGATGACAGATTTCAATCTTACGCGCTTTACAAAAGCCATTAGTTTACCGTCAGGCGATAATTGCGGACGGCATGCACCGCCGCCGCCATTTGCAACCGTAAATATCTCGCCGGTTTGCAGGTTTAATCCTCTTATTGCGTAAATCCCGCTATTGGGGTCTTTATTATATTGAAAATGAGGGCCGGGCGTAACGTCCTCGCTCCAGTAAACAAACTTTCCGTCAGGCGAAACGACCGGTTCGCCCGCATCCTGCTCGTCATCCTTGCGTTTGGTAAGTTGTATGCCGTCTCCGCCAAATTTGCTGTACATCCATATTTCGCCGGCACCCAGCGAACGGGTATTGGTAAAGTGCTTACGGGCAACCAGGTACATACCGTCGGGAGTCCATGAAGCATTATTCAACAGCCTGAAATTTTCGTGTGTAACAGAATGCTTGTCGCTGCCATCAGCGCTCATCACCCAGATATTGTCGCCGCCTTCCTTGTCGCTGGTGTAGGAGATGGATTTACCATCCGGACTAAACCGCGGCTGTATCTCCCATGCTTTGCCGCCGGCCAGCAACGTAGCTTTGCCGCCGGTAATGGGCATGCTGTAGATATCGCCCAGCAGATCGAAAACGATGTATTTACCATCCGGACTAACGTCGAGATTCATCCACGTGCCTTCGTCGGTAGTGATGGTTACTTTTTTGGAAGTACCGGGAGGAGTTTCAACATTCCATTTCTGGGCGCTTGCGTTAAGCGCGATTAACAGCAGGAACAGGGGTATAGATAAGAACTTCATTCGCAGGTCAATGTAAATATGGTGCGAAGTTAAAACTATTGAAGGAATATGATAGTTTTGGTTTTGTCACATTTAAGTGAAATGGAAGCCTACAGTGGCCTTTGTTTGATATGACGAACCCTGTTTATAATAACTGTTTTTCCTTGTATTTTATATAGCACCAAATATGGGAAACGGTTAGTTCTTATTCGCCTGTAGCGGTCATTTATATGTGGATAACGTTCAGGGTTTTCTATAAGACGATCATAACAAGCTTCAATTTCTTCTAAAAGATCATCGCCTAAACCCTCTTTTTGTCCTTCGTACCAATCGTATGCATTTTCTATTTCAATCCATACATCTTTAAGGATCAGTAAATTATAGCTCATCTATTGCCTTTATCTAAAATGGCTTTTTTTACTTCCTCCCACGTATGTAAAGTGGTTTCGCCTTTTAAATACTTTTCATGGCGTTCATCAAGCAGCCTGATTTCCTCGGCGGAAAACTCGATATCATCATCGTCGTTGTATTCTTTAGCCAATGCCAACATCAGCTTTAGCAATTTTTCATCGCTGGTATCTATGTACTCGTGTAGCTTTTCCCTGATATCAATTGCTATCATAATTACTCATTTTTAACAAATTTAATAAATAATCATTTAGCTATATCAAAACATTTATGCATATTCCGCTTTAACTAACTACTCACTTAATCCACCCGATCAACCACTCACCAACCCTCATGACCCTCCAAGAGCTCCTCAAACAATACTGGAACCACGACAGCTTCAGGCCGATGCAGGAGGAGATCATACAATCCGTTTTGCTGGGCCATGATACGCTGGCATTACTGCCAACCGGCGGCGGTAAATCCATATGCTTCCAGATACCCGCATTGGCGAAAGATGGCCTATGTATCGTCGTTTCGCCGCTGATTGCGCTGATGAAAGACCAGGTGGAAAACCTGAAGGCCAAGGGCATTGAAGCGGTATCCGTTGCATCCGGCATGAGCAAACGGGAGATCGATATTGCGCTGGATGATTGCATTTACAAGCCGGTAAAGTTCCTGTATCTCTCGCCTGAGCGTTTAATGAGTGAGCTGGTACGCGAGCGCATCAAATACATGAACGTGAATTTGATAGCCGTTGACGAAGCGCATTGTATCTCGCAATGGGGTTATGATTTCCGTCCGCCGTATCTGCATATTGCTGATCTGCGCGAGCTGCACCCCGATGTGCCTGTTTTGGCGCTTACCGCCACGGCAACGGCGGAAGTACAGGAGGACATCCAGCAAAAGCTGCACTTTAAGCAGGGTAACGTATTCCGCAAAAGCTTTGAGCGGAAGAACATCAGCTATTCGGTATTGAATGAAGAGGATAAAATGCGCAGGTTGTTGGATATCGCCCATGGCGTAAAAGGCAGCGGCATTGTTTATGTGCGCAGCCGGAAGGAAACGGCTGAGATCGCCAAATTTTACAACAATAACGGTTTTCAGGCAGATTTTTACCATGCAGGGTTACATATTGACGAGCGCTCAAAAAAGCAGGATAACTGGACGACCAACCGAACCCGAATCATTGTAGCCACCAACGCTTTCGGGATGGGGATAGATAAGCCGGATGTGCGCTTTGTGATCCATAAGGATCTACCCGAAAGTTTGGAGGCTTATTACCAGGAGTCCGGTCGTGTGGGGCGTGACGAGCAAAAGGCATTTGCCGTTTTGCTGTATAATAATGCCGATAAGTATAAGGAGGAGAAAAAGTTTGCATTGAGCTTTCCTTCGGTGGATGAGATCAAACGCGTTTATCATTCCCTCGCCAATTATTATCATGTGGCCTATGGCGCCGGCGAGGGGGTAAGTTTCGACCTTGATCTGGGCGATTTTTGCAGTCGCTATAATCTTGAGCCCGTAAAAACATTAAGCGCCTTAAAGTTCCTGGAACAGGGTGAATACCTTGCTTTTAACGAAAGCGTGTTCCTGCCATCGCGTTTCAGGTTTGAGGTGCTGAACGAGCAATTGTATAATTTCCAGATTCAAAACTCCGGTTGGGATCCGTTTATCAAAACCCTGCTCCGTTCATACGGCGGGGCTTTTGAGAATTACGTTTCGCTGCGCGAGTTCGACCTTGCCCGGCGAAGCAATATGAGCGTGCAGCAGGTAATGGAAGGACTGATTCGCTTACAGGATTTCGGCATCCTCAATTACCTGCAGCAAACCGACCGCCCTCAGGTTACCTGGACAAAGCCCCGGCTGAATGAAAAGGAGCTGCACATCAACAAAAAATACATCGAGCAGCGCAAGGCCACTTACCGCAATAAGATAGAAGCCGTTTTCGCCTACGCTACGCACAGGAAATGCCGCAGCCAGATGCTGCTGGCTTATTTTGACGAAGACAACGCCCAGAAATGCGGCGTATGCGATATTTGCCTCGCTGAAAAACGCGAACGCAAGGCCTCCGAGATCGGCGACGACATTACCAACGAGATCGTCGAGTTGCTCAGCGTTTCGCAAATGGATACCGCTACGCTGGTCACTTCCCTCAAAACAGGTACCGAGC
>JABDAU010000058.1 GCA_013289045.1 Bacteroidota bacterium | reverse complement strand
TAACCAAAAAATCAACTACATCTTCATTCTCCGCTTTAAAAGCAGAACAGGTGATGTAGATCAGCGGCTTGCCGGGTTTGAGGTGTTTGACTACGTTGCGGGCGATATTTTGCTGCAGGCGCTGAAAGAATTCTATACGGGATGGGTTAAACTGGGCGATCATTTCGGGCGTTCGGCCCCAGGTGCCTGAGCCGCTGCAAGGGGCATCGAGAATGATGCCGTCGAAGAAGTAATCGTGCAAAACCTGGTCGTTGTTTTCGGTAAGGTCGAGCAGTTTTTTTTGGTATTTGCGCAGACCAGCTTGCTGAAAACGCTCATCGAGGTTGGCAAGGACGGATTCGCGGATATCGGATACCACCAATTTTATGTCCGGCTGCAAATCATGCAGCAGCAGCGATTTCCCGCCTGATGCGGCGCAGGTGTCCCACCAGTTGTCCCATTTCTCCGGTTTAAAATAGTTGGCAGTCTGCTGTGACGAATGATCCTGCACCTCGAACAAATGCTGGTTAGGAAAAATGGTTTCGAGGCGTGTGCCGTTTGGCAGGGCGAGACAGTTGTGGCCCTCATCCTTAAATGCGATATCGGCTTTGGTCAGTTCTGTTTTTACCGTGTGCTCACTGCCTTTATGGATGCGGATAAACAAGTCGGGCTGGATGAAGAATGACTTGAGGAACGCTTTTTTGTCAATGCCTTCGGAAACCTGGCTGATCCACGGAAAAACGTCGTTCAAATTAAAATCGTGATAAGCTGACTTTACCAGTGCGATCTTTTCATCTAAGGTAAAACTCATACACGCCGCCCATTCGGGTTTAAAATGCTGCAGGAAGGAATTGACCTGCGTGTTGCAAAGGAACTCTGCTACATGAAGGCGCTCATCGACAGGAAGATTAGGCAATGCCTTACCTAATCGGAAGTAGTTATAGATCAAACGACTGGCTACGCGGCGGTCGTTTGAGCCCATTTGCTTGTTTTGGCGATAAAAGCCGGGCAGGAATTTGCTTAAAGGTGTTTCGGCCGGGTATTCGTCCAGTATGCGTTGAAATGTACGGAGCTGGTTTATGGCCTTCATTCTACCTGTTTTAACTCAAAGTTAGTATATAAAAGCAGGTGTACGTAAGTATTTACCCATCCCTGGCCGGATTTTTTTTCGAACAGGAAATTATTGTGTATGCCGTTGAAGCCGCTTTGGGTAATATTTTTCAGACTGTCCTTCCCCAGCATGCGGCCAAAATAAATGCCTTCGTCATAACCTTTTATAGCATAATCGGAAGGTTCGGCGTGCCAGGCATTCAGATAATCGCGGATAAAGTTGTTGAGACGTTTTGACTTGTAATCCACATCGTCAGCCGAAGTAATATGCGTTTTAAGATGCTGCAGCAATTGCGGACTCAGATAACCTAAATGCTGCCAGCCGGGATGACCGAACGTGGTAACCGGGTACTTCTTTAATAAAGTATCCAGCGAATGCAGCGTAACTGTTAGAAACGCCTGGTTAGTTGAAGGAACAACGAATATATTAGATTTTGTTAACGAAAGCTGCGAGATGATAGGCCGCAGTTGCCCGTGAACAGGCGTGATGGTGACGATCCTGATACGATGGCCGCTGAGGCTGTCGATAGCTTTTGTAAAAGGTACTAAGTAATCCATTTCTTCGGAATATCCCGAACGCAGCACGAAGATTTTTTGCGGTTTCAGCTTGTCGCTGATGTATTGTGCGGTGCGCCAGGCATGCGTTTCGAGCGGAGGGTTTACGGTTACCAGGTTTTGGTTGTGGAAAATAATAGGCGATTCCGGCGCCAGCGGTGATACGATAGGTTTGCGTGCGCTTACCAGTACGCTGGTAAAGGCCCTGATGTCATCGGGATAAATAGGGCCGACAATGAGGTCACTTGCGCGGATGGTTGCATCGTAGGCCAGTTTGTGGGCCTGTGCCGGGTTATCCTTAGTATCGTAAAGCTGCAGCCTGTAATTGTAGCCGAAAAATGTGAGCGAATCCAGTGCGAGTTTAAAGCCGCGGTAATAGTCGGCGGCAATGCGGGCCTCCTTTAGTGTTGAAGCGGTGTAAGGTGAGCCGGTGCCGATATGATCCAGGCCAAAAGGCAGCAATAGCGAAATTACCGATGTTTTTGGCGGCGATTGTTTAACCGGAGGGGCGATTACTACTGGTTTTTCGGGTTGTTTTTGTTCAACGGGTGCCTGTACCGGCCGGATCTTCGGCGAACAGGCACCCATTATCAGTGCGATACATACAATTAGCAGCCGCCTATTCCCACTCAATGGTGGCAGGCGGTTTGGAGCTGATGTCATATACTACCCGGTTAATTCCTTTTACGTTGTTGATGATCTCGTTAGAGATCCTGGCCAGCAGATCGTACGGCAAGTGGCACCAATCGGCGGTCATACCGTCTAATGATTCCACAGCGCGCAGGCAGATCACATTTTCATATGTGCGCTCATCGCCCATAACACCTACCGACTGCACAGGCAAAAATATCGCCCCTGCCTGCCAAACCTTATCGTAAACACCGGAAGACCGCAAATTGTTGATATAAATCGCATCTGCCTCCTGTAAAATAGCAACTTTCTCTGGCGTTACCTCGCCCAAGATCCTGATAGCCAGTCCAGGGCCCGGAAATGGATGACGGCCCAATATATTCTGATCGATATTTAAAGCCTTGCCCACTTTACGTACTTCGTCTTTAAATAAGGTATTCAGCGGCTCAACCACCTTCAGTTTCATAAAGTCGGGCAAACCGCCTACGTTGTGGTGCGATTTAATGGTAGCCGATGGCCCTTTTACCGAAACAGATTCGATCACGTCGGGGTAGATCGTGCCTTGTCCCAGCCATTTTACATCCTGTACCTGGTGCGCCTCGTCATCAAACACTTCGATAAATACGCGGCCGATGGCTTTACGTTTCTTTTCAGGATCGGTTAACCCGGCAAGCGCATCATAAAAGCGTTGTTTGGCATTCACGCCTTTTACATTGAGGCCCATATGCTTGTAAGAGTCTAATACCGACTCGAACTCGTCCTTGCGCAGCAGGCCGTTATCTACAAATATGCAATACAGGTTTTTGCCGATGGCGTGGTGCAGCAAAACTGCCGCTACCGATGAATCCACACCGCCTGAAAGGCCGAGCACTACTTTATCATCGCCTAATTTCTCGCGCAACGCAGCAATAGTGGTTTCTACGAAGGAATCCGGTGTCCAATCCTGCTTGCAGCCGCAGATATCTACCAAAAAGTTTTTGAGCAATTGCTTGCCGTCGATACTGTGCGTTACCTCCGGGTGGAACTGTATGCCATACGTATCCGTGCCTGTGATCTGGTAAGCTGCGAATTTAACGGAGTCGGTACTGGCAATTATTTTGAAATTGTCACCAATGCGGGTAATGGTATCTGCATGCGACATCCATACCTGCGATTCCAGCGGGATGTCCTTAAACAGTTTATTCTCCTGGTCGATGTATTGCAGGTTGGCGCGGCCATATTCGCGGGTGCTGGATTTCATTACCTCGCCGCCATTATTATGGGCGATATGCTGCGCACCATAGCAAACACCCAGCAAAGGCAGGGTAGTGTGATATTTGGCAAATTCGAAATTTGGCGCATCCTCCTGGCGAACCGAATACGGACTGCCCGAAAGGATAATGCCTTTTACACTGCTATCAATTTCAGGAAAATGATTGAATGGGTGGATCTCGCAGTAGATATTGAGTTCCCTGACACGGCGTGCGATGAGTTGAGTGAACTGTGAGCCGAAATCAAGAATGAGAATTTTTTCTTGCATGGGCAAAGATAGGTTTTTGATTTGAAATGTGGGATAGGAGATTTGAGATTAGTTGAAAAACGGCCATTCAAAAATTTACTCCAACGTTGAAGCTGCCGCGTATATTTTGTATAGCTGATCCGTTATTGGTCTCTTTTAAATTGCCTGTCAAGCCATACTGTCCTTCATATTCGACAAAGAATTTTATCCTTTCGGTGACAGGAAGCTTAAATCCTAAGCCCATACTTACACCTGCGTCCTCCGAGTTAAAATCATCATTTACATAACTGCCCCCGGCATTGGCGTTGTGGAGGAACCCTATGTAAGGCCCCAACTCTGCATACCAGTTTTTTGAGCGGCCAAAATGCCAGTTAACCATTACAGGTACGGTAATATAATTTAGTTTAAGGGTCACCTTATCTACTTCGGGGCCGTTATTGCCATCCAAATAGCCGTTCGTCCAGCCTTTCTCGTCATAAATTACTTTGGCCTTCAAACTCCAGCTATCGAAAAAATAACGTTCTGCAGAAATGCCTGCGTTAAAACCCGTAAGGGTATGTGCATGTTCGGTTATATTGCTGTCGTGCACGTAAGAGATATTAAGGCCTGCATTTACGCCAAATTCAAAATCATTCTTTTGTTGCGCAGCGGCCATGCCACAGAAACCCAGTATAATCAGCAGTATGGTAGAAAGCTTTCGCATAAATGTGATCATAAGTTTCAGATGATGAAAGTAGGGAGTTTTAGTGAGGATTAAAACTTTGATGATGATTATAAACTTAAATAAGCACTTTCCGCCTTTGGTGAATGCTATTATGACTTTAAGTTGATTTGAGCGGTGAAAAATAAATAGTTTTAACGTTAATTAAAAACATCACTAATTTGAACATAGCAAGTTCCGGGTTTTACAGCGGTGGCAGGCAAGGTAAATTTGTGCTATAAATTTGAAAGATATGAACACACAGGAGATCATCAATTTCGATCGTATAGCCGAGGCTATCAGTTTTATAAAACAAAACTTCAAAGATCAGCCCGACCTTGACCAGGTGGCCGAACAGGTACATTTGAGCCCGTTCCATTTCCAGCGCTTATTTACCGACTGGGCAGGCGTTAGTCCAAAAAAATTCATCCAATACCTAAGTCTTGAGCACGCAAAAGGAATATTAAAAGATAAGCAGGCAACATTGTTCGATACCGCTTTTGAAACCGGCCTCTCCGGCACGGGCCGCCTGCACGACCTGTTTGTAAACCTGGAAGGCATGACACCGGCCGAATACAAGAACGGCGGCGCCGCGCTGCAGATCAACTACAGCTTTGCCGAAAGCCCATTCGGGCACATTATTGTTGCATCAACAGTAAAAGGGATTTGTTATATGGCCTTTGCCGATGACAAGCAAAAGGCCTTTGAGGAGTTGCAACACCAATTCCCTAACGCTGTATATACGCAGGTAACAGATATGCACCAGCAAAATGCACTGTTTATTTTCCGGAAAGATTGGTCGCAATTGCCGGAGATCAAACTGCACCTAAAAGGTACCGATTTCCAGCTGAAAGTTTGGGATGCCTTGTTAAAGATACCCCTGGGCGGCTTGAGCACTTACTCGACCATTGCGGGTGAGATCGGTTCACCGCAGGCCAGCAGGGCAGTAGGCAGCGCCGTGGGCGATAACCCGGTAGCATTCCTGATCCCATGCCACAGGGTGATCCGGTCGACAGGAGAATTTGGCCAATACCATTGGGGGCCAACCCGTAAAACTGCCATGATCGGCTGGGAAGCGGCACGCAGTAACACTGCAACAATTGGAAGTTAAGTAATGATATAAACCAAAAAGTCCCGTTTGATCAATATTCAAACGGGACTTTTTAATTACAGATAGTGTTAATTAATGGTGATGATCATCATCTTTCTTGTCGTGCGAATGGTCTTCAACCTTTTTCGTGGTGACTGAGTGGCTGGTATGTACAGTAGTTACTTTGTCCGAATGATTGCCTTTATACTTAGGGTCTTTACTGTCGCGGATAAGCGCCTGGCCATGACGTCCCTTGTATGACGCATATTTTGTGCGGTATGTCTTGTCGTTTAACCATGGTTTGTTCGCACCGTTTACCACAACCTTATAACCGCCATACAAATCGTAATTCCTATACTGTGGCGGCAGCGAAGTTGAGCTCACCCAGGTAGAACCGCTTGGATAGTAAAATACTTTTCCGGGTACATAGTAATAGCAATCAATATCGGGCAGATAATAATAATCTACATGGTCGTAGCCGGTCGGCCCCCATGTTGGCTGTGTGCCAATATTAAGGCTGATACTGATCTGTGCATCAGCTTTTGTGACCATTAAAACAGACACTAATGCGATCGTTGCAAAAAATAGTCTTTTCATTTTTAAATAGTAATGTTAATGTGTAATAGGTGATTTATGGCATAAATATCAGCAATTACCCCATATCGTTCTGTAACATTCCTGTGCAGTTTGATCCAGAAATCCGATTGTCACTTTTTGGTTTAGTTTTTGTAAATATTACAATAGTTTAAAAACTTACACACCTATGAAAAAGTATATAACAAGGATCATTGCGATGCTGATGCTGGCATCAATGATCGGTTCAATTACAAGTTGTTCTGTAGAATATCGTCAACGTCATGGTCATGACCATCACGATGATCACCATGACGATCATCATAACGACCATTATTAATCGACTAAAAACCCATGAAAATTATGAAATATCTAAAAATGATGGTACTTGCCCTTGTTTTGGCATTTACCTTTGTAAGCGCGCAGGCGCAAGTTGTTGTAAGAGCAAGAGTTGGTGGCGGAGGCTATTGGCATCATCATCACCGTTATGCTCACCGTTATTGGAGACATCACCGGTATTATTACCGCTAACAAATAGAACAGCCTTCATATTATGAGGGCTGTTTTTATTTTAAGGACATTTTTTACGCGCTAATTACCTGCGCTTTTTTAACTTGCAGGCTTACTGTGTTATATGCTGCATAACGGTTTGTTTGTTTTCTTTTTGATATTAGCTGCAATAGCGTTGTTGATGGACTGGTATGTTTTCTCAGGATTGAAAACCCTTACCAAACAATGGCGCTCAACAAGTTGGCAGCGGATTGTTTCATGGGGATTACCCGCGATATCAATAATCATAACACTCCTCTTCATTGGTGGGTCCTCCAGTTTCCGAAATGCCCGCGGCATGACGCCTTACCACGAGTATGTATTTAGCTTATTCCTGGTATTGTTAATTACCAAGCTTTTTTTTGTTATCGTATTATTTCTGGGCGATATCACGAGGTTATTTTATGGATTGATACGGGGCATAGCGCATCGTGATAAAAAGAAAGAGAAGCCATTTATCCCGGCAAGGCGAAGGTTTGTAAGCGAATTGGCTGTTCTGACTGCATCCGTACCTTTAACAGCGCTTGTGTATGGAATGATACATGGTAAATATGATTATCGCGTACATCGCCAAACCTTGTACTTCGACGATCTGCCTGAAGCTTTTGATGGCTTCACAATAACGCAAATCTCCGATATCCACTCAGGAAGTTTCGATAATACAGCCGCCGTACAACGCGGCATCGACATTGCCAAAGCGCAAAAAAGCGACCTGTTTGTTTTTACCGGCGATTTGGTGAACAACGCCGCCTGGGAAATAGAAAAATACATCCCGCATTTCAGCCAGTTGAAAGCGCCATATGGCCAGTTTTCCATTTTGGGAAATCACGATTATGGTGATTATATCGAATGGGCCAGCGAAGCACAGAAAGCGGCGAACCTGGAAAAGCTTAAACAACATCATAAAGAATTAGACTATCGTTTATTACTGGATGAAAATTTGGAGATAGAAAAGGACGGCCAGAAAATATCCCTCATCGGCGTGCAAAACTGGGGCCGGGGATTTATCCAGGCAGGCGACCTGGATAAGGCCTTGAAAGGTGTCGATCCAAAGGCTTTCAAGATCTTGCTTTCGCATGATCCTACCCATTGGGAAGATAAGGTCCGTTTCCATCCAACCACCATTCATCTCACCCTCGCAGGCCATACGCATGGCGCACAGCTTGGCGTTGAGACGCCCGGTTTTCGATGGAGCCCGGTGCAATACAAGTATCTCGATTGGGCCGGACTTGCCAATGAAAAAGACCGCTACCTGTACGTAAACAGGGGATTTGGTTTCCTGGCATTTTCCGGTCGCCTGGGTATCTGGCCGGAGATAACGGTGATCACGCTGAAAAAGAAGGTGGTGTAAATCTCTCCCCCCCGTATGTCATTTCGAACCTGAATAGCGCGGGGTTGTGAGGCTCGGACAGGTGAGAAATCCTATGCGCCATGGTACTAGCCCGTTTGCATAGCGCATAAGATTTCTCTTCGCACCACCCGCAGCCCTCCCTGCTCATCGAAATGACATGATGTTTTATTAGCATGTCTCGTGCAACGTTTTCATCTTCCACATTGTCTTTTTGAAAAACACTAAAGATCATGAGAAAAATAGCTTACAGCATTTTGGCCGTAATAGTAATGGCTGCCGCAACACTGACAGCCACGGCACAGGAAGAAACCAGGCAGGTTTCAGATTTTAACAGCATCGGTTCGGGCGGCCCGTTTGATGTGCATATCAAAATAAACGGCACCGAAAGCCTGAAAATTTCGGGCAAAGCCGAAGCCATCAGTCAAATAGAAACAAAAGTGGAAGACGGCAAATTACAGATCCGCTGGAAAGACCATTGGAAAAATCACGATGAGCATTTAGGCCACATAGATATTTATGTTACCGCAAAATCATTAACTGGTGTTGCCAACGCAGGCTCGGGCAATATGACTATTGAAGGTGCAATCAGCGGCAGCGATGTAAACGTTGCATTAAGCGGCTCAGGCAGCATTTCGGGTTCGGTTAAAACTTCAAACCTGCATGCATCATTAAGCGGATCAGGCTCGATACAACTGGAAGGCAATGCCGATGAAGCAGAAATAAACGTGAGTGGTTCAGGCACATTCAACTCAAAGGAACTGAAAACCAATTCGGCACGTGTACATGTCGCCGGGTCAGGCAGCGTTTATTTGATCGCTGAGAAAACCATTTCGGGACACATTGCCGGTTCGGGTAACGTGGTTTACAGTGGCAATGCAAGTGAAGAAGATGTAAAAACTGCCGGTTCAGGCCGTTTGCATAGGGAGTAAAATTTAATTAGATAATAATAAAACCGGGTCTGTGCGATTCCCTCCGCTGGGAGGGTGTAGGGAGGGGTTTGGTCCATGTGCATATTTGAAAACCCCTCCCTGCCACTACTCAGTCTATCGCGCCCCTCCCCTGGGAGGGAATGGGAAACTGGCTTTAGAAATATATTTTAAACATTATTTAACCTGCGGATTTCCCTGCAATGGCGGCAGCCCGATCAAGCGACGAAGGCTGTCGACCCCGCCGGGATTTATGATGGGCGGCATGTACAACGTGCCGCCTTTCGTTTGCACTATGGTGCCGTAGATCTGCCTGTTTGATTCCTGCATGGATACTTTATCTGCAAACGCGGCATAATCCCCGGGCGAAACATTTCCATCCTTTACAGCCTGCCATAATATGCCCACATATTTTTTAGCCATTTGCAGGTCCATATTATAAATGATGTTGAATAGTATCCTGTTAGCCTCAGCGCCGATAACTTTTGGACCGGGATAGCCATAAACGTGGATAATGGATTCAACCTTCAGTCCGGCAATTGAATCATGCCGGTGATTATAACGCCGGGCAAGCGCTGCATCTCTCGAATTATTGCCGCATTCTATTGTTACTATGTACAGGTTTTTTGTGTCGGATTTTTGCAGGGCGGCTATCTCAAACAGATCGCTTTTTATGGCAGCAGCGAAACGGTTTTGAAGATCATCCTGACCAAAGCATTTTACGGCAATGCATAAAAAAGATAACAGGATGACGGAAAAGGCTTTCATAATTGAGTGTTGCAGCAAACAAATTACCGCTTAAAAGCCTTAATAGTTTAACAATTAACAGTTTTTAACTTTTTTACCATGGCTACCACATCAACCAAACGCATCGGCCGCGAATCGGAAAACAAAGGCACTTACCTTACCCGCGAAAACTGGGAAGTGATGAAGCCATTCGTGCATTTTGCATTTAAAGCAATAGCGGTTATCGGATCGATCACATGGTCTATTATTAAGTTCGCACCGAAGCTGCTGGCGCATAAGCCGGAGGAAAAGTAGTTTGCAGTTATAAGTTGGCAGTTTGCTTTAACTGCAAACAGCTAACCGCCTACAGCAAACTTCTTAAATATTCTTCGCCAGCTTATCCAGCATTTCCTGTGGCACTTTGTGAAAGTCCATTACTAAAAAACCGTCCAAACAATCTGCAAATTTAGGGTCGATATTGAAGCAGATGATGTTGGCATTCATGGCGATGTACTGGCGAAGCAATACCGGCACTTTCAGGCTGCGGGTTTCTATTTCGGAGATGATATCGTCGAGGTTTTTGAAACTGTCTTCGCCGGGCATTAGTACGTCGGTGTCAATTTTGGAAAAATCAACCTTGAACCTTTTACGCGGCTTTACATATTGTGCCATTTCCTCATCGAAGTGGTTGCGGTTGATATAATCCACGATGAGCGATTTGGAGAATGTAGAGAACGAATTACTGATACTCACCGGCCCGATCATATAACGGTAACGCGGGTTATCGATCAGGAACTTGAATATAGCCTTCCACAGCAGGAACAATGGCAGCGGTTTCTGCTGGTATTCCTTGCGGATGAAAGAGCGGCCAAGCTCGATGCTTTTCTTCAACACCGGGATCATCTGCGATTTCACCTTGAACAGCTTGGCAATGTAAAACCCGCTTTTGCCAAGACTGTAAAATATCTCATCACCCAAACCGATGCGGTAGGCGCCTACCACCTGTCGCGCGTCGGTATCCCAAATAAACAGGTGGTGATAATAGATATCGTATTCATCCAGGTCGATGCCTTTGTTGGTGCCTTCGCCCACCTCGCGGAAGGTAACTTCCCGCAGGCGCCCGATCTCGCGGATCATGTTTGGAATAGAGGATGTCGGTACGATGAAAACTTCGTAGTTCTTTTCCTGCCAAACGCGGTAACTATCGCGCAGCGTTACCACTTCCTTTTCCAGTATATCCGGACTGATAGGCGGGGTAATGGCTTCAGGCAGTTTTTTTACCTTGAACAAATTACGCGGTCGGAACAGTTTCTTTTCCTCTTCCAGTCCTGCGCCTAAAGCGTAGGTACGCGCACGGAGATAATTGAGCAACTTGGTGCTGTTGGTATATTCAGGATAATCGGCAACGTTGATGGCTTTACCGATGCGCAGTTTTATGGTATGCCCCTGCTTGTTAAACAGTTCTGATGGCAGCTTAGCTGTACGCAAAGTGGGGTGGATGACGCTCAATAGATTGAACAGCAATCCGTTGTTGCCATGGAAATAGATCGGCACCACCGGAACTTGAGCCCTTGAAATGATCTTGCCCACAACAGGGTGCCACATGCGGTCGGTTACTTCCTGGGTCTCAATTTTAAAGGTGGATACTTCACCGGCAGGGAAAATACCTACAGGCGTGCCGCTGGCCAGCAGTTCGAGCGTGTTTTTTAGGCCGCTGATGCTGGACGAATGTTCTATATTTTCAAACGGATTTACCGCTATAAAGAAATCGCTCAGGTTAGGGATCTTTTTCAGCAGAAAGTTGGCCATCAGCTTGGCATCAGGCCTAGCCATCAACAGTATCTTTAATAAAACCAGTCCTTCAATGCCCCCATACGGGTGATTGGCTATGGCGATAAAGCCGCCTGTTTTGGGGATGTGGCGCAATTCGCGCTCGTCGAACTCGATCTCAACACCACAACCTTTTAAAATGGCATCAATAAACTCAATGCCTTCTTTATCCTGCGCCTGTGCGAACAGCTCGTTCACATCGTTTATCTTCATCACCTCCATCAGCAACGCGGCGAGCCCCGGCATTTTCAGTTTGTCCAGTTTAATAGCTTTTGCGAATTCTTCGGTGGTTATTATCTTCATTTAATCAGGTTAAAAGTGATGCTATAGCAGTATTTATACCAAATTTATTTATTTTGAACTGGATTTGAGCCTTCAATGAAACAACACGCAAAAAATTACCTGTCAATCACCAAAAAAGAGTGGAATGGTTTGGTTGTGCTGGTTATTTTGATAGCGCTGGTACTGGCGTCTCCTTATGTGTACCAATTGTGGCACAAAGATAGCACAATTAATCAAACCGAACTTAACCACGCGCTGGCTATACTCAGCAAAGCAAAGATCGACTCGGCCCAAAGTAATATCGATGACAGCTGGATCGACCACCCGGTAATGTTCGATTTTAATCCCAATAACCTTCCCGCCGAAAAATGGAAACTGTTGGGACTAAGCGACCGGCAGGTTGCTATCATTAAAAATTACGAGGCAAAGGGCGGTCATTTTTACCGCAATACCGATCTGAAAAAGATCTATGGCATTTACCCGGAAGATTACAAACGACTTGAACCTTATATCGATATCCCGCAAAAAGGCGATGATTATGTCCCATCGCATAAACTTGAAGCCGGAGCGACAATTGAAATAAACACTGCTGATTCGGCTAAGCTGACGGAAGTACGCGGCATCGGTCCCTCATTCGCCATGCGTATTATCCGCTATCGCGACAGGCTGGGCGGATTTTATCACAAAGAGCAATTGATGGAAGTTTTTGAATTGGATACCGCTAAGTATAATATCATCAAATATCAGCTGACCATCGATCCGTTAAAAGTGGTTAAATTGAAGATCAATACCATTTCATTGCCATCGCTGCAGCAGTTTCCGTATTTGAATTATAAGCAGGTAAATGCCATCATTCAATACCGTGCGCAGCATGGCAATTACAATTCGATAAACGATATGGCGAATGTGGCCATCCTAACTCCGGAAGTTTTACGTAAAATTGAACCCTATTTAAGTTACAAATGATTGAAGAACAAATAAAAGCCGCCATACGTGATATCCCTGATTTTCCGAAGCCGGGGATAGTGTTTAAAGACATCACCCCGATATTGAAAGACCCGGCACTATGCGAGAACATTGTGAACGCTTTTTCCGTACAATTGGCTGGTACACAGATAGATGTAGTGGCCGGCGTGGAAAGCCGCGGGTTTTTATTCGGGCTGATGCTGGCGATGAAGTTGGGCGTGCCGTTTGTGCCGGTGCGCAAGGCCGGCAAGCTGCCGTATACCATTAAACAAAAAGCCTATAAACTGGAGTACGGTACGGCAGTGATTGAGATGCATACCGATGCGATAGTGCCCGGTCAGCATGTGCTATTACATGACGACCTGCTGGCAACCGGCGGTACGGTAACCGCGGCAAGTGAGCTGATCACCGAATTGGGTGGTATAATTACAGGCTTTAGCTTTGTAGTAGGGTTGAGTTTTTTGAACGGTAAGGAAAGGATAGCGCCGCTTTGTGATAACGTGGTGGTGCTGGCAGATTATTGATTGAGCTATAACGCGTGATAACCGTTATATCGCATATCACCAGGTGTTCCGATGGAACACATTATACATGATTGCGATTTTCTACCCACGAGGTGTTCCTACGGAACACATTTTGGATTTTTCATTGTTCCGGTGGAACACTTTGTACATGATTGCGATTTTTCTACCTACGAGGTGTTCCTACGGAACACATTTGTTGGATTTTTCAGTGTTCCATCGGAACACTTGGTGGGTAGCCTGTTGAGAGATAAATGAATTTCAGTGTTCCATCGGAACACCTCGTGGGTAGAAGAAGATAAAAAACGCATATTATGTTCTGTAGGAACATTTGGTGATATGAGACATGCTAAGCGGGGGAGAGCTATACATACTCGATAAACCTCCCTGCTTTTGTGCTTGTAGTTTACGCCCCTGCGCCAACCGCGAAGCTAAGGCAGCACGGTCGAGAGGGGAACTGAATGATGCGTTAGCGATAGTAGCGGATACCGGCACTTCGGGGGCCTCAGTGTGACAAGCCGTGGCTAAGGCCTTGCGCAGTATGAGCGGATAGCGCGGCACCGCTTCTATCAGCGGGGCAACGCCCTAAATAACGGCAAACGGATTATAGCATTCTAAAAAAATTAGTAATTTTACACTCAATAAAACAGAAAGAATACGATGAGTGATATGGATGAATATGTATCGTTTGAGCAGATACCATTTGGCTCGGACGATTTTGCCAATAACCCTGAATCGCGCTGCCCGTGCATGCTGCTGCTGGATACTTCCGGCTCGATGAGCGGCTTGCCGATCGACCAGCTGAACGAGGGGATAATGACCTTAAAGCAGGAATTGAAAGAAGACCCGCTGGCTGCTAAACGTGTGGAAGTTGGTGTGGTTACCTTTGGCCCGGTTTCGGTGGAATCGGATTTTCAGACTGTAGATAACTTTTACCCGCAGCAACTGGTAGCCACCGGCGATACGCCGATTGGCGCAGCCATTACCCGCGGTATAGATATGATCACCAAGCGCAAGCAGGTGTTCAAGGAAAACGGTATTGGCTATTACAAACCGTGGATCATCCTGATCACAGATGGCGGCCCGACCGATAACTGGGTAGAAGCGGCCAACCTGGTGCGCGAAGGCGAGGAAAAGAATGCTTTTGCCTTTTTTGCAATTGGTGTTGAAGGCGCGAATATGGATGTGCTGAAAAGGATATCAGTACGTACGCCGCTGAAATTGAAAGGCTTGATGTTCAGGGAATTCTTTATGTGGCTGTCGTCATCCATGAAAATGGTGTCGGGCAAAAATCCGGGTGCGTCAGTAACCATGTTACCGCCATCAGGCTGGGCCGAGCTATGATATGGAAGGTGATCGGCCAGAGCGTAGTAGGCTCTTCGCATGTGTTGGTTGACAAACCTTGCGAGGACGCCATTAATTACCGCACTATCCCCCTTAAAGATGGCGAAGAAATACTGGTTGGCTTTGTGAGCGATGGTGCAGGCAGCGCCAAATATGCTGCCGCGGCCTCGGCTACAGCCGTAAAGATCGGTGTGGAGCTGGTAGGCCAAATGGTTGATGCCCACATCCTGGTGAATGACCGTTCTGTTATGCTGTTAGCCGAAAATATTTTTGATAACCTGAAAAAGCAGGCCGAAGCGCTTGGTGTACCATCGAACGAATTTTCGTGCACCATGCTGGGCTTTGTGATCTTCCCCAACAAAGCCTGTTTTATACAAATAGGGGATGGCGCTATCATCCGTAACGATGGCAGCGGCTATTTTACCTGGGTATGGTGGCCGCACAACGGCGAATATCAGAATACTACCGCATTTTTAATAGACGACCCGAATTTCGGCAACCTGAAAACCCGCGTGAT
Organism: Bacteroidota bacterium; assembly: GCA_013289045.1. Taxonomy (GTDB): domain Bacteria; phylum Bacteroidota; class Bacteroidia; order Sphingobacteriales; family Sphingobacteriaceae; genus Mucilaginibacter. The sequence goes on along the minus strand of JABDAU010000058.1, from coordinate 5,788 downwards.
AGAGGAACGTATAAACGAAGTAGCTGTTTTTAGCGACGGCCTGCAGATGCTTGCCCTTAATTATGAAACAGAAACCGTGCACCAGCCTTTTTTTGCCGATCTGTTTAAATGGCTGCGCATGGCGAAGGAAGATGAGCATATTGCCATCCTTGACCGTAAACTGGCCGAATACCTTGGCAGCGACACGATAAACAACCGCACCGACGACGACAAAACCTTACTGATGGCCACCCGATTATGAGTACCGCAGTTTACACCGGATTAAATAACATGCGTTATTCCCCCGGCCGTAAATTAGGGCAGGGCGGTGAGGGCATTGTGTACGAAGTGCGCGAGGATGCAGGTTTGGTGATCAAGATCTACAGCCATGATCTTTCGCAGGAGCGTATCGAGAAGCTTACTTACATGGCTTCTATCTCCAGCCCTGAGCTAAACAAGTTTGCCGCCTGGCCGCTGGATGTGGTGCGTGACAGCCACGGCAAAGCCATTGGTTTTACCATGCGCAAACTGGTAGCCTTTGTGCCGCTGCACATGCTGTTTAGCCCCATGGAACGCAAAAAGCTGTTTGCCGATAAGGGTTACAATTACCTGGTGCACGTGGCGCGCAATCTGGCGATGGCATTTTATAAGATCCACCAGATGGGTATCATCATCGGCGATGTGAACGAGGCCAACATCCTGGTAAACCCAAGCGGGATGGTCGCGATGATTGATTGTGATTCCTTCCAGGTGAAGAATGGCAAGCGTTATCATTTTTGTGAGGTCGGCGTACCACGTTATACCCCGCCTGAACTTTTGGAAAAAGGTTCATTTAATAATGTGGTGCGTACGGTAAACACTGATGCCTTTTCACTTGCTACATTGATATTCCAATTATTGTTTTTAGGTCGCGCGCCTTTTACCGGCATCAACCAGACCAGTGAAGATTATGATGAAGAGAAGGCGATCCGCCAGAAGGAATTCGCCTATTCATTAAAAAAGTCGCATAAGAAGCTGCTGCCTGCAAAGCACACGCTTTCGCTCAGGAAATTCCCTGCGGATATCAGCAAAAACTTTCATAAAGCATTCGAGGAAGAAAGCCATCGGCCTACACCAAAAGATTGGGTAATAGCATTGGATGCGATGGATAAGCAATTGGTGCAATGCAATAATTTTAAGGTGCATTATTACCCACAAACTATGCAGGAATGCCCGTGGTGCCGCTTTAATGCAGAAGAAGGCATCGTGTTCTTCCTGGACGAAACGCACCTTACGCCGGTGAGCAATGTGACCGACATCGACCGCTTTGTAAACGGTTACAAGCCCGAAAAGCTCGCTATTAAGAAGCTGAGCGAGAACTATGCCATCTGGAGCCTCACCGCCGCACCTATCGACAAGAAGTTTTATAACCTGAAAAGGAAAAGCTGGATGGTTTACGGGGGCATTGCTTTGGTTACTATTATTGCTTCGCTACTTGTGGGCTGGTTGTTCATTTTGGGCGGGCTGGTGCTCATCCTGCTCTCCAACCTTTTCTTCCCCACACAAATAAAGCTGAAGGAAGAGCTTGCGGTGCGGCAAAAGAAGTTTGACAGCCTGAAAACGCGTTTTAATTCCATCATCAAACAGCACAGCAAACCTGCAGAACTGGATAAATACAATAAATCATCGGCCAGGATGGATAACCTGGTGAAGAGCTTTAAATATTTGCCAACGGAATTTACCACGCAGAAAAAGCGCATCGAAGAAAAATACTTCAATGCCAAATACAAATATTACCTGTTCCAGTTCGAGATCGGTCAGCATAAGATCCCGGCTTTTGGCGATGCTAAAAAGAAGCTATTGTATGATAACGGCATCCGCAACGCCGCCGATCTGGATAAGCTGAATTCGCGCAAGGTAAACGGCATTGGTCCGAAGAATATTCAAACCCTGCTCACCTGGCAAAAAAAGGTTGGTAAAGATTTCAAATACCAGCCCGACCTGGAGCCCATCAACAAAGAGATAAATGCAGCAGCCAACCAGATCGGCATAAAACGCCAGCAACTGGAAGGCGAAATACGTAAGGAATACAAAGGATTGCAGGTAATTAAAGCCGGCATAAAAGTGCACGCCCAAACCGTGGAGCGACAATATATCGATACCGCCAAAAAACTTTACCAGGCGGAACTGGATTTGGGAGCGTTTAGGGATTTGATGAAGAAGCTCTGATAAATATCGAACATCGAATGTCCAACACCGAATGATGAAGTTTTTTCGATATTCGACATTGGATGTTCAATATGCAACATTTCGTTTCGATTCTTCCTGCAAGGAAGATTGCAATTATTTTTTTAATTATCTAATTATGTTAGCTTTACCGTTAACCTAGTTAATAGAAATGAAACCCTTATTGCTTAAATCCCTAACATTTTTCGCATTATTTATTTGCACAAGTGTATTGGCCCAGGAAAAATATACCTTGTATTATGACCAAAACGGAAAAGGTCTCGACACGAAAAAGAAAGCAGCTTATTATAGAATCGTAACCTTTGATGAGAATAATAAGCCTCTTGGAGTTGTGGAGGATTTTTACCCAGACGATACACTATATAGAAAAGGCGAAGCTACTAACATTGATAAGTTTGATGATATAAAGAGCCGCTGGAAAGACGAAGTGCTTACTTATAATGACGAAAGCAAACTAATAGCTAGCAATAACTATGACGCGAATGGATTATTAGATAGCGTTCAAACTATTTACAATATAGATGAAGAACGCTATTCAGTGCTAACTTATACACATGGCAATCCTACAAAAGATTATTATTTTGTATATGATAGGAAAGGTGACACTTCAAGGTATTCTTACCTGACACATTTACCCGTGCGACTGCTACTTTCAACAACCGATCAAGTTATCGTACCGATCACTTTAAGACAGTTATATTATCAGGATGGTCAGCCTGTAGAGTTTTATAGCATTGATGGCATATATGTAGGTGTCAAAATATCTACTCAACAATTATATGGTGCTTATTACGAAGCATACATAGAAATTGAAAATGGGTCTAATCCTCAATTTGATTTTAGCCCGGATAATATCACAGCAACATTAGAAGATGGGGGCAATGCAAATGAGGCCGAGGTTATGACCTATAATGACTATATGAAAAGGGTAAAGCGCAGACAGAACTGGACAACTGCATTTACCATATTTGCTGAATCTGCGGCTGCAACATCTGCCGGATATTCCTCTTCAAAAACTAATACGTATATACAAACATCTACCGGCAAATCTGTTTCTGTGCAATCAAATACTGAAAGTTATAATGGGGCTGCTCAATATGCGGCAATGCAAAATGCAGCGAATAATGTAAATAGCATGATCAGGCAGCAATACGATATAAGGCAAACAATAAGCGAGGGATACCTGAAGCTAAATACAATCTTTCCTAATTCAAGATTAGTTGGGTTTGTAAATATTAAATTCCAAAAAGCCGATCATATATTACTGAACGTACCGGTAAATGGGAAAGTTTATCACTTTGAGTTATAGAAAAACACAATTAATAATAAACCCCGAATAATGTATGTCGAATATCGAACATTTCATCATTCGGGGTTGAGCATTCGGTGTTCGATATTTTATCAGATCTGTATCCCGATCTTCCCTCTCACATGTCCCTTTTCCATAAGCTCCTGTGCCTTATTTACATCGCTTAGCAAAAACACGCTGCTGATGTATGGTTTTATAGTGCCTTCATCGGCGAGTTTGGCTAATATCTTCAAATCTTCCGGTTCACTTTGCGCCATGTAGGCAACGGTTTTTATGCCGGCTGCTTTTGCGGATGGCGCATCGGTTATGCCTACGGTGCTTACCAGGATGCCGCCCGGTTTCAGGATGTTTATTAATTGCCTTTGCTGGTCGCCGCCGATGAGGTCGAAAACCAGGTCGAGATTGTCCAGTTTGGCTACCACATCTTCCGTTTTGTAGTCGATAAATTCGTCTGCACCTAATTCGATTACAAAGCCGTCATTATCACCAGATGCGGCGCCGATCACAAAAGCGCCTTTCCAGCGCGCCAGTTGTACGGCAAAACTACCCACGCCGCCCGATGCGCCATTGATCAATACGCGCTGCCCTTCCTGTAATTTGCCATGGGTGAAAAGGCCCTGGTAGGCGGTAAGCCCTGCCAGCGGGATCACTGCGCTTTGCAGATGGTCGAGCTTGAGTGGTTTCAATGCGATCTCACTTGCGCGAACGGCCACATACTCGGCATAGGTGCCATTGCGGCTAACGTCCGGCCGGGCATACACTTCGTCGCCCACGTTAAAATCCTTCACATCGCGGCCAACCTGCTCAATCACCCCCGAAACATCCCATCCCAATATAACAGGGAACTTACGGTGCCCCCACTTGTCGTGACCTTCGCGTACCTTGTAATCAACAGGGTTCACGCTGGTAGCCAGCACTTTGATCATTACATCATCGTGGTTAAGTGTCGGCATCGGCATGTCGCCATAATGCAATTCCTCGGGTCCGCCGTAGCGGTATATCATTTCTGCTTTCATAGTAGTAGGTGTAATTTGGGTATAGAGAGCAAAAACCTGTCCAAAGCGGGGATTTTCCTTTTGTTTAATAGATTTAACTCCCGGTTGTGTAGCGTACTGTAGCAGTGACCGCTACGCATTACACAAGAAAACGCTACGGTTTTGCTACACTTTGCTACAGTTGAAAAATGATTATATTTAACGCAAAATGCTAACAATCATGTCTTTACAAATAACTTTGCGCGATGCTACAGCTGCTGATCTCCCGGAAATATTATTGATATATAATGATGTAATTATGACCACAACTGCTGTATATAGTGAAAAACCGCACACTTTGGAGATGCGTGAGGCATGGTTTAATGAGCGAAAGCAGTCAGGTTTCCCGGTAATTGTTGCGGTGCAGGATGGCAGGATCGTGGGGTTTGCTACTTATGGGCATTTCAGGGTTTGGCCGTGTTACCGGTTTACGGTGGAGCATTCGGTGTATGTACACCGGGAGAGCCGCGGGCAGGGGATAAGCAAACTGTTGTTGAAAGAGGTGATAGACCATGCACGAAAAGCGGGTATGCATGCGATGATCGCGGGTGTTGATAGTGAGAACGATGTCAGCCTGAAGCTGCATTTGCAATTTGGCTTTGAGCAGGTGGCAAGGTTTAAAGAGGTTGGATATAAATTTGACAGGTGGCTCGATCTGATATTTTTAGAGTTGATGTTGTGATTGAAAGTAAGGATTAATTTTTCTCCTAAAAACACTATGCATGCATAGTATTTTTTGAAAACAATTGCGTTACTTTGCCTGTAACCAATTATAATTTACTAAGATCTATGGATTCTTTACTAACAGACCATCCCGCAGGGATAAACTTTTCACAATCCGAAAACCAGCAGATGGTTGAACAAATGGCCCGCGATTTCGCCGAGCGCAATATCAGGCCGCACGTAATGGAATGGGACGAAGCGCAGCATTTCCCGATAGAACTATTTAAGCAACTCGGCGAACTGGGCATGATGGGCGTGCTGGTACCGGAGCAATACGGCGGTTCGGGATTTGGTTATATGGAATATGTGACGGTGATCAGGGAAATTGCACGGGTTTGCGGCTCGATAGGGTTATCCGTAGCGGCGCATAACTCTTTGTGCACAGGGCATATTTTAGCTTTCGCCAATGAAGAACAAAAACAAAGATGGTTGCCCAAACTGGCTACTGCAGAATGGATTGGCGCCTGGGGACTTACCGAAGCCAATACCGGCAGCGATGCCATGAATATGGCAACTA
>JABDAU010000057.1:14719-21177 GCA_013289045.1 Bacteroidota bacterium | reverse complement strand
GAGGTGGCCGTTATCGGTTATGGAGTTGTGAAAAAAGCCGATGCTACCGGCGCCGTTGATGTTGTTACTTCCAAAGATTTTAACAAAGGCGCTGTAAACACCATCCAGGACGCTATTACCGGTAAACTTGCCGGTGTAACTATCACTTCTATCAGTGGCGCACCGGGTAATACGTCAACCATCCGTATTCGCGGTACCACTTCTATCAACGCCAGCAGCGACCCGCTGATCGTTATCGATGGGGTGCCTATCAGTAATTTCCAGGCAGGTGGTACGGCGAATATCCTGTCCTCCATCAACCCGAATGACGTAGAAAACATTACCGTTTTAAAAGACGCTTCGGCGACAGCCATTTATGGTTCACGCGGTTCGAGCGGGGTTATCCAGATCACTACCAAACGCGGTTCAAAAGGCGCGCCTGTTATCAACTATAATACTACAGAATCCCTGTCGGTATTGCCGGGTGAGGTTCCGGTTTATACAGGAGATCAGTTCCGCGCTTTGATCAATGACCCGGCCACTTTTGCCACCGCCGGTGCACAACAAGCCGCCAAAGCGCTGCTCGGCAAAGCGAATACCGACTGGCAGAGCGAGATCTATCAGAAAGCATTTGGCCAGGACCATAACGTGAGCGTATCCGGTACGGCTAAAAATTTGCCTTACCGTATTTCAGCCGGTTATGACAACACTGATGGTGTGCTTAAAACTTATAATTACCAGCGTACAACGCTTGATATCGGTTTGGACCCAAGCTTTTTTAACCACACGCTTAACGTTCATATCAACCTTAAAGGGTTGTATAACGTGAATAACTTTGCCGACCAGGCTGCTATTGGCGGTGCGGTAAATTATGACCCAACCCAACCGGTTTACAACGGCAATACCCGTTGGAGAGGCTATACCACCTGGACAACCAACGGGAATACAAATATTAACGGCGATGGTGTACCGTTAGCAACTGCTAACCCGGTTGATAGGCTAAATTCGACCGATAATAAATTTACTAACCGCCGCAGTATAGGTAACGTTCAGCTGGATTATAAAATTCCGGGTGTTGACGGGCTGCGCGCTAATGTGAACCTGGGGTATGATTATTCTTATGTATTTGGCCACAACAATGTGCTTGACAGTACCCAATGGACAAATTCGGTAACGACTGCAGGTGGCCAAAGGGCATATACTAATACCAATAACCGTAACCAATTGGCCGAGTTCTATCTGAACTACAAAAAAGATCTGAAATCGATCAATAGCAGTATTGATGCAACTGCCGGTTATTCATGGTCACACTTCTGGGTTTCGGGTAACACGATAACTTCAGACTATCGCGAAACTACTTTTACGCCGGCATCTCCTTATAAATCAGAGTATTATTTAGCCTCTTTCTTTGGCAGGGTGAATTATACCTATGCCGGTAAATACATACTTACGCTTACTATACGCGATGACGGTACCTCTAAATTTTCACCTCAAAACCGCTGGGGCGTATTCCCGGCAGCAGCGTTTGCCTGGAGGGTTATTGACGAGGACTTTATGAAAGGCAGCAACGTATTCTCTGACCTGAAAGTGCGTTTGGGTTATGGTACAACCGGCCAGCAGGACCTTATTGGCGCTACTAACAACTACCCTTACCAGGCCGTATTTACACGGAGTGACGCTTCATCACGCTACCAGTTTGGCGACCAGTTTTATTATACAGAGCGCCCGGGAGCTTACGATGCCAATGTTAAATGGGAGTCGACTACTACTGCAAACGCTGGTATCGACTTTGGTTTCCTGAACAACAGGCTGACCGGTAGTTTGGATGTTTATCATAAAAGAACATCAAACCTGCTTGGCGTTGTAAATGCGCCCGCGCTTACCAATTTTGCTGCAACACTGCTTGAAAACATTGCCAGTATGAATAATACCGGCGGTGAGCTTGCATTGAATGCAGTGATCGTACAGAAAAAAGATGTGCAATGGCAATTAGGTTATAACATAAGCTATAACAAAAACAAGATCACCAGCCTGATTGGTCCTAATCATCCCGGCTATGTGTTACCTGACCTGAATGCCGGTATATCGGGCACTACGTCAGGCGTAGTCAGGGCTTTTGAAGTAGGTTACCCGATCAACTCCTTCTGGGTGTATCAACAGATATATGACAAAAATGGCCAGCCTATCCAAGACGGCTATGTTGACCGTAACCATGATGGCACTATCAGCAGCTCTGATCTTTACCTCGACCATAAAGCTGATCCAGATGTTACCATGGGGATCAACTCGAGTGTTTCCTACAAACGATTTGATTTCAGCTTTTCAGGAAGGCTGAGCCTGGGTAATTACGACTATAACAACGTAGCTGCCAACAGTACCTACACAGGATTCTATTCATCACTGGGTTATCTGCAAAATCAAACTACCGCTGCCAGTGCAACCAAGTTTACCAACGCGATAATGACCAATGAGTCTGATTATTACATTCAGAATGCTTCATACTTCCGGATGGATAATATGGCGCTGGGCTATACTTTCCCTTCATATGTGAAAAACAAACTAAAACTGCGTTTGAGCGCGAGCTGTCAGAATGTGTTTGTGATAACACAATATAAGGGACTCGACCCGGAAATATCTGGTGGTTTGGATAATAATATCTTCCCGCGGGCAAGGATATATCAATTAGGTTTAAACGCGACTTTTTAATTAAAAGATCATGAAATCATATAAAATATTAGCGATCGCGGCAACCATGACAGTCATGTTTGTCTCATCCTGTACTAAGGACCTGAATACGGTTCCGATCGACCCGCTGGTGAAAACCTCCGGAAACGTATATACCACGCCACAATCTTATCTCGAAGGTTTGGCAAAGTTGTATGCTTCGCTAGCCATTGCCGGCCAGGCGATCAATTTTAGCCAGCCTGACGTTGCGGCATCCGACCAGGGTACAGCCTGTTTCGTACGTGAATACTGGGCGGCAGAAGAGGCTACTACCGACGAATGCCTGAATGCCTGGGGCGACGGCGGCCTGGTAGAATACCATGGCGGTATTTGGACCGACCAAAACCTATACGTAGGGCTGATGTACCAAAGGATATTTGTGAACATTGCTTTTTGTAACGAGTACATTAGGGATGTTAAGGCAAAATTAAGCTCGCTTTCGGGCCAGGAAGCTACCGATGCGGCTCAATATGTTGCCGAGGCCCGTTTCCTTCGCGCCTACTTTTACTTCTGCGCAATGAACGAGTACGGTAATGTGCCTTTTGCCGATGAAACGCAACTGCCGGGCACGTTCCTGCCTAAACAGATCCAAAGAGCTGACTTATTTAAATGGATAGAAACAGAGTTGACCACCATCGCGCCAACGCTGGCCGATCCGGGCAAAAACGTTTATGCCCGCGTGGACCGTGCTGCAGATTGGGCTTTACTAAGCCGTATGTACCTGAATGCACAGGTTTATACCGGCACACAACGCTATACCGATTGTATCACTTATAGCAATAAGATCATCAGCTCGGGCGTGTACTCGCTTCATCCAAGCTATCAGCAATTGTTTTTAGCTGATAATAACACTGATCGTGATGAGATCATCCTGCCGATTGCTGAAGACGGCGTAAATACCGAAGGTTACGGCGATGTAACGTTTATCATCCATGCAGGTGTTGGCGGTTCGGAAGATGCTACCAATACATTTGGCATCTCTTCGGGCGGATGGGCCGGAAACAGGATGACCTATACATTTGTAAATAAGGTTTTCAGCGACAGGAGAGACCATCGCGCTATTTTATACACTGCAGGGCAGGATACCACCGGTATCATAACCGACCCGAACGTATTCAGCGAAGGTTATCTTTCAGCAAAATTCAAAAACGTTACTTCTAAAGGCGTTCCCGGATCAAACAACACATTTGTCGATACCGACTTCCCACTTTTCAGGCTGGGCGAAGTTTACCTGAATTATGCTGAGGCGGTAGTTCGCGGCGGTTCCGGTGGCGATGCAGGTACAGCGCTTAGTTATATTAACCAACTGCGTGCACGTGCTTATGGTAATGCTAATGGCGTAATTAGTCCGGCACAACTTACACTAAACTTCCTGCTTGACGAACGCGGCCGCGAGCTGCACTGGGAAATGTTCAGGAGAACGGATCTGATCAGGTTCGGCTTGTTTACCGGCGGCAATTACCTGTGGGATTGGAAAGGCAATACAAAAAATGGTACATCGACAGATGCCCACCTGAATTTATTCCCTTTACCAGCTTCAGACCTGTTGCTGAACAACAACCTTAAACAAAACCCGGGATACGGAAACTAAAGGAGACCAACAATCATGAAAAAATTATTCATCATCATAACAGTTTTGGGTATCTCGGTGCTTGCGGCCTGTAAAAAGGATAAGCTGGCAACCGTTTCGCAAAACATCGCAGGGCCGGTGCTTAAAGCGCCTGCTGCCGATACCGCTATTGTGGTAACAGCGTCTGATACCGCTAACATCATACATATCGCATGGTCGAAAGCCGATTTCGGCGTAACAGGCATTAATACTTATTTCGTCCAGGTGGATTCTGCCGGTAACAACTTTAAAAAGTTTGTTACCATAGGTACAGTTTCTAATGGCACTACGCTTTCAGTGTCGCTTAACTCATTGAACAGTCAGTTACTCAATGGCCTGGGCCTTGCATCTAATTCCGCCACCTCGCTTGAATTGCGCGTAGGCGTAGCGTTATATGGTAAGGATACAACCTTTTCAAAGACCGTTAAGATAGCATTGACCACATTCAAAGTTATTGTTAATAGCGCCAACCAGCTGTGGTTGCCGGGTTCGTACGAAGGTTATAGCCCTGCCACGGCGCCAACAGTTTACGAACAGGCGCCAGGTTCAAATGCGTATGAGGGGTATGTTACTTTCAGCGCGCCGGGCAACTTTAAGTTTACCTCCGCACCCGATTATAGTCATATAATTTATGGCGATGGCGGTAACGGAACTTTAACCACTGCCGGTAACCCTCCGGATATATTGTTTGCAACTGCAGGCGTATATTTAGTTGATGCCAACACGCAAAAGCTCACTTATAGCGATGCACTCATCAGCAGCATGGGCATAATTGGGCCTGCTACCGTAGGCGGATGGAATTCATCAACTGCTATGACCTATCTCGGTAATTATAAATGGACCATCACCACGAACCTGACAGGAAGCAATCCGCTTAAATTCAGGGCGAACGATGCCTGGGACATTAATTACGGCCCTGCGGCAGACGCGCTGACCGGCACGCTCCAGTTTAATAATCCTGGTGCTATTACTATCCCTTCGACCGGTAATTATACGGTAACGATTGATATGAGCCAGGCAACTGCAGATGGCTATACGTACACCATCGTTAAAAACTAATTTATTGCAGGCAGCGGTCCATGGCCGCTGCCTGTTTATTATAACATCAATGATCAACAAGTACACCTCTCTTTTTTTACTTATTTTTTTACTTGTCACTAAAACAGGTTTTAGCCAAAATGCCATAACAGGTGTTGGCGATGTAACCAATGTTAAAATTGATAAACAGAAAATTGAACTGAAAACTACCAATGCCCTTGCCGAGGTAACGGTTTATACGCCATCGGTTATAAGGGTAAGAGTAGATAATCGATCCTTTAAAAAGGATTTTTCCTATGCAGTTGTAGGGGAGATCAGGCCTGCTAAGACTGACATCTCTCAAAATGATAATGAGATCGATATTGTCACTGACTCACTAAAAGCGGTTATCAGTAAAAAACCATTCGCGGTAACATTTTATACAACTGATGGTAAATTGATCAATGAAGATGATAAAGGTCTGGCTACTTCATGGGCCGGTACATCGGTCACCACCTACAAAAAAATGCAGGACGGCGAACGTTTTGTAGGATTAGGCGAAAAGACCGGTGACCTTGACCGCAAAGGGCAAGGGTATACCAACTGGAACTCGGATGTTTATGGTTATTCCGTAAGCCAGGACCCGTTGTATTCAAGCATCCCGTTTTATATCGGTATTCATCATAATATGAATTACGGTATCTTTTTGGATAACACCTATCAAACCGATTTCAATTTCGGGGCCAGTAACGACCGTTTTTCATCATTCGGCGCGCGTGGCGGTGAAATGAATTATTATTTCATCTATCATAAGCGATTGGCTGACGTTATTGCATCATATACCTGGTTAACAGGCAGGATGCCATTGCCGCCACTATGGTCGCTTGGCTACCAGCAGAACCGTTATAGTTATTACCCGGATAGCGAAGTGCTTCGTATAGCACATACGCTTCGCGAAAAGCATATTCCGGCAGATGGCATTACGCTCGACATCCATTATATGGATAAATACCAGCTTTTCACCTGGAATAAAAGCCGTTTTCCTGATCCATTAAAAATGAATACCGAATTGAATAACCTTGGTTTCAAAACTACTGTTATCGTCGATCCGGGTAATAACTATAACGGT
>JABDAU010000057.1:0-14709 GCA_013289045.1 Bacteroidota bacterium | reverse complement strand
GGTATTAAGGTTGAAAAAGGGGCAGCGGCTTATGAGGATGGCCTGAAGGAAGGCGTTTACATTAAATATCCTGACGGCGAACCGTACCGCGGCGCTGTTTGGCCGGGTTGGTGTAATTTCACCGATTTTACCAGCCAGAAGGGTAGGGACTGGTGGCATAAGCAGGTTAAGTTCTTCGCCCAATCAGGCGTAAGCGGGATCTGGAACGATATGAATGAGATCTCAACCTGGGGCGAGAAAATGCCGGACAATGTACTTTTCGATTACGACGGGCAGCAGGCTAATCATCTCGAAGCGCATAATGTGTACGGGATGCAAATGGTACGCTCGAGCTATGAAGGCGCATTGGAGCATTTTAAAGAACGGCCTTTTATATTGAGCCGTTCGGGCTTTGCGGGCTTGCAGCGCTATTCAGCTATTTGGACGGGCGATAACCGTGCAGAAGACGACCATATGCTTGCCGGTGTGCGTTTAATGAACAGTTTAGGGTTAAGCGGCGTATCATTTACCGGAATGGATATTGGCGGTTTTACCGGTAATCCATCAACCGATCTGTATACGCGCTGGATGGAGCTTGGTGCATTTATCCCGTACTACCGTAATCATTCAGCCTATCAGAATAAATCTGCCGAACCCTGGACTTTTGGGCAGGATGTATTGGATATCGTTCGTGGCTATATCAACCTGCGTTACCAGTTGCTGCCTTATATCTACTCAACTTTTTATGAGTCGACACAAAATGGCATGCCGGTAATGCGTTCATTGGCTCTTGATAATGCATTCGATCAAAAAATATACTGGGCTGAATATGAAAACCAATTCGAGTTTGGTAATTCCCTGTTAGTTGCGCCGTATGAAAGCACTAAGGATTTCGGCAAGCTGTATTTACCTGAAGGTGTTTGGTACGATCTGTACAATGGCACGCGCGAGAATGGAAACCAGGAAAAGGTGATCCCGCTAAAGATCAATAAATTGCCGGTTTACGTAAAAGGCGGCAGTATTATCCCGATGCAATCCCTGGTGCAAACTACCGCGCAAAAGCCTGTGGATACGCTTTTTGTGCATATCTATAATGGTAATACGGCCAATCGTTTTGTTTATTATGAAGACGATGGCAAGAGTTTCGATTATAAGAAAGGCAGTTATTATAAACGGGCCATTAGCTTTGAGCCTGTAGGCCACAATATCGTTTTTGATACTGTCGAAGGCAATTACCAGTCGCGCTTTAAGCATATCAAGTTGATCCTGCACGGGTTTTAACAATCGGATGCTGTAATGGTTAATAATCAGCGATTTAAGCTGGCGATCGGTAATTTTGAATACCTTGGCGCAGCGGCCGGCGGCGACCCGCAAGGCAGTGCATACCAGGCAGAAAGTTGCGCCGTTAAGTATGTTACTATCAATAATAATAACAACAGTATGAAAATAAACTATTAAACATGAGAGGAACTGTGAAAATGAAGATCAAAACACATCAAATAACTATGAGCGGATTAATATTGGCCATCATACTGTCGTGCGCAGGTTGCGGGAAAAAAAGCACGCCGCCGCCTACACCGCCGCCAACAGACACTACAACCAAAACAACAACTTACAAAGATCCTGCGCAATATGGTACGCCATATGCCGGCGTACCGGCCACAAAGGACATGGTGATATATGAAATAAATGTACAAACCTATACCCCGGCTACTTTCCAGGGCGTTAGTGCAAGGCTCGATTCAATAAAGGCCTTGGGCGTAAACGTATTATGGATCATGCCGACTTACCCGGTTGGGGCATTAAAAAGTATCAATTCGCCTTATTGCGTGAAAGATCCGGAAGGGGTAAACGCCAATTTCGGTTCGCTTACCGACCTGAGAAACCTCGTAGACGCTGCACATAGCAAAGGAATGGCGGTTATATTCGATTGGGTAACCGATGGTACTTCGTGGGATAGTGTATGGATAACCAATAAATCCTGGTACCAGCAGGATTCAAATGGTAATATTATTATCCCTGCCGGAACAAACTATAGTGATGTTGCCGGCTTAAATTATGCCAGCACCGCTTTGCGTACAGCTATGATAAGGGCTATGAAATATTGGATCTTTACTGCCAATATTGATGGTTACCGCTGCGATAATGCCGATTATGAGCCGGCTGATTTCTGGACACAGGCGATAGATACCCTAAATACCATTAAGACGCATAAGCTGATCTACCTGGCAGAAGGTACAGCCAGCGCTGAGATCTCATCAGGCTTCCAGCTTGATTATGCATTCAGTTATTATAGCACCTTAAAAGGCGCTTATTCAGGCGCACAGGCGCCAAGCGCTATTTTCACTACCAATACCAGTGAATTGAATTCGATCCCGTCTACAGGCGCCAAAATGCGTTATATAACCAACCACGACGATGCTTCAAGTGATGGCAGTGTGTTAACGATCTATAACAGCAAACAAGGCTCTTTATCAGCCTTTGTAATGGCTGCATATATGGGTGGTATACCGCTAATATATGACAGCCAGGAGGTAGGATATAGTCAGCCCATAAGTATATTTACCAATGTGCCTGTGGATTATACAGCAAATCCGGATATGGTTGCGGCCTATAAAAAGATACTGGCCTTCCGCGCGGCGCATGAAGCTATTAAAACCGGTACGTTTACACAGTATAATGACGTAAATATTGTTGCTTTCGAGAAAAAGTCGGGTACTGATGATGCGGTAGTGTTGGTTAATGCAAGAAATGCCGCAGAAACCTTTAACATTCCTACAGCATTACAAAACACTACCTGGAAAGATGGCTTTACAGGCGCTACAGTAACTTTAGGCACGCAATATAACTTCTCGGCTTACCAGTATTTGGTGCTGAGTAAATAAGGTATTAAAGACATCTGTTATAGGCATAACCTTAGATCAGTTATGCCATTCTCTTCATAGAAATATAGCAGGTTAATAGATCGCCGCATGGTTTTTTGGTTTTAATCATGGGCAAAAATGATAACGGCCGGTATCCCAACCGGCCGTTTTTTGTTATAATCAGTCCCGATTTCTGTAATTGTTCGATTTTTTCATAAAAAATTGCATGATCTTTTTTTGCAGGCTCGCGTATTTTTTTAATTTATAAATCATTGACTATAAATATTTTATATCTAACTACTTTGTGATAAAGGTGTAGCAAAGTGTAGCAAAAGTGTAGCATTGTCATAGCTAAAGCGTAGCATAACTGCTGCAAATTGCTACATCAGCTGGCGAGCTAATACTATCAGGTTGCGGCGCAACGTTATATATGCCACCTGCTTCATATGCTAAATAGAGTCACTTTTTAAACCGTTATATATCAGTTTATTATGCTGGTTTTTGGCAAAGTGATACGCTATGCTACCAAAAATCACAAACTTTTAACTGCACATTACCTCTCAGGCATACCAGAAAATCTGCTAAATCCTTACACTGAAAAGCTGTATTTTATACACTTAATGCCCGTTTTTCGGCAAATAGGGGCGTTTTTGGATACATATGCTTTTTTAGAGTAAAAAAATGCGATGTGGAATAAAGCGTATCAATTTTTTTCAATTAAAATCCCAAATACGCCTTTTAAGCTGATTATCAAGCATAAAATCATTTATAAGCTTGTGATTGAAGCGTTTCAAAACGACCATAAAAGCTTAAAAATCAGTCATTTATGATAAAATAAATTTGCATATGTATTTCAAACTTTCCTAAGTTTGAAGCACCAAAGCAGGAAACCTAAGTAATTCCCTGTAGCTATTATTTATTTATTAATTAAAAAGTCAACTATGAACCAACCATTCTATTGTCTGAACGCGTATGGATAGTTATGCGCAAAAAGTTCTTCAATGCAAGGGACATTTAATCTTTAAACACTTATCAAAAACCAACTATTAATTTTTTTATTCATGAGAAAAACAATTACATTTTTAATTATTTTCCTGTTGTCCGGCTCAATTGCCTTCGCACAGAATGCCGTAAAAGGTAATGTGTACGACAAAACAGGAGCGCCGCTGCCAGGGGTGACAGTAAAAGTAAAGGGCACCCAGAATGGTACGCAGACCGATGTTAACGGCCATTACTCAATTAATGCAGCCGGTGATGCAACATTGATCTTTTCATTTATAGGTTACGTAACGCAGGAAGTGCCTGTAAGCGGCCGTACTTCTCTAAACGTGGTTATTACCGATGCTTCTACCGGCCTCAATGAAGTAGTAGTTATTGGTTACGGTACGCAAAAGAAAGCAACGGTAACCGGCGCTATATCCAGCGTTAGCGCCGACGACCTGAAAGACCAGCAGGTAACCCGCCTTGACGACGCCCTTGAGGGCCGTGCGGCAGGTGTTTTGGTTACCCAGAGTTCAGGTGCGCCAGGCGCGGGCCCAAGCATCGTTATCCGCGGTTACAATTCATTTTCAAACACCAGCCCGTTGTTTGTAGTTGACGGACAGGTTTGGGATGATGGTGGTTATGATGCGTTGAACCCTAATGATATCGAATCGTTACAGGTATTGAAAGATGCTTCGGCCGCTATTTACGGTTCACGTGCAGCAAACGGTGTAATTTTGATCACTACCAAAAAAGGTAAGATCGGTACGCCAAAGCTTACTTACAATTTCTATTATGGTACACAGCATGTTGCTAAGAAGTTAGACATGGCTAACGCAACACAATATGCAACCTTGAGGGACGAAGCTGTTACTAACGATGGTGGCACTGCACCTTTCGCAAACCCATCACAATATGGTGTTGGTACTAACTGGCAGGATGAAATTTTCGGTAATGCTCCAATTATGGATCAAAACTTATCATTAAGCGGCGGTACCGAAACTTCAAATTATTTTACTTCATTAGCTTACCTTGATCAAAAAGGTATTGTTAGCCCCGATCAGTCTGATTATAAAAGGATGAACTTCAGGGTAAACACCAGCTTTCAGCCTAAAAAGTACATTAAATTTGGTGAGAACTTCAATTACACTTACACAAGGAGTACAACCTTCTTCAACACTAATAGTGTATTTGGCGGTCCGTTAAGTGATGCGATCAACCTTGATCCGCTTACGCCTACAGTGGTTTCTGATATCAATTCTCAGCCAAATGCTGCTATTTACAATAATGAGGCTGCTTACCTTGTGCGTAATAGCGCTGGTTTGCCTTATGGTATATCAAATTATGTAAGCCAGGAAATTGTTAACCCATTGGCGCAGGTACAACTGCAAAATGGCAACTACAACTGGTCACATAACTTGTTCGGCGATGCTTATTTCGAGATCGACCCTATAAAAGGCCTTTCTATCAAAACAGAAATTGCCGCAAAACAAGCATTTTATGGTACAGAGTCTTTCACCCCGCTGTATTATCTTAACTCAAGCACAAGCAACCTGGCGCAAAACAACCAGGGCCGTTCAATGAACCAGAACCTGGAGTGGAACTGGGATAACACTGCTTCTTACACCCGTTCAATCGGCAAACACGATTTCAACGTAGTGGTAGGTACAACTGCTGAACGTGAAAGCGGTAACAGTGTGGGCGATACCAACTACGGCGAGCCTATCACATCTTACCAACAGGCATCATTTGACTTTAGCTTGCCACAAGCACAGCGTTTTGGTTATGGCGGCGATAACGAGCCGGTTACTCACGCTTCATTATTTGGTCGTGTTACTTATGACTATGACCAGAAATACCTGATACAAGCCAGTATCCGTCGTGACGGTTCATCAAAATTTGGTACAGACAATGTATACGGTACTTTTCCTGCTGTATCAGCAGGCTGGGTTGCTACCAAAGAAGATTGGTTCCCTAAAAACACTTTCATTGATTACTTGAAGGTGCGTGCTTCTTACGCATCATTGGGTAACGAACTTGCATTAGGTACTTTCCAATATACCCCAATTGTTAGCGGTATAGGTAGCTACGCATTTGGCCCTGCAGGCGGTCAGTCGCTTGTTACCGGTTACGGCCCGCAAACATTGGCTAACCCAAACCTGAAATGGGAGCAGGATAAATCAACTGATATTGCAATTGATGCAACCTTGTTCCATGATCTGACAGTAACCTTTGATTGGTACCAGAAAAAGAGCGATGGTTTGTTAATGCAGGTTCCGCTTCCTGCTTATGCAGGTGTTAACTCACCACCATTCTCAAACGCAGGCGGTATCACCAACAAAGGTATCGAGCTGCAGTTGGGTTATAACCACAAATTTGGCGATTTTGGTGTAAACCTTAACGGCAACATTTCTCATAACAAAAATGTTGTTACCAGCCTTAACGTACTTCCGTTCCTTAATGCAGGTACATGGCAGGGTGGTAACCCATCGCAGATACAACGTGTATCTGTTGGCCAGCCGATCTATTATTTCTATGGCTACAAAACAGAAGGTATTTTTCAAAATGCCACCGACGCTGCAAAACAAGTGGTTAATGGTAACAAAGCTAAAGCTGGTGACCTGATCTACCAGGATCTGAATGGCGACGGACAAATCACCGCAAGTGACCGTCAAAACCTGGGCAGCCCAATTCCTGATTGGTCTTATGGCTACAATTTTGCTGTTAACTATAAGAACTTTGATTTTAGCGTATTTGGCCAGGGTGTTTGGGGTAATAAAATATTCCAGGAATACCGCCGCTTAGATGTTAATACTGCTAACTATTCTGCAGCTGCAGTAAATGCATGGACACCAAGCAACACCAATACCAACTATCCAAGGCTTACAGACAATGACCCTAATGGTAACTTCCACATGCCAAACAGCTTCGACTTGCAGAGCGGCGCTTACATGCGTATTAAAACAATGCAGTTAGGGTATACCTTACCGAAATTTATTGTAAGTAAATGGGATGTTAGCAGGGTACACATATACGTAAGCGGCGATAACCTGTTTACTATAACAAAATATAATGGTTACGATCCGGAAATATCAGGTGGTATCGACCAGGGTGTATATCCAACCGCTAAAACATTGCGTGTTGGCTTAGATGTGACACTATAATCGTGAATTATTTAAAAATATTTATATTATGAAAAAAAATTATGTAAAGTACACGGCGGTTGTTTTGCTGGGGGTAGGCATATTCCTGTCGTGCAAAAAATCGTTCCTGCAAAACACCCCTAAAGGGGAGTTCTTACAGGCAAATTATTACTCAACCCCCGATCAGGCTTTTGCCGGCCTGGCCGCAGCTTATGATCCGCTGGTAACTGAAACCGGCGGTCTCGACGGAACATACACAGATCCGAGAGGCCCGCTTAACGCTGCGTCTGACGATTGCTACGCAGGTGGCGGTGGTTCAACCGATACGCCGGATTGGCAGCTGTTTAACGACTACCAGATGAGCCCCGGCGCAGGCCCGCAGCAAGGTTTCTGGCCAATCAACTTCCTGGGTGTTAGCCGCGCAAACACTATCATCAATGTATTGCAAACCACTACCATTGCGGGTTTAAGCGATGCAGTGAAAAACAGGTATATTGCTGAAGCAACATTCCTGCGTGCGCATTACAATTTTGACCTGTTACGATTATTCAAGAACATTCCTTTAATAATCAAACCATTGGCGCCTGCTGATATCTACAACCAGGTACAGGCTGCTCCTGAAACAGTTTATGCTTCTATCGAAGCCGACCTTCAGGCTGCAATTCCTAACCTGCCTGCTACTGTAAGCGGCAGCGAGTTGGGCCGTGTTACTTCGGGTGCTGCTATTGCGCTGTTAGGTAAAGTTTACCTGTACGACAAAAAATACACCCAGGCAGCTGCTGAATTTGCAATTGTTAACGGTACGCCAGGTGGCACAACAGCTACTTACGGTTACCACTTACAAGCAAACTTTGGTGCAATTTTCAGCCCGGACAATAAATTCAACAGTGAGTCTATTTTCGAGTGGAACTTTACACCTAACCAGGCTTATACCTGGAACAACTGGAACACCTTTAAAGGCGACGTTTATGTGCAAATGGCCGGCCCTCGTGATTACAGCGGCCCTGTTTATGCAGGTGGCTGGGGCTTTAACCCTGTTACTACTCAGTTAGTAGCAGCGTTTAAAACGCCATATTATGGAGGTACTGCTGTAGACCCAAGGTATGGTAACACCATATATAATATGGACAGCCTTACCACAGCACAAAAAGCCACTTACACGCCTAGTTACCAGAATACCGGCTTTTTCGTTCAGAAATATGCTCCGCTTACCAAATACAAAGCAACGCAGGGTAACGTTGAGCTTAACTATCCGAACAACTACATCGAGATCCGTTTGGCCGATACTTACCTGATGGAAGCTGAAGCTTTATTGCAAGGTGGTGGCGATGCTACAAGGGCAGCGGCATTATTAAATGCAGTACGTGCCCGTGTAGGCCTGGCTCCTGTAGCCGCAACTCTGGCTAACATAAAAGCTGAGCGCCGTTTGGAGCTTGCTACCGAAGGCCACCGCTGGTTTGACCTTGTAAGGTGGAATGATGCTGCGTCTGCACTTTCCTTTAAAGGTTTCACGGCCGGTAAAAACGAACAATTGCCTATCCCGCTCACTGAGCTTTCAAATACCAAACTTGTTCAGAACCCGGGTTACGGAAAATAATGGTTAATAGATAATTGGTGAAAAAACTGCCGGGTAATACCGGCAGTTTTTATGAAAAAACGACTACAAATGAAGAAGAATATCAAGGTATTGGCAATGGTGGTGGCTGGCATGAGCATTATGGCATTTTCATGCAGCAAGAAAAGTGATGGTGGCGGAGGCGGTACCTATGTTTATACCCCAACTGCTCCGGTGGATTCAAACTGGAGTTTTGAGACCACCCCGGTTTGGGCGGATGAATTTGACACTGCAGGCGCTCCTGACGCCTCTAAATGGACGTATGACCTTGGCGGCGGCGGATGGGGCAATGCCGAATTGGAAGATTACACAAGCTCTTCTAACAACGTAAGTATTGCTAATGGCATGCTTACGATAACTGCACGCAAAGAAAGTGCAGGAGGCGAAAATTATACCTCAACAAGGATAGTGTCAAAGGGTTCTATAACCTATGGCCGTATCGAGGTACGTGCAAAGCTGCCTACCGGTCGCGGCACCTGGCCTGCTATATGGATGTTGCCCGACGTTTATACGTATGGCGCGTGGCCTGCATCTGGCGAGGTTGATATTATGGAAATGGTAGGGTTTGACCAAAACGTTGAGCATTTCAGCGCACACAACGCTACTTACTATGCCGGAAATGCTAAAACAAGTACTGACAGCATCCCGACAGCTAACACAGATTTTCACTTATACCGTGAAGACTGGACCCCCTATGCAATAAGGGGTTATTATGACGATAACCTTGTATTTACTTACGTTAATACAGGAAAAGGCTCAGCAGTTTGGCCTTACGATATTCCGTTTCACCTGCTAATGAATATTGCCGTTGGCGGTAGCTGGGGCGGTACAGATGGCGTTGACGACAGCGCTTTCCCAACTTCGATGCAAATAGATTATGTTCATTTTTTCAACATGATCCATAAAAAATAAATGTGCTCAAGATCGGTGTACCGGAAATAGATACCTTATGAAAAATATACGAATTTCTGCAAATACAATATTACTTGCATGCCTGGGCTTTGCCGTGTTAGGCTGCAGCAAGAGTAAATCAGGCGGCGGCGGCACAAATAACAATGGTGGTAACGGGAACAATGGCGGCACTACAACCACCCCTGTAAAAACCGATGTTAAAATGTGGCTTACAGCTGCCGATCAGTCGCAGTTGCTAAACAAGCAAAATATCGCGTTGAATTTCAGCACAGCTACCAATTCAAATACCACCATCAATGTAGATACCACAACCACCTACCAAACAATTGATGGGTTTGGCTTTGCACTCACTGACGGCAGTGCGCAAGTGATCAACGGCCTCACCAGTACAATAAACAGTTCATTAATAAAAGAGTTGTTCGCTACAGATAGCACGGGTATCGGCATAAGTTATATCAGGATAACGATAGGCGCGTCAGACATGAGCGCTTCTACTTTTACTTATGATGATATGCCATCCGGCTCAACGGATGTTAACTTAGCAAACTTCAGTATCAGCCCGGATGAAAAAGACCTGGTTCCAACCTTGAAAAAGATACTGGCATTAAATCCAAACATAAAAATACTCGCCTGCCCGTGGACCGCACCTGTTTGGATGAAACAAAACACCATCGGCAATGGCGGCTTCGAAGGCGGTAGCCTCAACCCGGCATATTACCAGGCTTATGCCAACTACTTTGTAAAATACATACAAGCCATGGCTGCTGATGGCATACAGATAACCGCAGTTACCCCACAAAATGAACCGTTAAATGCTTATAACACGCCGGCAATGGTAATGCAGGATACTGCCGAGGCCGAGTTTATCGGTAAATACTTAGGCCCTGCATTTAAAACAGCCAACCTTAACACTAAGATCATTTGCTATGATCACAACTGCGACCGCCCTGATTATCCTGAATATGTATTGGCCGATGCGACAGCCAGTCAATATGTTGATGGTTCGGCATTCCACTTGTATTTGGGCGATATATCAGCCCTGGGGCCGGTGCACAGTGCATATCCTGCCAAAAATATTTATTTCACCGAGCAGGCCACATTTTCAAACGGAACATTCGCCGGAGATTTGAACTGGCACGTAACCAATCTGATAGTTGGCGCCACCCGAAACTGGAGCAAAAACGTTATTGAATGGAACCTGGCTTCGGATGCAAACTTTGGCCCGCACACTACCGGCGGCTGCACAACATGCCAGGGCGCTGTTACCATAGGCAGCAGTACTTCGTTTTCGCGCAATGTTTCTTATTACATTATTGCCCATGCCTCAAAATTTGTTAAGCCGGGCGCTGTAAGGATAGCTTCAGATGCGGTTGCCAACCTTACCAATGTGGCATTTAAGAACGTTGATGGCTCCAAAGTGCTTATCGTACTTAACTCGAGCAATACTGTGCAAAATTTTAATATCAAATTCAATTCGAAAATAGTAACCAGTACACTTAGCGCCGGTGCCGTAGCTACTTACACCTGGTAACCATAAAATATACACCCTGATAAATGAACAATAAACTATTACCCGTTTTCTCCCTCTGCTTTTTAGGCACCCTTTCAATGTTTTCTGCAAAGGCGCAATCCCATGATGTGCAGACTATTGCTAATCATTCTGTAAAAACACAATCGCCGTTTACTGATACGCAGATAGCTGCAAAATGCGATAGCCTGATCAAACTAATGACTGTTGAGGAAAAGGTTGGTATGATACATGGCAACTCGTCATTTACATCGGCAGGCGTTCCGCATTTAGGCATACCTGAGCTGGTAACATCCGATGGCCCGCATGGTGTGCGTGTAGAGCATGGCCGCGGATGGAGCGAACTAAAAAATTATCCCGATTCAGGAACATATTTGCCGGTAGGCGTATGTCTTGCCTCAACCTGGAACCCATCCCTTGGGTTTGCATTTGGTTCGGTATTGGGCAGCGAAGCTAACGCCAGGGGCAAAGATGTGATCCTCGGCCCAGGCATCAATATCATGCGTTCACCGCTAAACGGCCGCAATTTTGAATATGAAAGCGAAGATCCGTACCTGATATCGAAAATGGTGGTAGGTTATGTAAAAGGTGTACAAAGCCAGGATGTAGCCGCCTGCGTAAAACACTACGCAGCAAACAACCAGGAAACACGCCGTGATTTTGAGGATGTACAAATGAGTGAAAGGGCGCTGCGCGAGATTTACCTTCCCGGTTTTAAAGCCGCTATACAGGATGGTGGCGCTTACACATTGATGGGCGCTTACAATAAATTCCGTGGGCAATGGTGTGCACAAAATGATTATCTCCTAAACCAAATCTTAAAAAAGGAGTGGGGCTTTAAAGGCGCAGTAATAAGCGACTGGGGCGCAATACACAGTACTTCGCAAGGCATGTGGAATGGCAGTGACCTTGAAATGGGTACAGACCTGGGCCAGCACCCTATCGACTACAGTAAATTCTACATGGGTGATACCGTTGCAAGATTAGTAAAAACAGGTAAAATGCCTGAATACCTGGTTGATGAAAAGGTAAAACGCATTTTATATGTAATGTATAAAACAAACCTTATTGGCGGCGCAACACGCAAGAAAGGTGAGTATAACACCAAAGGCCACGAGCAAACTGCCGAAAAAGTTGCTGAAGAAGGCATTGTACTTCTCAAAAACGAAAACAAAATATTACCGCTAACCTCAAATGTAAAATCGGTTGCAGTGATCGGTTTTAACGCCGACAGGAAACAATCAATGGGTGGCGGAAGCTCGCAGGTAAGGGCGTTTTATGAAATAACACCATTACAGGGCATTAAAACCCTTGTTGGCGATAAGGTAAATATCACTTACACAAAAGGGTACAACATTGCCCGCAATGCCGGCCCCGACCAGGCTTTGATTGACGAAGCTGTTGCTGCCGCCAAAAAAGCAGATGTTGCCATTATTGTCGGCGGCTGGACACATGGATATGATTATTCTGTTTGGGATGATAACGCTTATGATGCAGAAGGCACCGACAAGCCCAATATGGATATGCCGTTCGGGCAAAATGAGCTGATCAAAGCAGTTGAGGCAGCAAACCCGCGCACGGTTGTAGTGCTGATGGGTGGCGGCCCTATCGATATGACACAGTGGGTTGACCAAACCAAAGGCCTTATACAGGCATGGTACCCGGGTATGGAGGGTGGTACTGCTTTGGCGAAGATCCTTTTTGGCCAGGCCAATCCTTCAGGTAAATTACCGGTAACTTTCCCTAAAACCCTGCAGGATGCGCCCGCCATTAAATTAGGCGAATACCCCGGCAATAATACAACCGTTAACTATTTCGACGGCATCTATGTTGGCTATCGTTATTTCGATACGTACAAAGTAGCGCCGCAGTTTGAATTCGGTCATGGTTTGTCATACACCAACTTTACTTACAGCGATCTGCAGGTAAAACCGGGTGCGAATACTGCTACTGTGACATTCACTGTAAAAAACACAGGTTCAATGGCCGGCGCCGAGGTAGCTCAGCTTTACGTAAAACAAGAAAAACTTAACCTGCCAAGACCCGAAAAAGAATTAAAAGGATTTGATAAAGTATTTCTGCAACCAGGTGAAGCTAAACGCATTACATTAACATTGAACGAAGGCGCCTTCCAATATTTTAACGACAAAACAAACAAATGGGAGATGGATCCGGGTGCTTTTGATTTCCTGGTGGGCAGTTCATCACGTGATATCAGGCTTACAGGTAAAGCAACATTATAAGGCAGAACCCAACCATAAACTATTGATAGAACCATATACATGAAAAAATCTTTATCATTCATCATATTAAGCGCATGCCCTTTTATGCTATTTGCACAAGGCGCGGCAATGCATAAAAAAGCAGGCGCTTATGAGGTTAAAAATAAGTCGGTAGCGGTTTATACAACGGCCCAAAATACAGATTATCGCATCACCCGCACCGAAACGCTTAACTTTAAGCCCCACAGCCAGCCTATAGAAAGAGAAGTATGCATTTTTGTCGATCCCTCAAAAAC
Organism: Bacteroidota bacterium; assembly: GCA_013289045.1. Taxonomy (GTDB): domain Bacteria; phylum Bacteroidota; class Bacteroidia; order Sphingobacteriales; family Sphingobacteriaceae; genus Mucilaginibacter. The sequence continues at coordinate 1,169 of JABDAU010000057.1, read as the reverse complement.
CTTTCAATCGGTTTTAGGCATCGGCGGCGCATTGACAGATGCTTCGGCAGAAACTTTCTATAAACTGCCAAAAGATAAACAAGCTGAAGTACTGAATGCTTACTACAATACTAAAACCGGTATCGGCTACACCATTGGGCGTACGCATATCCAAAGCAGCGATTTCTCAAGCGATACTTACAGCTACGTAAAAGATAATGACGTAGCGCTTAAAACATTCAATATAGATCATGACAGGAAGTTCCGTATTCCTTTAATCAAAGCAGCCATTGCAGCCGCAGGCGGAAAGCTAACCTTGTTTGCTACTCCGTGGTCGCCACCGGCATGGATGAAAACCAATAACGATATGCTGCATGGTGGTAAACTGAAACCGGAATACGACCAGGCATGGGCTAATTTCTATGTTAAGTTTATCAACGCCTACGAAAAAGAAGGCATCCCGATCTGGGGCCTGTCTGTACAGAATGAGCCGATGGCCGTTCAGAAATGGGAATCATGCATTTATACTGCTGAGGATGAGCGCGATTTTATTAAAAACTACTTAGGTCCAACCCTTCACAAGAGCGGAATGGCCGATAAAAAACTGATCATATGGGATCATAACCGCGATCTGCTTTATCAGCGCGCAAGCACTGTATTGGAAGATCCTGAAGCGGCCAAATATGTATGGGGCACAGGTTTCCACTGGTACGTGCATGATGATTTTGAAAACGTAAAACGTGTGCATGAAGCTTTCCCTGACAAAAACCTGATGTTTACTGAGGGCTGCGCCGATACGTATGATGCCGCAAAGATAAACGATTGGAAATACGGAGAGCTATATGGGAAATCAATGGTTAACGACTTTAATAACGGCGTTGTAGGCTGGACCGATTGGAACATCCTGCTGGATGAGCACGGCGGACCTAACCATGTTGGGAATTTTTGCTTTGCACCTATACATGCCGATCTGAAAACCGGCGCGCTTACTTATATGAATTCCTTTTATTATATAGGCCATTTTTCAAAGTTTGTGCGTCCGGGTGCTAAACGCATTATCAGCTCATCTAACAGGGACGAACTGATGACCACTGCTTTTATTAATAAAGACAACAAACTTGTTGTAATTGTACTAAATTTGACGGATGAGAAGACGCCTTATGATCTTTGGATTAAAGGCATGGCAGCAA
>JABDAU010000056.1:1871-21286 GCA_013289045.1 Bacteroidota bacterium | reverse complement strand
CCGTAAAAAATGGGTGGAAGAGCCTTTCATTAAATCGTACCTGTTCGTACGGATACAGGAACGCGAGCAAACAACGGTTTTGATGACCAAAGGTATAGCGCGGTTCATTTATTTTTCTGGGAGGATAGCGTCCATGCCCGACCGTCAGATAGATGAATTGCGGTTATTAATGGCCAGCTCGTTTGAGTTGGAGGTGACAGAGGAGGATTTACAGCCAGGTGAAAGAATTACTATCAAAGCAGGCCCGCTTAAAGGTATGAGCGGCGAGATCATCTCACATCATTCGCAAAAACAACTGGTGCTCAGGCTCGAAAACCTGGGTTACTCTATTATTGTGCATGCATCGGCCCAAATGATTGAAAGGATGTAAGCAATAAAAATGCATTTTGTACGCAGTTCAAATGCATTTTAACTATTTTGAGAGCAACTTGACAGGTAATGCCTGTAATTAGATAAGTGCTGATAAACAATGAGTTATAAACAAAGCTATGTGACTCACGTGGCGAAGCTGTGTCTAACCATCACTAAATGTGCAGAATAGCAGGACAAATAGCCAATGGTTCGTCCCCCCAGCAAATTGCTGAGCGGGTAAAACTGATGTGCCGACACCTGGAGCATGGCGGGCCTGACGATGAGGGCATTTTTTCGGCTGAAGAGCAACGCCTTGTTTTCGGTCACCGCCGTTTGGCAATTATCGACCTAAGCGCTAACGGCCACCAGCCCATGACCGATGTAAACAAAAAAGCCTGGATCACATTTAATGGCGAGATCTATAATTACCCCGAACTGAAAGCTGAACTAACGGTCTTAGGCGCACGATTTCACTCTGAAACGGACACAGAAGTGATCATTCAAGCTTACCTGCACTGGGGCGAATCGTCATTCGCCAAGCTGCGCGGCATATTTGCCTTTGCGCTGTACGATACCGTAAACCAGTTAACCTACCTTGTTCGCGACAGTAACGGCATCAAGCCTTTATACTATTATCCTGCAAACGGGCAGTTGAGTTTTGCATCCGAGGTGAACGCATTACAGGCCGCTGGCATCGCGACGGAAACCGACCCGGTTTGGCAGATCAGGTTTTTAGCGTTTGGGCATATTCCCGAGCCTTATACTACATTAAAGAATGTGCGCAGCCTGGCTAAAGGCCATTTCCTGCGGTGGGATAACAGAAAAAACATCTATCGTACCGAAAAATATGACCTTCCGGTATTTGATACGCAGATCACCGATCATGAAGAGGCTTGTGAATTGATCAGGCAGTCGCTACGAAAAGCGATCGACCGCCAGCTGATAGCTGATGCCAATATCGGTATATTCCTGAGCGGGGGCATTGATTCAAGCCTGGTTACGCTGTTAGCCAATGAGCAGCAGAAGGCATCATTAAAAACTGTTTCAATCTTTTTTAATGAAAAAGCATACGACGAAAGCCAGTATCAGAACCTGGTCTTTAACCAGATACAAGGCGAAAAGCATACCCACCTTGTAAAACAGGCAGATTTTGAAGCCAGTTTCTCGGCCATCATCCAGGCGATGGATATGCCTACTACCGACGGCATTAACACCTGGTTTATTAGTAAATATGCACACCAGGATGGTTTAAAAGCGGTACTTAGCGGCGTAGGGGCGGATGAGCTTTACGGCGGCTACCCGTCATTTAACCGTATGCAATATATAGGGTGCCTGAAAAAGATGCCTGCTGCATTGTTAGCAGGTGGGGTAAAGGTGCTGCCGGCAAAATACAGGAAGATCGGCTACCTTGCCTATGATCACCCTCTGGCTGTTTACCTTACACTGAGGGGATTTTATACACCTGTTGAAATTTCAGATATACTGAATGTTGATGTTAAACAGGTTACCGATACATTGTTTTCGCATGAAATAACTGCGCCGGTAACCGGTTATGACGAAGAATATGCTGCCTGGATAGAAAGCAACTTATACATGCAAAACCAATTGCTGCGCGATACCGACGTAATGAGTATGACACATGCGCTTGAGGTACGTGTACCATTTTTGGATGAAGATTTTCAACGACTGACCAACCGTATATCCCCGTCGGTAAGGTTCAATAAACAACAGGGGAAAAAGTTATTAATCGATAGTTTCCGCAACATTCTCCCTGAAGCCGTATGGAACCGGCCAAAAATGGGATTCTCCTTTCCGCTGCAACAATGGATGCGCCAGTTCCGCGAAATAAGCGATCCAAACCTCTACAAAAACCCAACTGCCAGGCACATCATTAAAAAATTCAACCGCAATGATCTGCACTGGTCAAAGGCTTTCGCCCTTTACCAAATTCACAACCATGTCTAAAAAAGTAATGTTGCTCACTTTACAAACGTTCAGTTCAACCGGGGGGATCCAGAAAATGAGCCGGACGCTTGCCTATTCCTTAAATCAGTTAGCACAAGAAAAACAATGGGAATTTAAAATGTTCTCAGCCTATGATTCAGACGACGACCTGATGCCACAGTATTTGCCTGCGGATAGTTTCAGGGGATTTAAAATAAAGCGTATTTTATTTGTACTGAACACCATCAGGGAGGCAAAGAATACAGATGTGCTCATTTTGAGCCATATTAACCTGTCGGTTGTAGGATTGCTGGTGAAAATGATCAACCCAAATTGTAAGATATGGCTCATAGCTCATGGTATTGAAGTTTGGCGCGGGCTGAGCAGCACGCAGAAAAAAATGGTAAATAAGAGCGATAAAGTAATTTGTGTAAGTAATTTTACCAAGCAGCAAATGATAAAACTGCATGAGGTAGATAGCAACAAATGCTTTGTGTTAAATAACGTGATCGATCCGTTTATGATATTGCCCCAAAAATTTGAGAAGCCGGCAAACCTGATGGAAAAGTACAACCTGCAAACAGACGATCCGGTTATCTATACCCTTACTAGGCTTGCCTCAACGGAGCAGTATAAAGGGTATGAGCGGGTGATTAGAGCTATGGTTAGTCTTAAGGATAGGTTTCCGAAGTTGAAGTATATTTTGTCGGGACAATATGATAAGGATGAGGAATACAGGATCAACCACCTGATAGATGAGAACGGGCTGGCCGGTTCGGTGATACTAACCGGTTTTATCGAGGAGAAAAACCTTTCTGATCATTTTTTACTGGCAGATCTATTTGTGCTGCCAAGCAAAAAAGAAGGTTTTGGAATTGTATTTATTGAAGCGATGGCTTGCGGCCTGCCCGTTATTTGCGGTAACGCGGATGGGAGTATAGATGCCATACGCAATGGTGAATTGGGCCAGGCGATAGATCCTGAAAGCCAGGAAGAACTTGAGACCGCGATATATGAAAAGCTGGAAAGCGCACCGCCCACAATAGGGCAAAGGATAGGGCTGCAAGAGCTTTGCCTTCAGTATTTTAACGAATTATGTTACCGTAACAATCTGCTGCAATTATTTTTAGCATGAGCGACACCAACACCGAAAGCTGGGACATAGAAATTACGCCGGGCCACAAGCTATTTGATATGAAGCTGCGCGACACCTGGCATTACCGCGATCTGCTATTTTTACTGGTCCGCCGCGATTTTGTGTCGTTTTATAAGCAAACCATACTCGGACCCATCTGGTTTTTTGTACAGCCGATCATTACGATATTAATGTACAGCTTCATTTTTAACAGGCTGGCGGGCATAAAAACGGGAACTATCCCGGCACCCTTATTTTACCTGGCAGGGATAATTATTTGGAATTATTTCTCGGATTGTTTGACAAAAACCTCTACAGTTTTCAGGGACAATGCCGGGGTGCTTGGCAAGGTATATTTCCCACGGTTGATTATGCCGTTGAGCATCGTATTGTCAAACCTTATCCGGTTCTCGGTGCAGTTGGTATTGTTTTTTATACTGGCGGGCATCTTTTATTTAAAGGGCATGTCGCTGATGCCAAGCCCGGTCATCATATTGTTCCCGGTGCTCATTCTCATTATCGCTGCATTGGGTTTAGGCTTTGGCATGATCATTTCAGCGGTAACCACTAAATACCGCGACCTGGCGTTTTTGGTGAGTTTTGGCGTACCGCTGCTGATGTACACTACTACTGTTGTTTACCCGCTATCTACTGCAACACAAAAATATCCTGGTTATAGCTGGATCGTAAAATACAACCCGGTAACGGCTATTATTGAGACCTTTCGATATGGCTTTTTCGGCACAGGCGATTTTAGCTGGGGACTGCTTTTATATAGCTGCGGTGTTACCGTGGTGATACTGACAATAGGCATTGTGGTATTTAATAAGGTTGAACGCTTTTTTGTTGATACGGTATAATGGGTAGCGTAATAAAAGTAGAAGATCTCTCAAAAGCATATCAGCTGGGTGATTTCGGCACCGGCACCATTACGCGCGACTTTGAGCGCTTTATGGCCCGCATACGCGGAAAGGAAGACCCGTTTCTGAAAATAGGCGAGGTGAACGACCGCACCACCAAAAGCCAGAGCGATGTGGTTTGGAGCCTGAAGGATATCAATTTTGATATAGAACAGGGCGACGCTGTAGGTATTATCGGTCGCAATGGAGCCGGTAAAAGTACCTTGCTAAAAATACTGAGTCGGGTGACCGCGCCTACCACAGGTTCTGTTAAAATAAAGGGGCGCATTGCCAGCTTACTGGAAGTAGGCACAGGCTTTCACCCCGAACTGACCGGCAGGGAAAATATTTTCCTGAATGGAGCCATATTAGGTATGCGCAAAGCGGAGATCAAACGAAAGTTTGATGAGATAGTGGATTTTTCGGGTGTGGAGCGGTATATCGATACGCCGGTAAAGCGGTATTCATCGGGCATGTATGTGCGGCTGGCCTTTGCGGTGGCCGCGCATTTGGAGTCGGAAATTTTGGTGGTGGATGAGGTGCTGGCCGTAGGTGATGCCGAGTTTCAGAAGAAATGTTTGGGTAAAATGGGCGATGTGAGCCAGGAAGAAGGCCGCACGATATTGTTTGTGAGCCATAACATGCTGGCGGTGCAAAAATTGTGTACAAAAGGCCTCCTGCTGGCTAACGGACAGTTGATAGACGATGGCGACATTGACGGGATCTGCGAGCAATACATCAACTCCAATAACCAGGACCTGCGCTCGAACTTTTTGGCGGATGATACCGAACCCATAGGGGATGAATACGTTAAATTATTATCGATGAAGCTGGTTGACAGTAGCCTTGAGGACGTTAAGGATATTTACGTTACCACGCGATTTGGCTTTTTAATAGAGTATGAGATCACAAACGACCTGCACAGTCCTGACCTGAGCTTTCTCATCTCAAGTATTAATGAAGACAAAGTCTTCCATGTGGTGCATGAAACCGGTAACTATACCAAAGGCCGCCATAAATGGGTAGCCTGGATCCCGGAAAACCTGCTAAATAATATGGAATATCTATTCACAGTTGGCATTACCACCTCCAACCCGGTGCTGATCCATGTGCAGCATACCATCGTGTTTGAAGTGCATGAAGATCCTGAATCGCCAACGCGTAACAATAAATATATCGGTAAAATGCACGGCACAGTGAGGCCGCATATCAACTGGCAAAGACTATAAATATGGAACCTGCGTCGTCCTTAGAATCGATAAACAAACTGGCCTGCACAGTAGCCGCGCTGTGGGGCGGAAGTACGGTAAAGGTGATATTTGAGTTTGGATCGCGCTACGGCGAGGACAGTATTGAGTTCGCTAAAAAATATCCGCAGGCAACCGTTTACGCATTTGAATGCAATACCAATACACTGGCCGAATGCCGCAAAAATATCAGCGCATATAAAAACATCATCCTCACCGAAAAGGCTATTTCGGATGTTAACGGAACAGTTTCCTTCTATAAAATAGACAAGGAAAAAACCGAAACCACCTGGGCCGATGGTAACCAGGGCGCTTCATCGCTGCTCAAGGCATCAGGCAAATACCCGGTTGAAAACTATGTGCAGGAAGAAATAAAGGTTGATAGTATTACGCTTTCATCTTTTATCAATGCTAACCATATCGATACCGTAGATATTTTATGGATGGATATACAAGGCGCCGAATTGCTGGCGCTAAAAGGCCTTGGCGATGATATTGCAAAGGTAAAGCTCATGCACCTGGAAGTAGAGTTTTTCGAGATCTATACCAACCAGCCATTGTTTGATGAAATATCCGCTTTTTTGAATGATGCAGGCTTCGAGCTGCTGGGCTTTTCATCGCAAAGCAATTATTCAGGAGATGCCATTTTTGTGAATAAGCAACAAGTACCGTCTGCAAAGTTGGCTCAATATAAAAAGAGCCTCGTACCAAAATCTCCGGGCATTATCAGCCGCGGACTGAATAAATTAAAGCGGATAACCAAAAAACTGTTTAATGCCGGCAGGTGATCTGTTGAAATGGTTTCCGCGCCCAATTGTCTTTTTCCTGAAAGTATTAAAGAAAGTACGCCGTTTTGATAAAAGTTTTAGGGTATATATCCCGGATGTGAATAATAGCCGCGAAGTTTTACTCTGGAAGCTAAAAGTAATAAATCCGCTGTTGGGTACCGATGTTAATTTCAATGCGGTTAATCAATCCAGTGAACCAATCGACATCTGTATTCCTGCTGTAAAAAAAGATATTGAATCATTAGGTGTGGTAATTAAAAGCGCACGACAATACATCCATCATCCTATCAATAAAATCCATGTGATCTGTAAACTCAGCGATGAAATTAGCGCCATATGCCGTGAAAATGATGCTGTAATGGTAGATGAGGTATCGGTTTTGGGATATGACAAAAGCCGGATCAACTATAGTTTTAAAGGTGAGGATAGGGCTGGCTGGCTCTATCAGCAATTGCTAAAATTGAACTGTGATACAGTCGCCGAAACGGATAACTTCCTGGTGCTGGACGCCGATACCGTTTTTGTAAAACCGAAAATTTTCCGTTATAAAGGCAAAACGATTTTCGACATGTCGGAAGAACGGCATGAACCTTACCATGAAGTATACAAAAAACTGTTAGAGCGGCCGACCACCTCAGAGTTATCGTTCATATCGCATCACATGCTGTTCAATAAAACGCTGCTGAAAGAATTGAAAGCAGAGATCGAGGCTATTCACCACAAAAAATGGGATGAAGCAATATTGGAGAATACTGATTACAGCAGCATATCGGGTTTCTCGGAATATGAGCTTTACGGGAATTTTGTATCAGAGCGCTATCCGCAAAGTGTGAAAAAAGAATATTGGTTTAACAGTACTTCTCCTGTGAACCCGCCCTATATAAAAACGGTGTCAATGCACGCTTATTTAAGAGAAAACAACCAGGCATAAATGGTAATGGTTGAACTAAAAGGCGGCCTCGGCAACCAGATGTTTCAATATGCGGCTGCGCGGGCTTTAAGCGCCAGGAATGAACATGTTTTACTCGGGCAGATGAAGCCTACTATATTTTACAAGTTGTTTTACAAGCCACATACCCGGTATATTAAACAAATCGGTAATGAGTACGTGCCACTTGACGGATTTTCAAAATATAAATATTTGTATCTCGATGGTTACTTTCAATCAGAAAAATATTTCAGGCATATCCGTCCGCAGCTATTAAACGAGTTCAGTTTCCCCGGGTTGGATACGAAAAATCAAGAGATAAAAGAGCACATTGTCAATACGCCGCATGCGGTAAGCGTGCATATTCGCCGGGGTGATTATTTAAAGTCGAACTTAATATCGAATATACACCCGGTATTGCCGGTTGCCTACTATCAAAAGGCGATAGACCTGTTGGCTGATAAATATCCCATAGAATTGTTTGTGTTTTCTGATGACACCATCTGGGCGCGGGAGAATATAAAACATGATAAAGTTGCGTCAAACTATATCCACCAGGCTAACGCAGCAGATAGCTGGAAGGATATGGCATTAATGACGCAATGCCGGCATCATATTATTGCCAACAGCAGTTTTAGCTGGTGGGGGGCATGGCTGTCAGAAAACGGAGGTGAAAAGTTGGCGCCTTACAACTGGTTTAACAAGGCGGCTGTTGATTATGATATCCATGATTTTGTGCCGGACAGCTGGACGATATTAACCTATGACGCCTGAGGTTTCCGTTATAATGCCTGCTTACAACGCCGGTGAGTTCATTGCCGAAAGCATCGATAGCGTGATCGGGCAAACGTTTACCAACTGGGAATTGATTATCGTAGACGATGGCTCAACTGACAATACTGCTTCCATCGCTCAACAATATCAATCATCCGATCCGCGTGTCCGGTATTTTCACCAGCAGAATAGCCGTCAAGGTAAAGCACGGAATACAGGTATAAAGAATAGTACCGGGCGTTACATCGCCTTTTTGGACGCCGATGATTTGTGGACAAACGACAAGCTGCAATTACAGGTTGACATATTGAACGCCCGGCCTGAGATAGACCTGGTATTCTCGCAAGGATATTTTTTGATGACCGATGGTTCGCTGCAAAACTCGGATGTGAAGGTGAAGGAATGGAATTGTGAACATGACGGCGATGAATTTATCGACTGGAACCAAATCCCTATTCTATCAGCCATCGTAAAAAAAGAAGCGTTGGAGGATGTCGGTTTATTTAGCGAAGAGCTCTCAATACAAAATGCAGAGGACTATCACTTATGGCTCAAATTGCTGCACAAAGGCCACCGTTTTCTAAGCATGCCGGAACGCCTTTTTTATTACCGTGTACATCAATCACAGATCACTTACCAAAATAGCGGTATGTACGCTGCAATTGTGAATGGATATTTTGACTTGGTAAAAAAAAACATATTAAACCCTGCTAATAAGGCGCTTCAATACCGGCTGAAATGGATGATCATAAACCATGTAAATCCGGGCAAGTTGTATAAAAAGCTAAAGCCCGTTTTCTCCGATAAAAAGGGCATATTGTTTTTTTACATCATACTTAACAGGTTTTTGCCCGGTAATAGTTTTACTAAACGTTTCGGCAACCGCTTTTTATGAGGAGCCGCAAGCATATCATCGTAACAAAGTTGTTTGAATTTGGCGGCAGTAATACGCATCTGAAAACGCTCATTAAATATTTTGGTGCGGAAAATATCATATTGGTCATAGAAGATGAAGGCCAATTGAAATGGTTGGAGAATATTGGAAATCCGGACGGTTTGCATATCGAGGTTAGGTCGTCCCTGCATAAATTCGCCCATTTGGTTTATCCTTCGGTTTTATCAAATATGAAGGAGGCTTGTTTTGTGATCAAATCCATCTTTGCCATACTTTTGCTAAGCATTAGGCACGGCGGAGCTGATATTACCATATGTTCCGTTGAGGCTGAAAAATATCTTTATTTGCTGTGGGCGCCGTTTATAAGAGTGATATACATATTACACAGCACACCGCCTGAAAAATTTACCCGGTTCACTTCTTACACCTGCAATACCAGGCTCGGGCGCAGAAAACAGATTATCACGGTATCAAACGCAAACAAAAAGGAGATCTGCACCAGTTGGGAGATCAACCCCGAAAAACAGCAATTTGTGCAGGTGGTATACAACTGCCTGCTGAAAGATGCGGCGGATAAACCTACAAAAGTGGCGGGCCATGGTATCAAAAATATCGTGACCATGGGCCATGTGATTGCGTATAAAAACCCGCATGTATGGCTTGAGGTAGCCCGGCAGATAACGCAGGCGCAGCCGGAAGTACGTTTTACGTGGTTGGGTAATGGTTCGCTGTTTGACCATTTCAGCAATGCCACAGAGGATACAGACCGGATAAACTTCGCAGGTTTTACGGCCAATACTGATGAATATCTTGTCTCGGCAACCCTTTATTACCAGCCAAGCATACATGAAACCCATGGCATAAGCGTGGTTGAGGCCATGTACCATAGCCTGCCATGTGTGGTAGCCAATGCAGGCGGCTTACCCGAATCGGTGCAGGAAAATTATAACGGCCTGCTTGCTGATCCGCATAATATTGAGGCCAATGTCGATGCGATTGTCAGTTTAATAAATGATGAAGAGCGGCTAAAAACGTTTGGTGAAAATGGATACAAAAGGTATCTCGACCTGTTTACTTTTGAAAAATTTAAGTTAAAGATGGATGCCATCTATTATAACTGAACAACCTGAAATAACGCCAGGCGTGTCTGTTATCATCTGCTGCTATAATAGCGCACAACGGCTGCCCGAAACGCTCAGGCACCTGGCGCAACAGGTAAGTTCCGGCATCGCATGGGAAATAATTATTATTGATAATGCCTCAACTGATGATACGGCAAGTATTGCCGCTGCGGAGTGGTTGAAATACACCGTACCAGGCGCTGGTTTTACTGTTTTAAGCGAGCCGGAACCCGGCAAAAACTACGCTTTTAAAAAAGGGGTTAAAGCAGCAAAATACAGCTATCTCCTTACCTGCGACGATGATAACTGGCTCGCCTCAAATTATATAGAAGACGCCTACAGGCTAATGGAGGCATCTCCGCAGACCGGGGCGCTTGGCGGCATGGGCATATTTAATCCGCAGTTGCCTTTACGACAAGAAATAGCGGACTTTAAAGCACGATATGTAAACGGCTCGCAAACCTGGGCCGAAAGTGAGCATTGGGTGTATGGCGCGGGTTCCGTTTACCGCAAGGGCGTGCTTGATATGCTGATACGCCATAACTGGCAGCAGGTTACCACAGGCCGAAAAGGCAAGAGCCTGATATGCGGTGAGGACGTGGAAATATGCTTTATGATATGGCTGTGCGGTTATAAAATTGAAACTAACGATAGTTTGCAATTTCAGCATTATGTAGCGCACAGCAAACAAAATATAGATTATCTCCTGAAGCTGTCCTATTGGCTAAGCTATAGCAGCGTATTGCTGGTTAGCTATTATACTATTTTTAACAATGAAGATATTAAGGTCGTGACAGACCGGTGGTTTCTTTCAGCAGGCAAGGCATTGATAAGGAATGCAGGATCATTATTGCTGAAACGTATCAGCTCATGGAAAAAGCTTACCGTTGAGCAAAGAATGACGTTCCTCTCCCAATACGGCACCTTTATATCCCTGTTAAAGAACCGTAAACGGATATGCGAACATAACAGGCACACTAAGACACTTTTGGCAACAATCAATGAACCTGCTGCAGTTAAATAAATTCGGCAAGCTGCATAATGGCAAAACCATCATTTTTTGCAAAACAGATCTGCTGCGACAGGAATTTAAACGAATTGCACGGCTGAAGAACGAGATTGTCCTCATTTCAGGCAACAGCGATGCGCCGGTTGATGCCGGGTTGGTAAACGCTATGCCGGATAATATTTTGACTTGGTATGCGCAAAATCTATTGGTTTTTCACGAAAGATTGAGGCCTCTGCCTATCGGATTGGAAAATACAATGCCAAACCCGCGCAAGGGGCATGGTGTTGGATGGCCGCATGCTTTGGAAAAAATCGAAATACTTTCCAAATTGAAAGAAAATGACCAGGTAGTGCCGGATAAACTGATCTATGCCAATTTTAACATCGATACTAACCCGGCAATTCGTGGTCCGGTTAAGATCTTGTGCGACGATCAGGATTTTATTACGTGTCAAGATCCGTCACTTTCTTATGATAAGTTTATTGAAAATGTTTTGAAGCACGAAGCGACCGTTTGTCCGGCAGGGAATGGCATAGATACCCACAGGCTGTACGAGGTTTTGTACTGCAACCGTGTCGCTATCACCATAAAAGCAACTTCTTCACCATTATATGACGAGCTATACGGAAAGCTACCGGTCGTTATCCTCGACACGCCGGATAGCCTGACAGATAAGGTACTCATGCAAAAACTGATCGCGGAAGCAAAAACTAAAATCAATGCGCTTCATTTATTGGATTTTGATTATTGGGAAACGCAAATATTAAACGATGCCAACACTATCCGTACCAAGCCGGGATTTTGGCAGCATTTCAGGCGTAACTCACAAACATTATAACGCCATACCTTGATCATACAAAGATCCATAGTTTCTACCGACGATAACCCGCTTTATTATGAGTTTTGGCCGGTGGTGGCAAAGGCATGGCGCAATATAGGTATCCAGCCTCTCGTAGCGGCCATCGGCGGTGTTACGCTTGATTATTTTTATGGAACGGTTATTAATATCCCATCTATTGAAGGAATATCAAATGGCTTTATAGCCCAGGTTATACGCTTTATACTCCCTTGTTTTTTTCCGGAAGATGTGAGCATTATTGGCGATATCGATATGATACCGCTTAGGCGGGATTATTTTACCAAACAAGTTGCAGCTTATGATGAGGATTCGATAGTCGTATTTTCTGCTGATGCATATAAAGGTGAGATCCGGTATCCCATGTGTTATATCGCTGCAAAAGGCAAATATTTTCAGGAAATCATAGGTCTGAAAAGTATAAACAGCAGCGACATACTAGCTTTTATCAAAGAATTACACAGCCTTAACCTAAACTGGGATACGGATGAACTATACTTTTCCCGGAGACTTCACGCCTCCCCCTTACTGCAAAATACAATATTTATTAAGCGCGGTGGCTGGAACCCCTTTGCACGAAACCGTGTTGACAGAGGCGCATGGCACTGTTCAAAAATAAATTTATGCATCGATAAATACATTGACGCACATTGTCTAAGGCCGCTGGACAAACATCGTGAACAGCTAAAGGCAATTTTTAAATATGTTGATTTAGGCAATAACGGATCAGTGTATTTAAAATATTTGTTGAAAGGTATATTGAGAACGCCTGTTAATAAAATGCTGTTAGTAAAACAAAGATTAGGTATCGGAAATATTTTTCATATCAGGCAGACTATTCCCTCATATGGTGAATCCCGTAATAAGATCATTTCATTTTCTTTATACGGCAAGTCCCCGCGCTATACAGAAAGGCTTGGAGAGACATTGGATAGCTATAAAAGACTGTACCCCGATTGGAAGTGCAGGATATATATTGCTGGGGATATCTTTAACGATCACAAAGATTTTTTAACCAGCCACAAATGCGAAGTAGTAGTGATGAAGGCTACAGGAGTGGATTCAGCTTATATGTTTTGGCGTTTTTTGGCTGCAGCAGATAAAAATGCCGAAGCAATGATCGTGCGCGATCTGGATTCGATGCCGACCCAGCGTGAGAAGGCGATGGTAGATGAATGGATCGCATCTGGGAAAAAATATCATATTATAAGGGACCATATAGCGCATCATGCCCGTGTTATGGGCGGCATGTGGGGTGTAAAATGCCCCGGATTTGATGTAATAGCATCGACAAAAGGTTTCTTGCTTACAAATAATTATGCACTGGACCAGGTATTCCTGGAGAAGTTCGTCTATCCGGAAATGAGCAATTCGGTGATGATCCATGACCGCTTCCCGCGTTTCCCTGAAGAAAAAGAGGTGATAACTATCCCGCTTGAACCCGGCGAAATATATATAGGCGAAGTAACCACCAGCGATATTTATGGAGTGGCCGATAGAAATGAATTATTGCAAAATGGCAACGTAATAAACCTTGTTTAAAATTGAACTTACCCGATTTTAATATTTACAAACAAGATTTTTTGCAGCAAGGGATAACATACCCGCTAAAGCCAGTACCAACACAGCAGGCAGGGTTATTGGTCAAACTACCACCTCCACCCGCAGAAAAAACAGGCTGGCCATGGACGGAACAAGTTTCCCCGGATGTATATAGTAAAGGCATCAACTGGCCTAAGCTCACCATTGTTACGCCATCTTACAACCAGGGTATTTATATTGAAGAAACTCTCCGCGCGGTGTTGCTTCAGAATTATCCAAACCTGGAGTATATCATCATCGACGGCGGGAGTACGGATGAAACCAAAGCGATATTGGAGAAATACTCCGGTTATATCAGCTATTGGCAAAGTGAGAAGGATAGGGGGCAGTCGCATGCCATTAACCTTGGGTTCAGTCTTGCTTCCGGCGAATATTACGCGTGGATCAACAGTGATGATTTTTATATGCCGGGTGTGTTCCACGAGGTGATCAGCAAATTTTTATCATCGAAAACGGCTTTTATATATGGCTATGCCTATGATCTGCGCGATGGCAAGAATACCCTGATCCGGATCCCGCCTTCAACGGACTATTTTATAAAGATTCCAAGCCTGATGCAGCCGTCGTGTTTTTGGAGGGCGAGTATCCATCAGCCAATTTGGGAGGAAATGCATTGTGCGATGGATTACGAGCTTTGGCTGCGCTTGCTGAAAGGGAATAGTCGCCTGCGCATCCGTAAACCGTTATCGGTAGCCCGCGCACATGCCGATGCCAAAACCTACGATCCGAAAATGCAGGCCCGCTGGCAGGCCGATCACGAGCGCATGTGGGCCGATGATGCCCACGGTTCGGTACCCGAATGGAAACGCATTACATTTTTAAACAAGCTAAGGCTTAAGCTTTACAAATTCCTGCACATTATTTAATGCTTTTCAACTCGCTGCTGTTCCTGTTTTTCTTTGTTATCGTAACCATAACATACTACCTGCTGCCGCAGCGTTTCAGGTGGATCTGGTTGCTGCTGGCGAGCTGCTACTTTTACATGTACTTTAAGCCAGTATATGTACTCATCATATTCGCCACCATACTTATTGACTACACGGCGGGGATTTTAATAGCACGAAGTCGCGGCAAACATCTTAAAAAACTGTTCCTCATTGTCAGCCTCATCACCAACATCGGTATACTGGCATTTTATAAGTATTTCACCTTTATAGCCGATAACATTAATTTATTGCTGCACCATTTCCATACGCCGGAAATACCGTTCATCAATATCATCCTGCCGCTTGGTTTGTCGTTCCACACCTTCCAGGCCATGAGCTATACCATCGAGGTTTATCGTGGCAAGCAACCTGCCGAAAGGCATCTCGGTATTTATGCATTGTATGTGATGTTCTATCCGCAAATGGTGGCCGGCCCAATTGAAAGGCCGCAGAACATATTGCCGCAACTCCATAAGCGTATAAATTTTAGTAGCGATAATATCATTTCGGGGATGTATACCATGAGTATCGGTTTTTTTAAGAAAGTAGTGATTGCCGACCGCCTGGACATGTACGTATCACCGGTTTTCTCAAACCCCAAAGCACATTCATCGCTCGACCTGATCATCGCTACCTATTTCTTTGCCCTGCAGATCTATTGCGATTTCAGCGGCTATTCAGATATCGCTATCGGCGCTGCGCAAACATTAGGTATTAAGCTGATGGATAACTTTAATATGCCCTATCTCTCCACCAATATCTCCGATTTCTGGCGGCGCTGGCATATTTCCCTGTCTACCTGGTTCCGCGATTATTTGTATATCCCGCTTGGCGGTAGCCGGGTGAGCTTTTTCATCACCTGCATCAACCTGCTCATTGTATTTACCATAAGCGGCCTGTGGCATGGCGCCAACTGGAAATATATTGTGTGGGGCGCGGTACATGGCTGTTTGCTGATATTATACATGGTTGCGGGGAAATACAACCTGCGCATAAAAGGGCTTACTTTATTAAAATGGTTCATCACTTTTAACCTTGTTTGTATAGCCTGGATCTTCTTCAGGGCGAACAATGTTGGCGATGCATTTTTCATCCTGCATAAGATCCTGGCAGCCGGGAATTTTGTTTATACAGCCGCATCCATTATGCCACTGAACGAGATATATTATTGTATCGTATTAATGGGTATACTGATAGGAGGCGAATATTATATCAGGAAATTGCAGCTTAGCCAGTCGAAAAAGGTGGTGGCTTTGATAGGCCTAAGTGTACTATGTTATTTCTTCGGTGTGTTTAACGAAACCCAGTTTATTTACTTCCAGTTCTGATGCGAAAGATCGTTGGCATATTGATCCTGTTGGTAAGCCTGGTAATATTGGGCACTGCCATGAACCAGGGTTTTATCAACAAAATAAAGACTGATAAATACATTGATCATATCAGCTCAGTTAAAAAACAACGCCCTTCATGGTATTACAATTTGTTTGTTCAGTCGGACCGCTGGCATGATGGCGACTTATATGGCCTCTGCTACCTGCATCCCTTTAAACAAGAGCTTGCCCCTTTCAAATCGTATCCAACAATAACCGGGAAGCCAGACACAAACCGCATACTCTATATCATTGGCGATAGTTACCTTGCAGATAAAACCCTGAATGGCGCATTTGATGCATTTGATAATGTGGTCTATCTCGACCGCCGTTTTCCGTTTGGTCCGATAGTGCTGGATACCACCAAACAAAACTACCTGTTAATGGAATTTGCCGAGCGAAACCTGCCCGGCTACTCACTCAAAAAAACAGGTGAGATAACCTGGCAGGTAAATGATATCCACGATAAAAAGTACCAGGATAAAAGTAATGCGCAGCAATATACCGCGATGAAACCCGTATCATTTTTTGAAAGGATCG
Source organism: Bacteroidota bacterium (assembly GCA_013289045.1). GTDB lineage: Bacteria > Bacteroidota > Bacteroidia > Sphingobacteriales > Sphingobacteriaceae > Mucilaginibacter. Next base: position 4,901 of record JABDAU010000056.1, on the reverse strand, counting down.
GTAACATTATTTTTAATAAAGACCTGAGCCGTAATCTCGAACTGATGCTTTTCGATCATAAAGCATATACACCCGTTAAAGAAGCAAAGGCGTCATTCAATTATAACCTGCTCGGCCAAATGTTTCCAAAAGAAGTGGCCATTAGTACCGATCAGCAACGACTGTTTTTAAACATAACTGTTGATACAAGCAATGCGGAATCCTCTTTCAAATTTAAATCAAATCAGGATATCCGAATTATTACCGCTAGGCTTGATTCGGCGCGGGATTATTACCAGGCTATCGGGTTTAAGAAAGTATACCTTTCGGTGATACCAAATACCGTATCCCTGTGCGACAATAAAAGGATGACCTATAACCACCTGCTGCAACGGGTGGAGCAGCATACCGATCTGCCGGACATCAGCATATTTAACCAATTTAGTACGACTCAGCCTAAGCATAATCTTTTCTATTATAACGATGCACACTGGAACCCGCATGGGTTTGATCTTTGGGTGAATATTGTAAATCACTCGTTTACAGATGAATTCGGTGTTACAAATAATGAGAGCCACTGAAACGGCTTGAATAGATAATCTTCCAAACTGTAATGAAAAAACCCGTATCGCCATCGCCTCGCTAAATACTATTTTTTCAACCCTGCGAAAATTCGCCAGACATGGGATACCATCATATGTGCTTTATTTTGGTGATTCGCTGGGCGATAACCTGATGCTCACTACGCTGTGCAGCGAATTGTATGAGCGCGGACATCGTAATATCTGGATCAGGTGCAACCATACCGTATTGTTCAAGAGTAATCCGCATATTAAGTTGGTACTTGCACCGGGAACATTGCTGTCTGTACCATTACTAAAATTGTTTAAAGTTAAAACGGCGCACCCGGTGTATACGCAATACCAGCCTGCTACCGATAGAGACATTATTCCCGAAAAACACATTGTGCTGAAAATGGCAGATCAGGTTGGATTGAAAGGTGCGATAAAGAACAAACCAGTCTTTATATTGGATAAAGTGGAAGAGGCTAAAGGAGAAATAGTACCAAACCAGGTGGTGATCATCAGCTCGGCAATGGCGGCCGCCTTCCCGATGCGGAACAAGGAATGGATCACCGAAAGATACCAGGATCTGGTGAACAAGTTAAATGTCACTTATAATTTTATACAATTAGGCAGTGCAAGCGATACGCCATTGGAAAATGTGCTGGATATGCGCGGCAAAACTACTATCCGCGAAACAGCTGCCATACTGAAAAAATCAAAGCTATTGGTTAGTCACGTTGGGTTTATGATGCATTTGGCGAGGGCTGTCGATTGCCGTGCCGTGATCATTTATGGCGGTCGCGAAATGCCTGAGCAGTCAGGCTATGGGTGTTTTCATAATATATACAGCCCTGTTGCCTGCTCGCCATGCTGGCTGCATAACAGGTGCGATTTCGACCATCGCTGCATGACCATGATCAATACCGAAGTGGTTAAAAATGCCATTGATGAACAAATGAAATTAACAGGCGAACCGTTGCCGGTTGATATTTTATACAATGATTGAACTATCGGTAATTATCCCAACCTATAACCCAAACATGCATCGGCTGCAGCAAACCCTTGATGGTTTGAAAAGCCAGGATTTGGATAAAGCTTTATGGGAGATCATCATCATCGATAATAATTCCAATAATAATTTTGCGGAACAACTGGAACTAAGCTGGCATCCTTCGGCAAGGATAGTAACAGAACCAAAACAGGGTTTAACCCATGCACGCTTAAAAGGTTTTGCAGAGGCTAAAGGCAATGTTATTATTATGATAGATGATGACAACGTGGCCGAACCCAATTATTTAAGCGAAGTTAAGCGGATATTTGAAAGCGATAGTGAACTGGGCGCTATCGGCGGTAAATCATTGCCCATATTTGAGGCGCCCGCCCCGGATTGGCTACAGGAGTTCTATGGCAATCTGGCCCTGCGCGATCCGGGAGAAGAGATCATCACCAGCAAATGGGAAAGCCGCTACCCTGAATACTCGCCGCTTGGTGCGGGAATGGCTTTACGCCGGGAAGCATTACGAGCCTATACAGATAAAGCCACTGCAGGTGAATCACTGATCTCCGACAGGAGCGGCGGCAGCTTAACTTCATCAGGGGATAACGATATTGTTATTGAAGTATTGAAATCGTGGTGGAGCGTGGGGTATTTTCCTTCGTTGGTCATCCATCACATTATCCCAAAAGAACGGTTACAGGTAGATTATCTGGCAAGACTTATTAATAATACCAGTAAATCATGGGTGCAACTGTTGGACAGCCATGGCATCAGCCTGTGGGAAAAAGTGCCGGCATGGAGCCTGCCGCTACGAAAAGCAAAGGCCTGGATTGTACAAAAGGCGTGGAAGGGTCCGGCCAACTATATCAGGTGGCGCGGGATATGCGGAACTTTTGATGCTTTGGCAGGATGATGGTTATATAACACCTTGTAAATTATGTCGCTGATCGGAAAGCTGATCTATAACATTTACTATCGCCCAAAACAAAAAAAGGCTACGCTGCAAAAATTTGGCGGTAAAAAAAGCTATAACGAAATGCTCCGGGCTGAACAGGAGATGAAGCAGTATGCCCTGAATGAGCTCACCATTAAAAGCGCGTTTAACCCCGGCGGTAAATACCGGCTTAACTTTTTAACCGGCGATAAATATATCCATCAATCCTTGTTTTGTACCTATAGTTTCTTCAGGTTTTTAAATGAGTCAGAATCATCGGATTTTGAAGTGAATTATTATAGCGACGGGGCTTTAAGTGACGCAACAGTATCTATTCTGAAAAAACGTTTTCCACAGATAAGCATTATAGCTCAAAGCGAAACGCGAGCTATGGAACATGCACATTTACCGGTAGGCCAATTTCCAAGCATCAATAAAAAACTGGCTGTTTATCCGCTTATCAAAAAATTGATCTACCCAAACATCGGCAAAAAGGGCATATCGGTATTTTTTGATTCGGATATGCTTTTCTGGAAACGGCCCGAAGCCTTGTT
>JABDAU010000056.1:87-1861 GCA_013289045.1 Bacteroidota bacterium | reverse complement strand
TTGTTAAACTGGCTGTATAATGAAAGCGGCAAAAACGATAACGCATTTGGAATATGCGATGTACAGCGGAGTTACGGCTATACCGATAACCAGATAAACGACGTATACCCGCCAGGATTGAAGAACAACATCAACTCGGGTATGTATGCTTTGCATAGTGAGAATGTGAAACCGGGCTTTATTGAGAAGATGATAAGGCAATTTGAAATTGTCTATGGCTCGAAATACTATATAGAACAATTGATCACGGCAATGCTATTGGAACAATCGCAGGATCTATTTATGGCGCCTATTAGCGATTACATTGTAAAGCCTACGGCAGCGCAAGCTACAAGCCTGGAGGGCGTGCTTCACCATTACGTTGATGAATCTAAAGCGTTTTATTTTAAGGAAGGGTGGCGAAAACAACTGACCGGAAATTGATGGAAGCGCTCGTTTCAATTATTATCCCCGTTTATAACAGTGAGAAATACCTGGGTGATACCATCAGATCGGCCATCGAACAAACCTATACTGATAAGGAGATCATTATTGTTGATGATGGCTCGACGGATAATTCGCTTAACATCGCCGGATCCTTTGGAAGTGATACTGTACGAGTTTTTTCTCAAGAAAACAAAGGCGCAAGCGCAGCGCGTAACCTTGGACTAAACCATGCACAAGGAATATACATCCAGTTTTTGGATGCTGATGATCTGCTAAGCCCAGATAAAATAGCTGCCCAGGTTAAAATGTTAGCCGGGAAAGCCAACGTGATGGCCGTTTGCAGTACGGTGCATTTTAAGGAGGGCGAGGACTACCAACTGAGCAAGCCATCTGAATACGAAGAAAGGTTTCTTTATAGCACAGACGACCCCGTAGGCTTTATGATAAACTTATGGGGAGGGAATGATTTTAATGCATCGATGATACAGCCCAATGCATGGCTCACTCCCATAGCGCTTATCGATCAATTTGGCAATTGGGACGAACAGATAACATTGGATGACGATGGCGAATTTTTTTCCCGGATGGCATTGAATTCAAAAGGCATAATAAAAACCGGCGGGCTTAATTATTATCGCAAATACCCGGTTTCAACAACAAACCTGGCTTCGCAAAAAAACAAAAGCAGGACTGGAAAGCTGGTATAACTCCGTGATGCTGAAGAAAAAGTATCTTTTTGAAAAAAACGATACGGCAGCAGCTAAAAAAGCTATTTTTAAACTGTTCACAGAGCTAAGCACTATCTGTTATTTAACGGCGCCGGGAATCTACTACAACATTCAAAAAGAATTAAAAAAGCTGCCCCGCTACAAGTGTAAAGTGGTATTAGGAGGACGGGCGTTAAATATTATTTCCAGCATCTTCGGGTGGCGGATAGCTAAGCGCATACAGCACTTGTATTATAGTAACAAAAAATGAAAGTTGATAAAAACCTGTCCCTCAATCGTTTTCAATGGGCAGAGGCTACATTGAAGAAGTTAAAAGAGAATGACGCAAATAAAACCTTGTTTGATATCGGTTCTGAAAACGAGGTGCTTAAAAACTATTGCAAAGACCTGCAGCTGGATTATAACAGTTTCGACTTGAAGCCGATGACAGAAACTGTGCGCCAATGGAATGTTGAAGATCCGTTTCCATACAGTGACGGTCAGGCTGACATTGTTACTTTTTTGGAAGTGGTTGAACACCTGAACAACCCCTGGCTGGGTATAAAGAATGTAGCCGGTACGCTAAAATCCGGTGGTTACCTGCTGCTGAGCACGCCAAACCCGGCATGGAGCAATGCCCG
>JABDAU010000056.1:0-77 GCA_013289045.1 Bacteroidota bacterium | reverse complement strand
CATCATGTTTTTACGCCCTGGCCGCATATTGTAGAAAAGCTGTTAAATGATAACGGCTTCAACGTAGTTGAATTTGT
>JABDAU010000055.1 GCA_013289045.1 Bacteroidota bacterium | reverse complement strand
TTTTTATTACTCTTACCAGCACCAGAATAACGGGATGGGCTGGCGCTTTTTGGTTTGGTACCATCCGCTGGTGCTGTGCCCTTACATACTTTTGGTGGTGAGTATATTTATGACCGGCCGTAAACTAACGCAAAACCAGTTACAGCATAAATATTGGGGCTACCGCACTACCGCGCAGATACTTAGCGCAGCGCAAACAGGCGTTTATATAAACGAGCAGCCGCAAGTACGCTTTAACCTGCAGTATACCGACCGTTACAACCAGCCGCATACTGCCAATTTCGTTAAAACCATCAGTTTGCTTGATGTGGGCATAACCCGGGATAAAACTGTCGACATTTTTTACCTGGATAAAGAACCGGGCAATATTTGCCTTGCATCCGAGATCGAAAACTAAGCCTTTACTATCATGAAGACCAATTATTCTATCCTACTTGCGCTTGCCGGATTGCTGACTGTGCTACCATCATGCAAATGGGCAACAAAATCTATTGACGACACCTTACATGGCAGGCCAACGGTGGACAATACCGACTATATGGCGTCGGCATATAAAGGCAGCGACAACTTTTTGACCAACCCGCAGGCGCTGAACGATGCTGAAAAAGCGTTACGCAATTTAACGGAACTTAAGGGCAAGCAAATCAAGCTGTATAACGATGCCCAATTTTATGATGACGGCCGCATTATGATACAGGTGATAGACCCCGATACCGCCAACAACGTAAACGAATACGATTTTAACGGCCAGGAATGGGGCCCGAAAAAGCCGGTTCAAATCTCCAGCAGCGACATCAGTCAGATGGGCCTGCAAACTTTTGCGTTGGATACGATGCCGTTTAGCCGGATAGCCAAACTGGCTGCCACGTATGCGCAAAAGGCGAAACAAAACAACAGCACTTCGGCAGTAAGCCATATTTATTATGTACCCGAAGCAGGCGAGTGGTATTGTAATGATATGGAAACGCCACGCGCTAATTACCAGTTGTTCTTTAGTCCGGATGGCAGGGTAAAAGAATTTAAACGGGAGTAATTTATAGTTGCAAAAGCATAATTTATTCTGCTATAATTACAACTATGAAAATCAATTACTTCCTAACCTTATTGCTGTTGATCCCCTGCCTGTCCTTCGCGCAGGCGAAACTGGAGAAACAGACTTTTTTAGATAATAAGGTAGCATTGCTTGTGCCCGCCGGGTTTAAGCCGATGAGCGCTGATATGATGGCGCAAAAATATCCTAATCAAAGCCAGAAGCCTGACGTGCTCCTAACTGATGAGAATGCGGAAGTAAATCTCATCATCACCCGCACGCCGCAACCTGTTCAATCAGCGCAGATGGGCCAGTATAAAGATTTCATGGTGTCGTCTCTGAAAAGATCACATCCCGATGCTAAATTCCTTGAGGACGGCATAAAGGATATAAACGGCAAAAAGGTGGGCTATTTTAAGATGATCAGTCCGGCCGTAGATCAGAATGTGTATGTGATGTATTTCTTCACTAACGTCGACGGCAAGGCCGTGATTTTCACCTTCAATTGCACCGAAAAGTTGCTGCCACAATGGAAGGATGCGGCAGACAGCATGATGATGTCGTTAAAAGTGATGTAAAGCCTCCCAGTAAAGGAGTAGCGTCCAATGACAAGATAATGATGTTTTATTCCCTCCCCGGGGAGGGGTGCGGCTGCCTGAGTGCAAAGGCAGGGAGGGGTTTGACCGCCATGTAAATCGCACAAACCCCTCCCTGCCCCTCCCAGGGGAGGGAATCGCACATCCCCCAGCGCATTAGTCTATCGTTTCTCCACCTTATCATAAAATCCGCCGAAACTATTCAGCTTCACGGCATCTTCCTTAAAGAAGTCGCCGGGGAAGCCTAATGGTATGGCGCTTACTTCGTCCAGCCTTTTCAGCTGATCGTCGCTTAGCGTTACGTCGATAGTTTTCAGGTTATCCTGCAACTGTTCCACTTTGGTAGCGCCCACTATCGGGATGCAGGAGAAACCCTGCTGCCTTGTCCACTGCAAAGCCACGTTACCCGGCGATACACCCAGCTCATCCGCTATCGCTACCACTACTTTGGTAATACTTTCAGCGCGATCACCGCGACGGTTGCTTTCAGCTTTTATCCTGCCCTGCTCGCCGCGCAGGTATTTGCCGGTGAGCGCGCCGCCGCCTAATGGCGCCCAGGGTGTAACTGTCATGCCGAAATGTTTGGCCATCGGGGTCAATTCGCGCTCGGGGGTGCGCTGCAGCAGGCTGTACTCAACCTGTAAGGCTACGAACTGACTCCAGCCCATCAGCTCGGCCAGTGTATTGCCTTTGGCCACCACCCAGGCAGGTGTATCGCTAATAGCGGCATAGTTTACCTTACCCTGGCGGATCAGATCGTCCATCCCGCGCAGCACTTCATCTATCGGTGTAATATCATCCCAGATGTGCAGGTACAGGACATCGATAAAATCCGTTTTCAGGCGTTTCAGGCTTTCCTCCACGCTGCGCATCATGTTTTTGCGGTTATTGCCGGATGCGTTGGGATTGGTGGTGTTATCTTTTAGCGTATATTTTGTAGCCAGCACAAAGTAGTCACGGTCGTGGTTGCTGATGTAGTCGCCCAGGATCTTTTCGCTGGTGCCGAGCTTGTAAATATTGGCGGTATCGATAAAATTGCCGCCGGCATTGGCAAACCCGTCCATTATGGCAAAGCTGGTTTCCCTATCGGCGCCCCATCCATTTTCGGTGCCAAAACCCATCGTGCCCAGGCATAGTTCAGATACTTTGAGGCCACTGCGGCCGAGTAACTTGTATTTCATAAGATAGATGTTTTAATTTTTGAACAATGAACATCGAATGTCCAATATCGAATATTGAGCATTCAATTTCAATACTCATTTATTAGAGCCCGTTTTGAAATTGTCAACCAGCATTTTAATTACCCTGGTTATCTTTTCAATAATAGTTTGTTTGGGATTTACATTATCAAAAAAGTCCGGACTAAACTTCACATCCTTTTCCTTTTTTAAAAAGCTTTTTGCAAAACCCACAGGATTAAAATCTTCCGTTCGCTTGACGAGTTCAGCTAATTTAACTTTGGCTGTATAAGGTGACATCTTTATACTTTCAACATCAATATCAGCCAATTTTAAAGCTCCAATGTAGCCAAAATCACCCATCGTAAAACTATATCCTTCCCATTTTCTTTGAATTTGCTCCCATAAGCCAAACTCACTTTTATCAATGATTATTTCCCTGCGTAAAGTGTTTACAACAAGTACTTCAAATACTTTATCATCTTCTTCTTTAGGCAATTCGTATTGATTTTTACTTAATAAAATACTAATAACGCTTTCACCATAATTTAAAACAGCCTCAATAGAAATAAATCCTAATTGTGTTATGTAAGTTTTTTCTGCCGTAATTATAACAACTATCGTATTGCCTAATTCACTTATTTCATTCTCAACTATCTCGCTTTTTACACAATCTATCAGCTGCAATTTTTCTTGCTGCGAAATGTAATTGAGATTTAAGATATGGTCAGCCTCATACATTCTATTATAAAGTAATTTTATCGACCAATTCTTCCATTTATTTTGGAGTTCTTCTAAATAAAGATAAGTTACCGACGTCGCGTCGAAATGTAAACTCCAAAAGAATAATAGTCGTCTATCGATGTTAACAATTACGCAGCCTTCCATCCAAACTACATCCAATAACCCATTAGTCGTCTTACATTCTCTTACAAATTCTATAAAGCGTTTTTCTCCAAGGTATAGATCGGATGCTATACAATTAGCTCTCCAATGATTATAGTGAATTACCTGTTTGTCATCCTCAATAAGTATATAATTTGCCCTTTGCCCCATGTGAAGAATTATGAGATATTTTACAAGGAATGATTAATTATCAAACACGCCGAAGAATTTGCACGATCTCATTTGTTACAAACAATAATACCCCTCTTCCGGTTGTGATAAAAGAACAATTTGCAAATTATCATGAAGATCATCACCCTGCATAAAAAAATAGATGTAAACAAGCTGTATAACCAGTTGAAGCAAAACATCAATCCCTTGTTCAAAAAGCAACGGATGGAAGATATCCAATTCGTTATTACCCGGGTTGGTAATATCATCGACATTGTAGAACGCGAAATTTACCACGCTACCCTATATCACATCGAAGTGATCGGCGAAAAGCTGCACATCACCCGCAACGAGCATTATACCGATGATGTGAACTCGCTGGCGCTTGAATCTATACTAAACAGTATGTTCGAGGATGTTTCAGGGAAATTGGGAACGGATCTGGTACTGGAGGGGTAGTCAGAACCAGGATTTATAGCATTAAGTGGATTAACCAGATATTATCTAAGTGCTTACATCCTGAAAATCGTATAAATCTGTTTAATCCTGGTTCAGACTAATTTATCCACGTAAACTTGTACTCCAGCATGGGGTTCTTCATCCTGTCGGCAACACGGAGCAGCCTGTCTGGTAGTTTCATCAGGTAATCGCGGGCTTTTTCGCCTGATTCGTTCAGGCCGGTCATGCTTTCAATGTGCCAGTCGGCCAGCAGTTCCTTTAAAATATCTATATAGTCTATAGCAGTGTAAATACCCAGGCGTTGTGCAGCATCGGTAAAATGACCGAACGTTTGGCCCACCTTTAAGCCTACCTCGCGCAGAAAATGCGCCGGCATCACGATCTTTTTCCTCATCATATCCTCAAAAGCCAGCATAGCGCCATTGGGGTCGATCTCGAACACTTTCTCAATAAAATATTTATATGCCTTGGCATGGCGCGCCTCGTCTGATGCGATCACGCCGCACATTTTCGAAAGCAGCGTATCACCTTCCTTTTTAGCTTGTGAAGCCACGCGGCGGTGCGATACATTGGTTGCCAGCTCCTGGAACGAGGTATAAATAAAATTGCGGTACGGATCAGGGCCTGTACCTATATCCAAACCATCGGCAATAAGGTACTGGGTGGAAATTTCCATCATGCGCATATTCACGCGACCAGACAGATAAAGGTATTTGTTGAGCAGGTCGCCGTGACGATTTTCTTCCGAAGTCCAGTGGCGTGTCCATTTCATCCAGCCGCCTTCTTCGTCTTTGGATACGTTGTCAACCATGGTGAGCCACGATTCATAAGTTGGCAGCGCTTCTTCGGTTATGGTATCGCCGATCAATACGGCTATCAGGTCGTAAGGTAATTCGCGGGCACTCTCCTGCAATTCCTTTATTTCGTCGAAAAAGGTATCGCGCGATGAGTCGGGCAAAAAATCAGATGGCTGCCAAATTGTATCAACGGGCTTTAAAAAATCATGCATCTTTTCCAGCATAAATTTTTCTATGTGCACCATTACTTCCCGACGTTTTTCTTCAAAGAATTCCATAACCATTTTTTGTGATGGGAGACAAAGGTAGTTTTATTTACGTACAAATACGCTATTAATTTGTTTGTATATAACCGATAGCGTTTTTCATGCAATCGGGCAAGTTTTGTATGGATGGCTTGCCGTTAAAAATAGAAAAATTGGTATTGTAATCCCATAAAATTCCGGGGATGTTCAGCGCTTTTAGCTCCGTGCGCATGGCCTTTATATAGTTACAACGGCTGTCGGCATCGGCATATTTATTGTAAACGCCGTACTCGCTGCAAATTACCGGTACATCATAGTTATTCGCCCAATTCTTCACTATCGTCAATTTATCGTGGATGGATTGTTCGTTACCATCGCGCGGATACTCGTTGTAATGACTTTCTCCCGGGGTATTTTTTGCTTTTGAATTAAGAGGTGGGAAATTTTTTCCCCGCTCGTAAGGAAAAGGCACCCCAATTGTCGCAACCTGGTCGCCTATCCACTCCGCTCCCTGGTGGGTAAAGAAAAAAGGTTCATAAAAATGAAATGAGTAGATAATGTTCTCATCCGCCAGCCTCACAAAACGGCTCAATTCATAAATACTATTAAAATTGGATGCGCCTACCAATAAAGTGCGGTTTTTATCCACTTTTCTTATCGCATTTACAATATTATAGGAGGCATCTTTCCATTTTTGCGGGTCCATATGCGGCGGTTCATTATAAATATCAAAAAAGAGTTCGTTCGCACTTACATTTTGATATCTTTTAGCTAAAAAGCACCATAAGTCGGCTATTTTTTGTGTTTCCCCTGTGTAATTGTCATCGGCCAAATTGCCGGAGTGGTAAACAATTATCAATTTCATTCCGTATAAGCCGCACTGTTTTACCAACCTGTCAACATGAGAACACACTGTTTCAAGCGGGATCTGATGCTCCGCGAAGTACGCAAAAGCAACGGGGAGCCTGATGCTTTTAAAGCCCAGTGTTTTAAGCAAAACAAAATCGGTTTTAGTCACCTCAACGGTATCTAAAATATGCTGGTCCCATGTCTGCTCCAGCCATGAAATATTCACCCCATTATTCAGACTTTTGGCCCGTTGAAAGGCAATTTGACGGACAGACTGATTTTTTGGTTTGTTTTTTGCAAACATATAATGTGCCGGAGCTGTGGAAAACATCAAACATGTTAAGAATAAATAGTGCTTCGCGGTCATATTTGATGTATTTTTAGTGGGGATTAAAAAAATTAACTTGTTTTAATGTAATACCAACAAAAAACGAATAATGTTTATCCATATTACTAAGGAAGAATTAACGAAAGAAATACTAAAAAAGGCCTGGTACCAAACCAATAATATCATCTTTACTATTATTTTGGTATATCCCCTTTTTAGTATTATCGATTTTATTTATGAGCCCAATATCTGGCTTCAGTTTTTCATAGTAAGGATAATAACCGTTGTGGTTATTTATGCATTATACACATATTTTAATAAACGAAAAAGCAGCTACCGCATATTATTACACATTACGTTTTTCCTGCTCTCCGTCACTTCTGCGCTTCAATGCAGCTTGGTGCTGATAGATCACCTCAACATTTACTTCCTGCTTTATTCGGTAATCGTATTGTTCATCAATCTGCAGGCCTTTTGGGAGGCCATCAACTCGGTTATACAAGTTGCGCTGGCGCTGCTGATGATCTTTGTATTTTACAGGATGTTCAGCAATTACGAAATGGACCTGTTCATCAGCAATGGCGCACAGTTCTTCTTCATCACCGCCGGTTTATCATGCCTTATCCCGAGTGTACGCTTTAAAGTGATCGAGCGCGAGATCCGCTCACAGATCCTCATCGAAAAATCGAACGAGCAGCTGAAAGAGCAAAACCGCGACATCAACGATAAAAACAAGATCATCGATATGCAATATGAGCAGCTGCGCAAGCTGGATGAGCACAAAAACAGCTTCATTAATATTGCCGGTCACGATCTGAAAAACCTTATCGGCTCCATTATCATGAGTAATGGGATGATACTGGAAGAAGATTACAGGCTGAGCGTGGATCAGCGCGAGTTCAGCACTTACATACAGGAGTCGGCCGAGAAAATGCAGTATATGCTCAACAAGCTGATGGATGTAAAGGAGATCGAATCGCCTGAAATGAACTTTAACCTGGAAGTGTTTGACATTAACGCCGAGGTGATGCACGTTTTCAAAGGGCTTACCGAAACCGCCCAGATGAAAAACATTCACCTGATAGATAATATATTAAAATTGCCTTTACAGGTTAAGCTTGACAAGGTGTTTGTTGGCCAGGTATTCCAAAACCTGCTTTCAAATTCTATTAAGTTCTCGCAAACCAATAATAATATTAAAGTAGTAACCAGCCTGCAAAGGCAAAAGTTTGTTTTTGAGATAATAGACGAGGGGATTGCAATAGGCCAGGAAGAGCTGGATATGATGTTTAACAAACTAAAGACCTTGAATGACGCAAGCGGAACAAAGGAAAGCCGCCTCGGCCTCGGCCTTTCAATTGCAAAATTGATGACCAAAGAGATGGGCGGCGAGCTGAGCTACCGCAGCGACGATAATGGTAATTATTTTAGAGTAGAATTTTACGTTATAAACTAATATTTACAAAACCCAATGAACAAGTTCCTAACCTTTTTAGCTTTCGTATTACTTTTTAGTACGGCCTCCATGGCGCAACAATCCCTTGTCTCGTTTAAGGCGATGGGCCATGATGATGAAGCAATATTTGGTATGAGTGGTTCAACCTCGTATTTCTTGAAAATAGACCCTAAATACGAAGTTAATGGCAGTAAGCTGGTATTGTTTTTCCAGCCATCGCAGGCATTAATAAAAGACCATTCTTTTGTTAACGTGCTGGTTGCCGATCAGCCTGTATTCAGTATGAGGCTTGGCACCGACTCAATACAAAAGATAGTGCTCAACCTTACACGCGCCCAGGTTTCTGCCGGCAACTTTGTGAAAATACAGGTTAGGACACTGCTTACCGTGTCTGACGATAAGTGTAAGGATCTTGATAACCCCGCCATGTGGATCAAGGTATTGAAACAATCATACCTGCTGCTGAACCGCAGCGACAAAAACTTTTTCAACGACGTAAATATTAGTAACTGTTTCGATTCAAAAAGAGCTATCGTATACCCTGCCGATCCTTCGTTACATGACCTTAAAGCAGTTGCATGGGCCTATGCAAGGCTAAAAAAAGCAGGCATAGCAAACATCCCTGTTTTTGCTGCCGATCAAAAACCTGATTCATTGAGAAACTATATTGTGGTGGGCAATATCTCTGCACTTGCTTCTGAGCAGCGCGACCAGATAAAAGTTACCCCGCAAAGCAACGAAGGCTTGTTCTACCTGAGCAAAGCCATCGTAACCGCTACTGATACCGTTGCGCAAATTGTAACTGTAAGGGGCACATCCACACAAGTTAAAAGCGTAGTAACTGAAAAAGTACCTACTGAAATATTATATATTACAGGTGGCGATGATGCCGGTTATGATAAAGCCATCACTGCACTGGGCAATATGAATATCCTTAACTCAACGTTTGGCGATTATCTGTTGATCGACCAGGCTGAGAACACCTTCTTTAAAACTATCGACGAGAACCGTTCAAAATTAACGCTGAAGCAAATTGGCGGTAACGTAAACTTCATGTCGGGTATCGGTTCGTTAAAGAGTATTTATAACTTCAAAAACAGCGATTTCAGCTTTACTCCAAAAGAGGTTGAGATCCACTTCGAAGCTATCTATGGCGCTTTAAACCCTGGCGACCGTGGTTTCTTTAACATCTACCTGAATGGCTCACTGATCAGCAGCGAAAAGCTGGATGTATCGGGGAAACTGAATACTTCGGTTGTCATTAATCGTTACCAGCACCATAAATACAACACGCTCGAGGCCGAGTTCAGGTTCTATCCCTCAACCGGTAACTGCTTAAACAGCTTTACCAATTTCTTTGCCGAAGTTGACGTTGACAAATCTTACCTCGAATCAAAAAATCCATTTGTTACCAATGACCTTAGCTTCTATCAATATCCTGAAGCATTCAACAGCGGTACAACCCGTATCGTAGTATCAAAAAGCATCGCTAAATACGCTGCAGGCGCCATGGGTGAGATCATTTACGAATTGAACAACAACATTAACGCTAACAATTTCCCTGAGTTTGTATACGCTGACGATTTTGCCGGCGGCGATCTGAAAAAATATAATGTGGTTGCGCTGCTTGCAAAAGACGATAAGCTGATGGCTGAATTCCCTGATGCACCGATCAGGTTCGATAAGGATTTTCGCTTATATAACAGCGAAAGCAACAAAACAGTTTACCGCCTGTCTGACACGGTATCAAATGGCCTGGCTCAGATCTTCTACGGCCGAAGCAACAATGCTACGTTAGTATTAACAGCTACAGGCACGCACCAGTCTGATGCATTTCTGGCAGCTGCAAAATCAATTACCGAGCAGCTTTCAACACTATCAAGCAACGTTTGTATCTCTGACGTTAATGGTAACAAATACCTGTTCAACATCAATAAATCAAGCGAAAACCTTGAGTATATCGATACCAAGAGCTCACTTACCCGTTTCTGGGAAAGCTACAACCTGTATATCCTGTTAGGAATATTGGTGCTTATCCTGCTTGCATTCCTGTATGTACGTTCACGCATCCAGAGGTCGCAGGAAGTATTCTCAGAAGACGAATAATTAAAATATTAATAATTCCACGACCAGGCAGCCCGCGCATTATTTTGCAGGGTTGCCTGGTTAAATTATACAGCTTATCTTACCAACTATAAATATGTCAATTCCTGAACTTTTGATTAGTGAAGGGTTTATTACACCGGACGATAGGGAGAGAATTGAAAATTTATCGGCCAGGACGGGCCAGTCGTTTATTAAGGTAGCGCTCAACTTTGGTTATATTTCCCGCAAAAACTACGAGCGCATACTTACAAATGCAGATTACAAAATAGAAGAGGTCCGCACGGAAGCATTTGATACCGAAGTACTAAAAAAGATCGATCTTAGGTTTGCCGACGAGCAGCTCGCGTTACCTTTAAGAATAGAAAATGGCCAGGTGGTGACGCTTATGTCCGACCCAAGCAACCAGCTATTCATCGATTTTGTAAAATTCACCTACAATTACGAGCCAAGGATTATTATAGCCTCCGATCTGGATATCCTGTGGCTCAGCCATAAGCTGCTCGGCGAATCGTATGTAAAATCGGCTGTTTATGAGCTGATGAATAACGATGCAAGCAGTTCAGCCATCGTAACCTTTACCACTGCGCAACTGATATTTATATTCGTGATAATTGGTATTGTAGCAATTGGCTTAGTGGTTAGTTTTAAAAATACGTCTATCATCATCAACCTTATCATCAGCTCGTTTTTCCTGGTGGCTATTGTGTTTAAGCTTTTCCTTGCGCTGGTGGGCTCGAGGTTTGAGTTGCACCAGGCCGTAACCAAGGAAGAGCTGCGCCAGGTGGTGGATGATGAAGTGCCTATTTATACCATTTTACTGCCGGTATATAAAGAAGATAAACTGATCAAGAAACTGATCTGGAACCTGCAGAGTATCGATTACCCGCGCGAAAAGCTGGATATAAAACTGGTTATTGAAGAAGACGACGACAAAACACTGAATGCCGTACGTAATCTTGATTTCCCTGCCATATTCGAGGTGGTGATAGTACCTTTCCACATGCCTAAAACCAAACCAAAGGCTTGTAACTATGCGTTACATTTTGCAAAAGGCAAATACCTCACTATTTATGATGCGGAAGATATCCCGGATACCGACCAGCTGAAAAAGGTGGTGGCGTTGTTCCATAAACTGCCTGAAAATTATATCTGTATCCAATGCGCGCTGAATTACTTCAACCGTAACGAGAACTTCCTTACGCGTATGTTCACGCTGGAATACTCCTATTGGTTTGATTATATGCTGCCCGGTTTGGATACATTGGATATCCCGATCCCGCTCGGTGGCACCAGTAACCACTTTAAGCTTGACCAGTTGGTTGAGCTTGGCGCCTGGGATCCGTTCAACGTTACCGAGGATGCCGACTTAGGTGTGAGGGCTTATGCAAAAGGCCACAAAATAGCCATTGTGAACTCTACCACCTACGAAGAGGCCAACAACGAGCCCTTCAACTGGATCCGCCAACGCTCGCGCTGGATAAAGGGCTATATGCAAACTTACCTGGTGCACATGCGTAACCCTGCTACACTGATCAAAAAGATCGGCTGGAGAGGTTTCCTGGGCTTTAACTTTTTCATCGGCGCAACACCGGTTACCTTTTTGGTTTACCCGTTACTGCTGGCCATATTCATTATGTACCTTGTATTCGACTTATCGGGTATCCGTACCCTATTCCCCGACTGGGTACTGTTCATGGCGATATTTAACCTGATGGTAGGGAATATATTAATGATATATGTGAACATGATGGCGGTATTTAAACGCCGTTTTTATGAGTTGATATTGTTTTCGATAGCAAACCCGGTATATTGGTTAATGCATTCCATAGCGGCTTATTTGGGCCTTTATGAGCTAATAGTGAAGCCTTTTTACTGGCAAAAAACCAATCATGGTATAAGCAAGGTTAATAACCCTGTAAACGTAGTTAAGTGATGAAGTCAAGAAATGTACTCTTCTTAATAATTACCGCGATACTGGCCATCTATTATGTGTATTGTGGTATTTATTTGAATAACCTGGGGTATTCCAACGCCGAGTCACTTTTTTATATCGAAAAAGCAAAGATCATTTTTGAAGGCTTAGGTAACCGTATTAAGGTAATGGGTTTAACATCACCCATCCTGCCCTTTTATGGTACATTCCTTTTTTCATCAATAGATAAAGGCGTACTTGCACCGGTAATTGCATCAGGTATTGGCACCGCGTTGTTATTTTATGTAATGGCGCGCACGCTTATGCAGCGCACAGGTTTCTTTTATTTAATACTGCTGGTGCTGCTGTTCCTGTTTCATCCGGGTATAATGTATATTGCCTGTTCAGGGAAAGGGATCTATCTCAGTCTTATTTTCTTCTTCCTGTTCTTTCTTAACATCCTTAAGTTCTATCGCTCCAATACCACGTTCCATATCTCCATAGCCAGTATTTGTTTGGTTGTGCTGGTATTTTGCGATTATAAATTCATTTGGCTTACGCTGTTCTTTATCCCGCTGATATTGTCAATAGCGATCCAAAGCCTTAACCTGAGCGAGAAGGAATCAATATTCCGTTTGTTCCTCAGCTTTAACAGCCCTTCGCTAAGGCGTAAGCTGTTCAGCAAAACGTTTGCACTGTATATCATCCTGTTCATCCTGCCGATAGCATCCATCGTTTGCTATAAGCTGCTGAACCTTACCCACGCGAACGACCTGAATTACTTCCTCGAAAGCCCATACGCAACGTGGAATGTATTGCAGGATAAACTGCAATATGACCAGATCGCAACCAGCGGTACCTCATTCCTTCCTTCAGAAATATCATTACTTATTTCAATAAAGGCACTCATGTTTTGCCCGATGATACTGGTGGCTATCTACCTGTTTAAGGATAGCACCTACCAGATCTTAACCATTTTAACCCCGTTTGCATTTATTGAGTTCCTGCATATAAAATATAGCGAAGTGTTCCTTAACTACGAGTACTATATGATCTTTATCGTGCTCGCTTACCTGTGCATCATGTTTAAGATACATGTTGTACGAAGGCAGGGGTTTATCAAATTTTTGCTCTTTGCTTTACTCATCGTTCAAATATTTACCGGTTATTATTTTCTCAAAAATTCAAATGTTCTTGATGAGAAGAATTTCTTTGTAGCATTAAGGGATAGGAAAACGGATTTCAGCCAGCAGCAGAACCTTGATGCCGCCGCTGCCTTGAACAGCCTGCCTACCAATGGCAAAGTTTTGGTTGATGATGCGATTGCTTACCCGGTGGTAGCTTACTCGATACATACCCAACAGCTTACCATGCCTTACCAGGACGAGTTTGCCGGTGCCCTCGAGTCGCCTGAAAAATATGTTGATTATATGTTGGTAGCGACTGCAAAAAATCAGAACACAGGTTACACACAGATCAACAATAAATATGTTGACATCATAAAGCTGAACAACAACCACTTGAGACTGCGCACCATGTATCAGAACGACGACTGGGTGATCTACCAGATCGTAAGCAGATAATACGATAATAATCCTGTCATTTCGACGAACAAGCGCTGGGATGTGCGAAAAAGCGTGAGGAGAAATCCTATGCACGGGATTTGCCGTTATGCATAGCGCAAAAGATTTCTCACCCGCCCTCACCGATTGCCCACCCTCGTGCGGATTCGAAATGACATCGTTTAATTTCTTTCTTGTTACTGATTGAGATACGTCGCCAATGCGGTTACCGCTTTTGCATCCACCGCTATTTGCGCCTGTGCTTCCTTCCAGTTCCGTTGTTCAATGGCTTCGCGAATGCCCGGCATTGTCTTTACGCCATAGCCGGTATAAAAGCCCGGTGCATAAATACTATGTCTGTACCACGGCCTGCGCGGCAAACCATCAGGCGATAGTAATTGCTGCTCGGCACGGTATAATTTTTCATTAAGCTGATGTTGATCCCCGCCATTTTGTAGAGCCTGCTGCCATTGCGTATTCATTTTAGCAGCGCTATGCTTAAGGCTATCCAAAGCGATAGTTAAAGCGGAGTAATCCAACTGCGGCACTTCAGATTTCACAGGAGGCGCCGATAGGTTTTTCTTCGGATCATCAGCCAGTTTATAAACGCCCCCTTCAATCAGTTGATTATCTAACTCGGTTTTGGTACGCATTTCTTTGGTCGTGCTTTCCAGCTCTTTCGTGTAACGCGCAATCGTTTCATAAAGGAAATTAAAATCGAATGGTAATACATCGGCATCCGCCATACGCAAAACAGCATGGCCTGCTATACCTGCCAAAGCCGGCCCATATGCAAAATCCGGGTCTTTAAAACGGCGGTACAAATCGTACGAGTCATAAATAGAATGGTACTCGCCGCCCTCATCCTCACCGCCAAAGCCCAGGTCTATGGTTGTAATACCAGCATGTTGCAGGAACGACGAATAATCAGATCCCGAACCCAGCGCATCAAGCCTGTCGACCTTTCTTTTTAATAACTCTTTTTTAACGGTATCGGCTGTGGCAGTAACCAGCTCATGCGCGCGTTTGCGCTCATAAACGCTGGCGCCCGTCTGCGGATCTTTAACCGACTGGCTAACCTCGGTCATAAACCGCTCCAGCGCATGCGAACCACCCGCACCCAAAAATCCCCTCGCATTTTCATCCGAATTGATATAAACAACAGCTTTCTGCTGCAACTCCTTTATATGATCCTCCAAAAATTCTGTCGAACCCAATAATCCCGGCTCTTCCCCATCCCACGAGCAATAAACGATGGTACGTTTCGGTTTCCAGCCGGTTTTAAGCAAGTCGCCCAAAGCTTTAGCTTCATCCAGCAACGCAGCCTGCCCACTGATCGGGTCGTTGGCCCCATTTACCCAGGCATCATGGTGGTTACCGCGCATCACCCACTCATCCGGAAACTCAGATCCTTTTATCGTCGCGATCACATCATATGCCGGTACAATGTTCCAGTTAAAATCCAGCTTCAAATGCACCACTGCGCTGCCTGGCCCAACATGATAAGTGATAGGCAAGCCACCCTGCCAGTCGGCCGGGGCAACAGGCCCGTTGATAGATGCCAGTAAAGGTTTCGCATCATGATAGCTTATCGGCAACACCGGTATCTTTAATATGGTAGCTGCATCCTTGCGGTCGAGCCGTTTAGTATCTTTTGTAGCGCCAATGCCCGGCGTAAGCGGATCGCCGGGATAGATCACCATATCCATCACCGAACCACGCTGTACGCCATATTCATTTTTGAATGGGCCTTTCGGGTAAACATCACCCTGCAGGTAGCCGTCATCTTTGGGATCAGAATAAATGATACAGCCGATAGCGCCATGCTCGTACGCAACTTTAGGTTTTATCCCCCGCCATGACCTGCCGTATTTTGCAATAACGATCTTTCCCTTTACGCTTACCCCCAATCGTTTCAAACGGTCATAATCATCCGGCAAACCGTAATTCACAAACACCAACTGACCGGTTACATCACCATCAGCGCTCCAGGCATTGGTGGTGGGTAACTGCCCGGCCTGTCCGCTTGTAGCATCGCCAGGTACCGCCGGTTCTTTCAAAATAGCTGTATAATGAACAGGTTGCGTTAACTCCAATACGCGTATTTTCGGTGTAGGATACAATACGTAATAAGTTTGCAGGTGCGCATCCAGTCCATAGCTTTTATAACGCGCCAGTATCTTTTCAGCAACTACTTTATCCCCTGGTGAGCTCAAATTATGCGGGAAAGCCGATAATTCTTTAATGGTTTCACCAATATGTTTTGCGCTCAACGAATTATCGAACGCTTGTTCAGTTTTTATTTCCTGAGCTGAATGAGCGGGAGTAAAACCGGTGATAGATTGTTGAGCGTAGGTGTAAGTTGATAATATTGTAAGGCTTAAAAAGATAGCTCTTTTCATATGGCAGCAGCGGGTTAAAGTGAACGCTTAAGATAGGGAATTTGTATTAGGAAAACAATGCTGGTGGCAATGCTACAAAGTGCAGTCCGTTACATACGTGCTGTGTTCCGCTACTACCGGGTTTATCAAGGGAGTGGTTCTGCAGACAATCATTTTTTTGTGATTTGTTTTACTATTGAATCATTACTTTGACGATTTTTATATTCATCAAAAATCAATTTTTTATTATATGGAAGGCCCAAAAAACTTTTTCACTCCACATGTTGCTAAGTATGTAATTAATAACCCAACATTTTTCCTGGCGCTATTGTCTGCCTATATGTATGTATGCGCATATACTTATGAACAGGCATATCTCAAAGAGTTCGGAATATCAAGCATTCATTTAAATCTTGACGTTAATACAATTATAAGAGATGCAACAAGAATCATTGGTATTGTGATAATTCTCACTGGTACCTATCAGTTATTATTAAGAATACTACATCCTTTATTAATCAAATCCAAACTATATAATGAAATAATACATACAATTGTAGCTCTCTTAGTTATAGTGATTCTTACGTGGTTGTATTTACCTGTTAACAATCATCTATTTTTATATGTTCTTCTTAGTATTGGTATTGTTTACCTATTTATTTTACTATCTCCTCTATTCAAAAAAATCAAACAAAAAGTAATTCATAAAAGACAAAATTCTGCCCTTTCAGAAGAGAAATCTGCCCTTTCAGAAGAGAAAAAAAATTATTACGGATTTAATAAGTATTACATTTATATATTCCTGTTTATTATAAATCCGATATTTCTTTGCCAGATCCTCGGTCAGGGAGAGGCATTCAGACAACACAATTTTGAGATAGTTCATGATAGCGTTAATTATGTTGTTATAAGGCAATATGGTGATAAACTAATTTGTAAAAATTTAACAAAGAAAAATCAAGTGGAAAATAGCGGTGATGTCCTTAACTTAAATAATACCAAGCCCCTTATTATTTCTAATATGGAGCTCGGACAAATTAGTTTATCAAATATTGGTGAGGCAAATCTTGTTGTATACTTAAGAAAGCATTTATTTTAGAAACAAATATAACAGGGCATAGCTTTGGCGGGCTTATCCGTCGGCTGACGGATCGGAATGGGAAGAGGTGGACACTGCCGATATTCCTTTAAAACAGAAAAGCCCGTCATCTTTCGACAACGGGCTATCTGAGTAAAATTTGGCACCGACCTACTCTCCCACGTATTACCGCAGTACCATCGGCTCTGGCGGGCTTAACTTCTCTGTTCGGAATGGGAAGAGGTGGACACCGCCGATATAGGCACCTGAATGTTTTTAGAGATTAGAGGTTGGAGATCAGAGATTAGTAAAAATCACTTACTCCATATTACCTGTTACTCTGTAATATTTTATAGTTATCAGGGATTGGATAGAGGTCAGTATTTCTACTAATCTCTGATCTCCAGTCTCTAATTAACTTAAACATAATTGAAAGAAGGAATTGAATTCGAGAAAAACAACAGTTTTGGTTCATTATCTGTTGATGTTCAGAGATTAGAGGTTAGTTAATCAGAGGTTAGGAAAACCTAATCTCTAATCTCCATTCTCTAATCTCTTAAAACGTCATCACGAAGAAAGCTTCGGGCGATTAGTATTACTCGGCTATGATGTCACCACCTTTATACCTGTAACCTATCAACGTAGTAGTCTGCTACGACCCTCAATGGAAGTCTCATCTCGTGGCTAGTTTCGCACTTAGATGCTTTCAGCGCTTATCTATTCCAAGCGTAGCTACTCTGCAATACAGCTGGCGCCATAACAGATTCACCAGAGGCTTGTCCAACCCGGTCCTCTCGTACTAAGGTCAGCCCCACTCAAACTTCCAACGCCCACAACAGATAGGGACCGAACTGTCTCGCGACGTTCTGAACCCAGCTCGCGTGCCACTTTAATGAGCGAACAGCTCAACCCTTGGGACCTTCTCCAGCCCCAGGATGTGACGAGCCGACATCGAGGTGCCAAACCTCCCCGTCGATATGAGCTCTTGGGGGAGATCAGCCTGTTATCCCCAGCGTACCTTTTATCCTTTGAGCGATGGCCCTTCCATGCAGAACCATCGGATCACTATATCCGTCTTTCGACCCTGCTCGGCTTGTCTGCCTCACAGTCAAGCAAGCTTATGCTATTGCACTCCACGTACGGTTACCAAGCGTACTGAGCTTACCTTTGAAAGCCTCCGTTACCTTTTTGGAGGCGACCACCCCAGTCAAACTACCCGCCAAACAATGTCCTCGCATTGCAAGTTAGACACCAAATACAGAAAGGGTGGTATTTCAACGTTGACTAACATACTCCTGGCGAAGCATGATCATAGTCTCCCACCTATCCTACACATCCTGTACCCGATATCAATGTTAAGCTATAGTGAAGGTGCATGGGGTCTTTCCGTCCCGTTGCGGGTAACCGGCGTCTTCACCGATACCACAATTTCACCGAGCTCATGGCTGAGACAGCGCCCAGATCGTTACACCATTCGTGCAGGTCGGAACTTACCCGACAAGGAATTTCGCTACCTTAGGACCGTTATAGTTACGGCCGCCGTTTACTGGGGCTTCGATTCAATGCTTCGCCTTGCGACTAACATCCCCTCTTAACCTTCCAGCACCGGGCAGGTGTCAGGCCTTATACGTCATCTTTCGATTTTGCAAAGCCATGTGTTTTTGTTAAACAGTCGCCTGGGCCTTTTCACTGCGGCTGCCATTGCTGACAGCGCCCCTTCTCCCGAAGTTACAGGGCCATTTTGCCGAGTTCCTTAGCCATGATTCACTCGAGCACCTTAGGATTCTCTCCTCGACTACCTGTGTCGGTTTACGGTACGGGGTTTTATAACCTGAAGCTTAGCAGGTTTTCTTGGAAGTCTGATTACCTGAACTATTCCCTCCTCCGAAGATTCAGGATACTATCAGCTTTCAGCAGAGGTTGCGTACTTAACAACATCCCCTATACCTACGGCCTTTAACGATCTATTCCGTCAGATCGCGTCAGTTTCACTACTCCGTCACTGCATCGCAGTTATAAAACGTACTGGAATATTAACCAGTTGTCCATCGGCTTCGCCCTTCGGCTACACCTTAGGCCCCGACTAACCCTGATCCGATTAGCGTTGATCAGGAAACCTTAGTCTTTCGGTGGGCGGGTTTCTCTCCCGCCTTATCGTTACTTATGCCTACATTTGCTTTTCCACAAGCTCCACAGTAGCTTACGCATCTGCTTCACCGCCAGTGGAATGCTCCCCTACCAGATGTATTTCTACAAATCCATAGCTTCGGTATACCATTTAATGCCCGTTTATTATCCATGCCCGACCGCTCGACTAGTGAGCTGTTACGCACTCTTTAAATGAATGGCTGCTTCCAAGCCAACATCCTAGCTGTCTGTGCAGTCGGACCTCGTTAGTTCAACTTAATGGTAATTTGGGGACCTTAGCTGATGGTCTGGGTTCTTTCCCTCTCGGCCATGGACCTTAGCACCCATAGCCTCACTCCAGCGTATATTATTCAGCATTCGGAGTTTATCTGGATTTGGTAGGATTTGACTCCCCCGCACCCAATTGGTAGCTCTACCTCTGAATAACTCAACCGCCAGGCTGTTCCTAAAAACATTTCGGGGAGTACGAGCTATTTCCCAGTTTGATTAGCCTTTCACCCCTACCCACAAGTCATCCGGAAACTTTTCAACGTTTATCGGTTCGGTCCTCCAGTACCTGTTACGGCACCTTCAACCTGCTCATGGGTAGATCACAAGGTTTCGCGTCTACCTCCACTGACTATACGCCCTATTCAGACTCGCTTTCGCTTCGGCTGCGTGTCTTAAACACTTAACCTTGCCAGTGAAGAGTAACTCGTAGGCTCATTATGCAAAAGGCACGCCGTCACGGTGTTAACCGCTCCGACCGCTTGTAAGTACACGGTTTCAGGTTCTATTTCACTCCCCTGTTCGGGGTTCTTTTCACCTTTCCCTCACGGTACTGGTTCACTATCGGTCTCTCAGGAGTATTTAGCCTTACCGGATGGTGCCGGCAGATTCCCACAAGGCGTCTCCGACCTCGCGGTACTCAGGAACTCACTAAGCCATTATTACTTACCCGTACGCAACTCTCATGCTCTATGGTTGGGTTTCCCACCCCATTCCGGTTCATTTTAATGTACTATATCGTGGTCCTACAACCCCCTATATGCCGTAACATATAAGGTTTGGGCTTCTTCCATTTCGCTCGCCACTACTCTGGAAATCACTATTGTTTTCTCTTCCTATGCTTACTTAGATGTTTCAGTTCAGCACGTTCGCGCTATTGCAACTTGTCTTCAACAAGTTAGGTTTCCCCATTCGGAAATCCGCGGATCAATTCATATTTGCTGATCCCCGCGGCTTATCGCAGCTTATCACGTCCTTCATCGCCTCTGAGAGCCAAGGCATCCCCCGTGTACCCTTTCTTACTTTCTTCTACCATCGACGCCTTTTGCTCGCCGCGGTATGTCTTTATTATTTCGATAAGTTTGCAGTTATTAGTTCGCTGTTTGCAGTTAAAAACTGCCTACTGCTTACTGAAAACCGCCAACTGTCTCTACTGTTGTTTTCTCGTTTTTCAATTACTTCTTCCAATATGTCAAAGAACGTTTTTTTCGGTTTGCAGTTACCTGTTTGCGGTTTGCAGTTAAAACTGCCTACTGTAAACTGTATACTGCTTACTGAAAAGCGTGGAGAATAACGGATTCGAACCGTTGACCCCCTGCGTGCAAGGCAGGTGCTCTAGCCAGCTGAGCTAATCCCCCGTGGTTAGTGATTGGAGATTAGTTGATCAGAGATTAGGGCCTGTTGCCTTACTAATCTCTATTCTCTAATCTCTAATTCGCCTCTGCAGCTTCGCTGCAGCTGTAGTCCCGAGCAGATTTGAACTGCTGACCCCTACATTATCAGTGTAGTGCTCTAACCAAACTGAGCTACGGGACTGTTTTTTATTAGTTTGCAGTTTATAGTTTGCAGTTTCCAGATTAAACTGCTTACTGCCAACTGAGAACTGCCAACTGAGTCCCTGCCTTGTGCGGTCAGGCCCACATCGATGGCTTCATCTTCCTCCGGGTGTGTGTTATTTATTGATTTAGTGACCGTGTGAATTAGTGATTGGTAATGTTCTTACTAATCTCTAATCTCCAGTCTCTAATCAACTAAACTTAAAGAAATTATCATGCAGCGAGCAGTTTTTTTAACTGACTTCGCTTTTCATTGTCTAAGAGAACAGGATACTGCTCCAGAAAGGAGGTATTCCAGCCACACCTTCCGGTACGGCTACCTTGTTACGACTTAGCCCCAGTTACCGACTTTACCCTAGGACGCTCCTTACGGTTACGCACTTCAGGCACTTCCAGCTTCCATGGCTTGACGGGCGGTGTGTACAAGGCCCGGGAACGTATTCACCGCAGCATTGCTGATCTGCGATTACTAGCGAATCCAACTTCATGAGGTCGAGTTGCAGACCTCAATCCGAACTGTGAACAGCTTTTTGAGATTGGCATCCTGTTGCCAGGTAGCTGCCCTCTGTACTGCCCATTGTAGCACGTGTGTAGCCCCGGACGTAAGGGCCATGATGACTTGACGTCGTCCCCTCCTTCCTCTCTATTTGCATAGGCAGTCTGTTTAGAGTCCCCACCATTACATGCTGGCAACTAAACATAGGGGTTGCGCTCGTTGCGGGACTTAACCCAACACCTCACGGCACGAGCTGACGACAGCCATGCAGCACCTAGTTTCGTGTCCCGAAGGACTGAAGCGTCTCTGCTTCATTCACTAACTTTCA
The DNA here is from genome assembly GCA_013289045.1 of Bacteroidota bacterium. Lineage (GTDB taxonomy): Bacteria > Bacteroidota > Bacteroidia > Sphingobacteriales > Sphingobacteriaceae > Mucilaginibacter. The sequence goes on along the minus strand of JABDAU010000055.1, from coordinate 295 downwards.
AGCCCGGGTAAGGTTCCTCGCGTATCATCGAATTAAACCACATGCTCCTCCGCTTGTGCGGGCCCCCGTCAATTCCTTTGAGTTTCACCCTTGCGGGCGTACTCCCCAGGTGGAATACTTAACGCTTTCGCTTAGACGCTGACCGTATATCGCCAACATCGAGTATTCATCGTTTAGGGCGTGGACTACCAGGGTATCTAATCCTGTTTGATCCCCACGCTTTCGTGCCTCAGCGTCAATCATACTTTAGTAAGCTGCCTTCGCAATCGGTGTTCTGTGACATATCTATGCATTT
>JABDAU010000054.1 GCA_013289045.1 Bacteroidota bacterium | reverse complement strand
ACATAAATGAGGCATTTAGTACAGGCAGTACATGGGGAAGCAGCCAGGGTGCAACCGTAAAAGACATCATATCGCCGGTTGACGGTAACAAGATAGCAGCCGTAAAATTTGCCACGCAAAACGATTATAACCAGGCAATTGAGCAGGCGCAGGCAGCCTTTAAAACATGGCGTACCATACCTGCGCCAAAACGCGGCGAGATCGTACGACAGATAGGAGAAGCATTGCGCGATAATAAGGAGCAACTAGGCGCGCTGGTATCCTACGAGATGGGCAAAAGCCTGCAGGAAGGTTACGGCGAAGTGCAGGAAATGATAGATATCGCCGATTTCGCCGTTGGGCAGAGTCGCCAGCTTTATGGTTTGACCATGCACAGCGAACGGCCTGAGCACCGTATGTATGAGCAATACCACCCGCTGGGGATAGTAGGGATTATCTCTGCATTCAATTTCCCGGTTGCGGTATGGAGCTGGAACGCGATGCTGGCTTGGATAGCCGGCGATGTATGCATCTGGAAGCCATCGGAAAAAACACCTTTAACGGCCATTGCCTGCCAGTATATTGTACAGGAAGTTTTTAAACGGAATAACATTGCCGAAGGCGTATCATGCCTCGTGATCGGCGACCGTAATATTGGTGAGTTAATGGCTAATGATGCCCGCTTGCCATTGATCTCTGCAACCGGCTCCACCCGCATGGGCAAGGCTGTAGGCGCAGCAGTCGGCGCGCGATTAGGCAGAAGTTTATTGGAATTAGGCGGCAACAACGCCATCATCATCAGCGAACAGGCCGACCTGGATATGTGCCTTATCGGCGCGGTATTTGGCGCGGTGGGTACTGCCGGGCAACGTTGTACCTCTACCCGCCGTCTGATAATACAAGAGAGCGTTTATGAGCAGTTCAAGCAAAAACTGGTGAATGCCTATAAACAGATCCGCATTGGCGACCCATTGGATGAGAATAACCACATGGGCCCGCTGATCGACACCGATGCGGTTAATATGTACCTGAAAGCAATTGAGGCTTGCAAAACCGAAGGCGGAAACTTTGTGGTAGAGGGCGGAAAATTGGAAGGTGAAAAATATTCGTCGGGTTGTTACGTTAAGCCATGTATTGCCGAAGTGGAAAACAGCTATCAGATAGTACAGCATGAAACATTTGCACCAATACTGTACCTTATAAAATATAAAACGCTGGACGAAGCTATCGCAATGCAGAATGGCGTGCCGCAGGGCTTGTCGTCATCCATCATGACGAATAATTTGCGCGAGGCAGAACAATTTTTGTCGTACGCAGGCTCAGATTGCGGCATTGCCAATGTGAATATTGGTACGTCGGGTGCAGAGATAGGCGGGGCATTCGGTGGCGAAAAGGAAACCGGCGGCGGCAGGGAATCCGGTTCGGACGCCTGGAAAGTGTACATGCGCAGGCAAACCAACACGATCAACTATTCTAAAGGCCTGCCGTTGGCACAAGGGATAAAGTTTGATCTGTAGTACGAAATAAAAGATCCCCTCTCGAGGGGGGGGCGCGAAGGGAAGTGCGGTGGCAGGGTGTGTTGAGCTTTTTCCATGAACCATGAACCATCATCCATGAACTAACATCTATGAACTACAAAAAAATATTATCTACAGCGCTGTTTTGCGGCGCTTTTCTACATTTAGCAACGGCACAAACGGCTATGCCGCCAATGCCATCGTCGGATGCGCCGAAGAACTGGCACCAGCTTGATCTGGATAAGGATGGTTTTTATGGCATCAGCCTCAACCAGGCTTACGAGCTTGTAAAGGGCAAAAAAAGCAAGACTGTATTGGTTGCCACTATCGACAGCGGCTGCGATACGCTGCAAAAAGATATGCAAGGCATTATTTGGGTGAACCCGAAGGAAACGCCGAACAATGCGAAGGATGGTGACCGCGACGGCTATGTGAACGACGTACATGGCTGGAACTTTTTGGGCGGCCCCGGCGGCAAATGCGATGTGAATGAAACCAGCGAAGAAGTACGTGAATATGATCGCCTGAAACCTAAATATGCCGGCTTAGCACAAGCCCCGGCCGGTGATGAAAAAGGCTACAGCTATTGGCTTAATGTAAAAGCTAAGCACGATACCACGGTAGCACATTCAACTGCCGAGTTGCAGGGTTTGCAACAAACCATGGGATTTTTGATGATTACCAACGGTTATATCAAAAAAGCACTAAAGTTAGGGCCACAGGGTACATTTACAGCAAAAGACCTGGCTAAGATAGACATAAAGGACACAACAAAACCGGGCATCGACACGTTGAAAAACGCCATTTTTGGCTGGAATTATATATTGGGCGCTGAAGGCGACGATGCCACTAATGTAAAGGTGATAGACGACCTGAACGAATCCATCGAAAAAGATAACAACGACATCAGCCCGGAGCTGGCTAACCGCAAAAACATTGTAGGCGATGACCCGAACGTATGGAGCAGCAACTATGGCAATAACTTGGTTGAGTTCCCTGATGCATCACACGGTACAGGCGTTGCCGGGCTGATCGGTGCAAAACGCGGCAATGGCTATGGTATAGATGGTGTTGCCGATAATGTGCGGATCATTATCATCAAGGCTGTGCCGAAAGGTGATGAATATGATAAGGATATCGCTAACGGGATATTCTTTGCAGTTAACCACGGCGCAAAGGTCATCAACATGAGTTTTGGTAAAAAGATCTCACCGCATAAAAACTGGGTGGACTCCGCTGTCCGCTATGCCGCTGCGCATGATGTGCTGCTGGTACATGCATCAGGCAACGACAATGAGAATACCGACGAGGTGATCCAATATCCTAATAACCGCCTTTTAGATGGCACAACTGCAGGCAATTTCCTTGAAATAGGCGCTTCGGCATGGAAAAAAGATACTACGCTTGCGGCTTACTTTAGCAATTACGGCCAAAAAACAGTGGATGTATTTGCCCCTGGCTTACACGTAACTTCCATTGATCTTAACGCCGAATTTAATACAGCAGACGGTACCAGTTTTTCGGCGCCTATAGTAACCGGCATTGCTGCGCTGATATTGGAGTATTACCCTAAACTAAGCGCCGAACAGGTTAAAGAAGCTATAATGGAATCGGCAACCCCAATAAAAGGCTTGATGGTTTACAAACCCGGCACACGTGACCTGGTTGATTTTACCACACTATCAAAAACCGGCGGTATTGTAAATGCCTACCGTGCTTTGGAGATCGCTTCTAAAATGAAGGGCGAGCGGAAGAAGGAATGAGGTTGGTATTTATATTACCTGTCATTCTGTGCGATAGCGAGGAACCTTTCGCCATTTTTAATGGACTCTGCACGCTGGCTAGGTAAAGTTTAAAGGTTTTTCGCTGCCGCTCAGAATAATACTTTATTGAACTGCCAGAACCCCCTGTATGGTTGAACAGTCCGAAATAAAAGATACGATTGATTGTATAGGGAAGAATCCGGTTACTTTAAATTATTTAGATAGGTTCTTTTAATGTAATTGGCATCTAATGCCAGAGCTATTGTGAAGCCATTTCTGTAATCAGTTAAAATTTTATTATATAATTCAATTGTTATGACCTTTTTATCAAGTGCTCGATTAAGAAATGCGTCTGGAAATGTTTGATATCCACTTTGAACCATCCCCACAAGATTTCCATACAGATCAATTAGCGGTGATCCGGAAAAGCCCGGGCCGCAATTTCCTTTTAGCACCAACAAATAAGGATTTACCAAAAAATTAGGATTTATTGTCATCTCATCATGCTTAAAAGAATGATCCCAGAAAAACAAAAGGAAATTTTCACTGTCCTCAACTCCACCGTATGGATTAGTATGGTTGAACCCAATATCCCAATAGCCAGCCTTACTTTTGGGATTACCAGCTGCTATTTTAAAGTTATCAATCGGTACAGGATGTTGAAGCTTCAAAACCATCACATCATCGTTATAACCACCGTAATCATCTAATTTTTGGATATCACCTTTGAATCTTTTAAAATTCCAGTTCAGGTTAACACCGACTGTATCCTTGAATTTACCAGAGTATGGTTTATTATAAGGTTATAGCATACTCTTACACTTATAATCTTTTTTTTACCTATAAATCCATGACGGCAGGTGATAAAGTATTTGTTGTTAAAGATAAAACCATGCATCCATCCTATCTTAACAATGTTGTTTTGAGCAATATATTTAATTTCACAACGCGCTACCTTTTGAAGGTTTGATGGAGGATTTAATTGAGGTGTTTGTGCAACCGTGCCTGATATTATACATAAACACAAATAAGTCAAAACGGAAGATAATAGATTTTTCATTGAGCCAGGATTTAGGTTAGAAGTAATTATAAATGATGGAGTTAAATATTACAAAGGCAAGTTACGATTCCAGGAGATAAAGAGAAAGAAATTCCAGCAATGAAAGAAGGTAAAACCATATCCGATTATCGTTTTTACAGAAGGAAATTTCATTGTGATAAGTTGAATGATCCCTTAAATGTATAACATCTGGCGGGATAAACAAAAACAGGCAGCATGCTTTTACACATGCTGCCTTATACACACTTATAAACAACTATTACATTTATTACATCGACGGTCCGCCCGGGCCACCAGGTCCGCCGCCGCCCGGAGGAGGGCCCATTGGCATCATTTCGCCGTTAGGGCCTTTGCGCATTTGGTCGCTGCCGTTTGATTTCCGGAAACGGAAAATGAAGCTTACCAAATAATAGCGTCCCAGCCTGTTCACGTTTGATTGTGTGCTGTAGTTACCGTTAAGCGTGCTGGTATACCCGGTATTTTGATTAAATACATCATTCACCGCCAGCCTGATCGAAGCCATGTTGTTCTTCAAAAAGCGGCGCTCTACGTAAGTGTTCAAAATGTTAGGGTTGGTTGAGCCTTTATAACCATAATACAGCGTTTTGGTGTAATCATAGCTCAGCGTCCAGTCTTTCCAGAAATAGTTTTTCCCGTTCAAACCCAAGGTCAGCGTACGGAAATTATCGTTGATGCCCGGCTCGTTCAACGAATTTTTCGAGCTGTTAATGGTATAGTTAATATTCGGCTCGGCATCTATCACATCGGTAATATCAACCCGGAAACGCACACCCTGCGACAAAGTCAACGTTTTGGCGATATTCTTCTCTGTATTGAATGCGTAGGTAGTGCTGTCCACATTGGTAAGATAAGAAGTGTTATTGCTGTATGATGCATTGCCCACTAAAAACAGGTTATACCTGCGATTGTCCCAAGGCTTGTGGAACACATAAAATGCATTGGTTGAATAGTAACCGCCGGTGTTCAGGTACTCCGTGGCAATGGTGTTGGAGAATTTGGTATCCGGCGCATAATTGCGCGGATAGGTAATGGTATTGGCAACGATCTTATCATCCGTTTGCGTGAACGACAGGTTGCTAAAGAACACATTCCCGCTTTGAAAATCAAAATTGTTGTAGCGCAATGAAAGCGTGCGGTTAAACTCAGGTTTCAGGTCGGGGTTACCGGTTACGGGGTATAACGCGTTCGAAAAATCAGTCACCGGCTGCAATTCTGTAAATACCGGCGTATTGGTGCTGCCGCTGTAGTTGGCGCTAAAGGTTTGCGACCTGGAGAAGTTATATACAAAGTGCGCATCCGGCGACACATAAAAAGTATTGCGGTGCGTAGTGGCGCTGTCCGTTGGCGAATAGCCGTTCAGCGATGTTGGCTGTGCTACCACGCCGAGGGTATAATTAAACTTCTTGTCGATATAACGATAGTTCAATCCGTAGCGGTTGGTGGTAAGCGTAAAATGATAGTCGTTGCTCAGATCGGGATAAAATTCTGATGCGCCTGTGGAGGTAAGCGTATCAGTGGTTTTATCCGTCGTGGTATACCCCCGGTGATAAACATAGGTGGCTTGCAGGAACGATTTCTTACTCAGCGGCTCAATGTAAGAAAGCGATGCACCGAGGGTATCCGTACGGCTGTTAGTATAGATCAACTGGTTGAGCGGCGCAGTTGCAGGGATATTAATGTAATCGTAAGTTGGGTTGTTAAAGGCATTGCTTTGCGAGCTTCCTGCCCCGATGTTGATGCTGAAATCACGGCCCTGGCTGGTAAAGCGGTGATTGTACAACACGTTCACCCCAAAGCTTGGCGCTGATGAATGGCTATTGGTAGCATATTTATAGTTCGAGAGGGTAGTGGAGTCGCCGGCTTGCAGCATGCTCGAGCCATCTGATATGGAATGCACGCCTGAATAAGAGAACGACGGGCTGATCTTTAAATAATTAATGCTATCGATCTTGTACTCGATATTGAATGTAAACCGGTGGTTCACCTTGCGGTCGGTTTCGGTACTGCTTTGGTTTTGCGTGGTAGGGTTAGTTGGCGAAAGGTTTTGCTGCAAGGTATTGGTGTTTACGTTTACCGTATTGTCAGAAAAACTATAGCTGCCATAAACGGTGACCTTTTTACCCCACGAATCGCGGTAGTTTAAGCCCAGCGAGCGCGTAGTAGTAATGCCATTGGTCGGCGAGTTATTACTGCCCGGAGGCCCGAAATTAAACAAACTGGTATTGGTATTGTTCAGGTTACCAAGCACCGCTATTTGCTGATCGCCGTTAAAGCTGAACATGTTACCCTGCGCCTGGTAACGGTTCTGATCTTTCGTGCCGTCGACCTGTGGTATGGCATCGCCGCCCTCCCCGCCGCTTACCTGGCCGAAATAGCTTTTGGCCATGCCCGGCTTGATGTTGATGTTCATCACAGTCTCGGGCTCGCCTGATTTTATACCTGTTAAATTGGCCTGGTCGCCATAATCATTGATCATCTGGATACTCGAAACCGCATTAGCAGGGATGTTTTGTGTTGCCGTGCGCACATCTCCGCCAAAAAAGTCCTTGCCATTCACCCGCACTTTGCTCACCGTTTTACCCTGGAAGGTAACGTTGCCATTGGCATCTACATCTGCGCCGGGCAGTTTCTTTACCACATCTTCCACCATGGCTTCGCTGCGTACGGGGTATGCTGCGGTGTTAAAGTCAATTGTATCTTCCTTTATTTTTACAGGCACCACATCCCTTATCGTAACACCATTTAACATGGTAGACGATGTTTTCAGTATGATCGGCTTTAAATTAACCGGCGTGCCGGCGTTATCCAACACCATGCGCCGGCGAACACCCTCATAACCGATGGAGGTGATCTCCAAACTAAACTGATTAACCTTTACAGATGGAAATGTAAATACGCCATCCATATTGGTAGTGGTGATAAGACTGTCGGCGCCCATCAGCAATTTTACGGTTGCTCCGGGGATGGTCATTTTGGTAGAGTCGGTCACTGTACCTTTTATGCTGCGGCCGGTTTGCGCAAAAGCGCCTGTTGAGATGAGTAATGCTATGATTACAAATAATTGTTTTAACTTCATGTGCCTGATCAATAAACTGGCACAAAACAAGCCTATATATAGGTTGGCTCAAACCGAAATAGACGGACAGGTGTAAAACATAGACGGAGGGCGGTTTTTATCCTTTGGCACAAAACCGGCGGTATGAATAAGCTACCCGTCGACAAAAGTTGCCTTTACGGCGATTTGAATTGGCCGCTATATTTATCATTTGTACAATTGCATCAATGAAAATTTCAAACAGCCGTTTTTTATCCATCGTGATGCAGGTACTGGCGTGGCTGGCCTTCGCTTTTAGCTTTTTGCTGTATACCCCTTCGGAGATTATGGGGGTATACCAGATATGGGTAAAACAGATACTATTTACCTGTATGCTTGCGGCGGCATATTACTTTAATTCCGAATTACTTATACCCAAACTGTTGCTCAAAGGCAAAGGGTTGTATTATTTCATGTCGATAATTGGCATCCTGGCTATTATACTGTTCCTAAATAGCATCGCCGATTCCGAGCTGCATGTACACCGCGCATTGGAAGAAGCTTTTCACCATACAGGCCCGCCTAAACCGCATAAAGAGGGCGGCGGTCGCGGGCCTTTTATGGATATTTTTACCATAGCTATTGTTGCGGTAATATTGGGTATCAGCACCAGCGTTACTACCATTCAAAAATGGCAGGTTGATAAGCTGCATCACCAGCAATTGCGCGAAGAAAAAACCGCTTCGGAATTAGCATTCCTTAAAGCGCAGATCAACCCGCACTTCTTTTTTAATACGCTTAATAATATTTACGCGCTTACGTACGAGGATGCCGATACATCGCGCAAAGCCATCCACCAGCTCTCGCGCATGATGCGTTATTTGTTGTATGATACTAAACAGGAACATACCCGGCTGAGCGATGAGATCAACTTCCTGAAGGATTATATCGACCTGATGAAACTACGCCTTACCGACCGTGTGGCGATCGATTTCAGCTATCCGGCCAGTATCCCCAGCGTAATGGTTGCGCCGATGCTGTTTTTGCCTTATATCGAGAATGCCTTTAAACACGGCACCAGTGTAAACGAGCAAAGCGAGATATTGATCGCCATCTCCCAAAACGAGAATACACTGATGCTGCACGTGAAAAATGATATCATCGCTAATAAAAGCGTTGCCCCGGAAGAATACGGCGGCATCGGGCTGGAAAATACCCGCCGCAGGTTAGATCTGCTGTACCCGGGCAAATACCAGTTGTCGTTCAGCGAATCGCCTACCAGCAAAGAATATAACGTTTACCTAAGCATCGACCTGTTATGATATTAAATTGCATAGCCGTTGATGACGAGCCATTGGCGCTCGGCCTGGTGAGCAAGTTTATTGAACAAACGCCGTTTTTACGACTCAAGGCAAAGTTCCACAGCGCTGCGGAAGCATTGAAAGCCATTCATGATCAAAAGATAGACGTGGTGTTCCTCGATATTCAAATGCCCGACCTGAACGGTATCGAACTGGCGCGTTTACTGGATAGCGTACCATCCCGCCCGCGGGTGATCTTCACCACGGCTTATAACCACTTCGCGATTGAAGGTTTCAGGGTTGATGCGCTGGATTACTTATTGAAACCCTTCAGCTATGAGGAATTCCTTCGCGCTGCACAAAAGGCGCTCAATTATGCCGAGCTGCTTAACAGGCCATCTGCAACCAATGCGCCTGAAACTCCACGCGCTGAAGCGGAAAGCGATTATATCTTCCTGAAGGTGGAATATCAACTGGTACGTGTGGCGCTGAATGATATCCTGTATATTGAATCGTTAAAGGATTATGTAAAAGTTTGGCTGGAAGGGAAAGAAAAGGCGTTACTGTCGCTTACTAGTCTCAAGGCCCTGGAAGAAAAACTTCCGCCTAATCGTTTTATGCGTATCCATCGCTCGTTTATTATTTCGCTGGATAAGATTACGAGCATCAACAAAACGGCTGTTCATATCGGCAAAACATTGATTACTGTCGGCGATCAGTATAAGGATGCGTTTGGTGAGTTTGTGGGGAAGTGGGGATAAGTGATATATTGGAATTTTTAGTAAATTTGTATTGAGGAGGAATTATAAACTATGGGAAAAGCAGATGTAAAATCGGGAGAAGAAACACAAAAATCCTTTTTCAAAGTCAAAACTTATTCTGTTTCCGAGATAATGGCTGCAGGCGGAGCCACAGCCTTTGCCAATCAACTGGGCAAAAAGGCTCAAAATATTATCCCTCGCCTCAAAGAATTTCCACAGGATGCTTTCCTTACAGATGAAGAAGCAAAATCAGCATTAGAAATGCTAAAAAACAGTAAATGAATTTATTGTTTGATACGAACATTCTGATATCTCTTGTCAGAGATTATTCATTAAATCTTTTCCAGCAGATAAATCCCAATAACAATAAGATGTTTATTTCTATTGTTACAGTTGGTGAATTAAGGTCGATCGCGCTGCAAAATAATTGGGGTGTGAATAAATTAGCGTTGCTTGAGGCTTTATTGGAAGAAATCTTGATAATCGAAATTACTGAAACATTGATCGACACTTACGCGCAAATTGATGCTTATGCCCAGCATCGTAATCCTGCTTTCAGTAACTATCCTTTTAAAACAGCCCGTAATATGGGTAAAAATGATCTATGGATAGCTGCAACAGCGGCGTTGCTTGGTTTACAATTAGTCACAACTGACAGTGATTTTGATCACTTGCATGAAGCATTCTTTGATGTACAAAGAATCAAACCTTCGGATCTGAAATAATTATAACCATACTTCATTCTTCCCATCGGCAAAACGCCCATTAATGTTGATTATCATGCGTTTGCATTAAACAAATAATGCATCACTGTCCCCGGCTTGTATTCCTCCGGCGAATATTTCCATGTAAGCTTATAAACAGGAGATACCTTATTATCTATTTCAGATTTCAATTGCTCAGTGACAGGATCAAACAGCCCCGCAAATAACAGCCTGTGCGGAATGTCAGCGCTGAATTTCGGTACCGAATCCCATAGCTTGCGTATACGTGGCTTGTCAACACAGGTACGCTCAAAAGTATAATGAAACCAGAAATAAGGATGCACTTTCAGCACCTTGGTAAAAATGCTTTTGAACCATAACTGCGGGTTTATTTTTTGCAGGTATTTTGAAAGGAATTTCCAGGGGGTATGATCAATAAGCCTTATACCGCTGTTGTTTTTCCAGAAATCAGTCACTTTTTTGCGGAAAGCCAGGGTAATGCCGTTTTTAGGCTGCGACGCCATAAACCAGCTGGATAACATCCTGTCAGGGCCTGGCCGGTTGAAGGCGAAAAAACCGGCCGTCATGTATTCCGGCAGCCATTCATCAACCGGGCGTACACAATAGCAGGTAGCGTCTGCCCATACGCCGCCATATTGGGCTAGTAAGTCTATACGTAACAGCTCCGAGGCGACATAATCGGCAATAGGCCATCCGGGTAAGGTAACGTATTGTGAAATGTTATTTGCATCGATAAAATTAACCTGCCATCCGGGGTTATTCAGTACCCACGAATCATAGCATTTTTTTACCTCGATGGGAGCGTTATCAAGCCCCTGCAGCCACAGGAACCATATTATTTTAGGCAGTGGTTTCAATTTTTTTCAGCGAGTGTATTAGCAGTTACGCAACAATAGGCCAAATGCGACAGTCAATGCAAAACTTTACATAAAACCGCATCTGCACGCAATTGTTTAGCGTACCATTTTCATAGCTGATAGCGAAATTATTATTTTTTCAGGAAAATTTGTTAACCAGTGTGTAACGATTTTATGCTGTCTTCGTTGGTATCGGCAGTTATTCTATTTTTTATACAAAATATTCACTTATCAAATTTCGCTATAGCCAAATAAACAGTAAGTGTTTTTAGCATTCTGAAAGCTTTTATAGCGGACATATAAAATCGTTAACAAATCATTATCAAGTCATTATCATTCGCATTGTTTTTAATGGTTCATTACCTATATTTGCGGTTGAAAAAATAATTTTTTACCATTTACAATGAGAGAAATACAATTCAGGGAAGCGCTTCGCGAGGCAATGTCTGAAGAGATGCGCAAGGACAAAAATATATACTTGATGGGTGAAGAGGTTGCCGAGTACAATGGCGCCTATAAAGTAAGCCAGGGTATGTTGGACGAATTTAGCGCGAAACGCGTTATCGATACGCCGATCTCTGAATTAGGTTTCGCCGGTATAGGTATTGGCTCGGCAATGAATGGCCTTCGCCCGATCATTGAATTTATGACTTTCAACTTCTCACTGGTAGCTATCGACCAGATCATCAATGGCGCTGCCAAGATCATGTCGATGAGCGGCGGCCAGTTTTCGGTGCCTATCGTGTTCCGCGGCCCAACCGGTAATGCGGGGATGCTGAGCTCGCAGCACAGCCAGTGCTTTGAGAACTGGTATGCAAACTGCCCTGGTTTGAAGGTGGTAGTTCCATCAAACCCGTACGACGCAAAAGGACTTTTAAAGTCATCTATATTAGATCCTGATCCGGTTATCTTTATGGAATCGGAACTGATGTATGGTGATAAAGGCGAAGTACCTGAAGAAGAATATTACCTGGAACTTGGCAAAGCACATATTGTTAAAGAAGGTACCGATGTTACGCTGTGCGGTTTCGGCAAGATCATGAAAGTAGTATATGCTGCAGCTGCTGAGCTGGAAAAAGAAGGTATCAGCGCTGAAGTGATCGACCTGCGCACCGTTCGCCCTATCGATTATGAAACAGTGATCAACTCGGTGAAAAAAACCAACCGTTTAGTATTGGTTGAAGAAAGCTGGCCATTAGGCTCCATCGCTACCGAAGTTGCCTTCAAAGTACAGAAAGATGCGTTCGATTATCTTGATGCACCGGTGCTGCGCATTATGGGTGGCGACGTTCCGCTGCCATACGCACCAACCCTGATCCAGGAATACCTGCCAAACCCTGAAAGGGTGATCAGGGCGGTTAAAGAATCGCTGTACTTAGTGAAATAGGTTTTAGAGATTAGAGATTAGAGATCAGTGATTAGAGATTAGAGATTAGTGAAATTCACATAATACGAAGCCCGGCTAAATTTATTTAGCCGGGCTTTTTGTTTTCGGAAAGCTATTTTACAGCAGGATGGTAAGTAAAATGAGCGTTTTGTACGTGCTGTTTTACTTTTTTAAGTATTTTGGCAGCTCAAAACATTTACTATGAGAGTTTTAAACATGAGACAATCTATTCGCCTGCCATTTTTATCCGCTGCTATATTATTTTGCAGCTTTTCGGTAATGGCGCAAACAAAAACACCTGCGAAAACTGTCGCAACAGTGGGTGGTGCTACAACGGCCAGCCCTGTTGTGGTGGCAAAAGGTGCCCAAAGCTATATCGAGACCTTTTTCAAAAAATACAAAGTCAGCCCGGATTCCGCTATCGACTATATTTTTGGCACCAATAAGCTATTTGCACGCAATGCCTCGCAGATCAACGCGCTGAAGGCGAAGATGGATTCACTGCAATTTACACTTGGGAAATATACCGGTAAGGAACTCATTTCACAAAGAAGCGCTTCGCCAAGCCTGGTCATCTACAGCTACCTGGCCAAGCATGAGAATCAGCCTATCCGCTTTACTTTTATTTTCTACAAGGCTCAAAATGACTGGTCGCTTTACCGTTTTAACTATGATGACGCAATGGACCTGGAACTGTTTGAGGCGGTGAAGATTAATAATAAAAGGTAGAGGTTAGAGATTAGTTAATTAGAGATTAGTAAAAATAGGGCCATAATTAATTAGCATTTTATGTCAGCTGACGATCCGGTAACCAACCGCGAAAACTATAAAGCCGGCTTATTTTACTACAATCCGGACGACGATCGGATACTGGTACGCGTATCGGGAACCGCCAGCCGATATATTATCAACTACGCCAGGTGGCCGATATACATTATTATTGTACCGGTTATATTGGTAGTTTGTTATGCCGTTATTGCGCGGATGCTGGGTTGACGAAGGAATTTTGTGCTAATGATTTAAAGAGCGTTGTCATGCTGAAGCACTCGAAGCATGAGGGCAAAGGCCTTTTTCGATATGCATGGTCGTTATACCCAACGCACATGCTTCGAGTGCCTCAGCATGACACCCTTTTGGGCTTCGAAAACTTTTGGTTTCAAATTAAAGCAAACTGCCAACTAAAAACTGCCAACTTCCCTCAACCCTCCATTATCGCCATCAACTCATTCAATTCCTTCACTTTATCCGTGGAGCCTGAATGCTCGTAGGCGCTGATGAGGTTGCGGAGTACACGTTTGATGATTTCGGTATTGGAGCAGGGTTCGTAGAACTGTTTATCTGATTTTAGGTTGAGCTGTTTCAGGAACATATCCACATCGCGCCTTCCGAAGATGAAGCCTTTGTTAAAGGCATTGATGTAAAATAACACGCCGCCTTCAAAAGTGCTTTGCTGGGTTTCGTCCATGTAAGCCAGGATGAAATGCTGCGGGAGGTTGACACCGTAAACGGGGATGTCAAGCTTTTGCGCGATGATGGAATAGATAATGGCCAGCGAGATCTGGTTGCCTTTTTTGCTTTCCAGCACCTGGCTGATGTAGCTGTTCTGCGGGTCCTGGTGGTTGCTGGTGTTGCCACTGAAACCATAGATATTGTAAAATACGTGGTTAATGAGTTTCACCTGTTCCGGCGGACTGGCCTCGTTCATCATTTGTACCCACACGTCGCGCTTGATGGCTTCTATCTGGTTGATCACTTTTTGCTCATCCAGGTCGGGATACTGATAGCGGTTGATAACGAGGATGCCCTGCAGCAGGTCGAACGCGCCGCCATGCAGCCAAAGGCGGAGGTCGTTTTTTACTGTGCCGAATTGTATTTCATGCACCACATTCGGGATGCGTTCCTGCAAAAGTGGGTCAAACGCCTGTTCATAGGCCGATTCGAGGTAGTCGATTGCCTCGCTGCCATAGGATAGCAGCTCTTTATGTACATGCTGAAAGATCTCTTTGTCAGGATCATCCAGTAAACGGATCAATGAGTTTATTACAGAAGGGTTAATCATGCTTAATGCTAATATACTAAATTTATTACTTTTACAACATGTTGAACATAAGGTTTGCCAAAGATTTCCTGCTGCACAAGCTCACGGCAAAAACCAGGCACGGCACGCATTCGCCATTCGTTTACCGGCTGGTCGACAAGATATTTTACAATACCGAACCCCAAAATGCCTACACCGAAGTAGAAGCCATCCGCCAAAAATTACTGGCAGATGACCGCAGCATTACCGTTACCGACCTCGGCGCCGGCTCGCATGTAAACAATAACCGGCAAAAAAAGGTGAGCGATATCGCAGCCCATGCCCTCAAGCCCAAAAATCTTGCACAATTATTATACCGTATTGCAGCCGACCTAAAACCGGCCAGTATCATAGAGTTGGGAACCTGTTTGGGTGTAACCAGCATCTACCTGCAAAAGGCTGCGCCACAGGCAAAAGTGTATACGCTGGAAGGTTCGCCGCAAACGGCGGAGGTGGCAAAAGAGACTTTCCATAATGCCGGCCTTGATGAAATTGAACTGGTTGTAGGTAATTTTGACGATACGCTGCCCGGAATAATTGACAGCCTGGATAAGGTAGATCTTGTTTTTGTAGACGGTAACCACCAGAAGAACGCCACCCTGCGCTACTTTGAATGGTGCCTGCCCAAAGCGCATGATAACACGCTGCTCATATTCGACGATATTTACTGGAGCGAGGGCATGAAGGAAGCCTGGGCGCAGATAAAAGCGCACCCGGAAGTGACCGTTACCATCGATCTGTTTTGGATAGGATTGGTGTACTTTAGGAAAGGACAGGTGAAGGAGGATTTTAGGGTTAGGATATAGAGATTAGAGTTTGGAGATTAGAGATTAGGAAGACACTATTAGGACACAAAGAGCGGTGTCAGTCTGAGGCCCTTGAAGACTATATGGGCAAAGGCCTTACGCATGCACTTCGACAAGCTCAGTGTGACAGCGCTCTCTAATTATTTAAAATAGGAACAAAATTTAGACCCATGCGATATTTAAACCTGATAGTGCTGTCATTAATGATGCAACCTGCTTTTGCCCAAACCCAATTACCCGTCATCAAAGCAACGTCAAAAAAGGTATCCATCAGGGATGGCGCTTTCTTTGATAAGGACAGATGGACACTCACCCCATCAGCCAGACCGGACATTTTCACGGCCGACCGTACGCGCGAAACCAAATACGTTACTTTCTATACCGATATCGACTCCATCCGGGTTAAAGTAACCCCCGGCACGCGTTTCAACTTTGTTATCCTATATAATGGTAAGGACTCCTGCTATACGCAGATCGCCAGCGTTATTCCGCCGGATGAGGGTAAGAACGGGATCGCAAAGGATGATACCATCCCTTTCACGCTTACCAAGTATAATACCATTGCGATAAAGGCCATCATCAATAGTACCGATACCATCAACATGCATTTTGATTGCGGTTCTTTTGGTTTTTACTTTACGAAGGACGCGGTGACCAAAGATCCGAAACTGAAAAAAGTCGCCACCCTGCAATTAGGTAGCATAACCTGGCACGATCCTGAAATACATTCCTCCAGCGTCACCGCGCATGATATGGATGGCAAGATAGGTTATAGTGTATTCGACGGTAAGTATGTTGAAATAGATAACGACAAAGGCCTGCTGATCATCCATTCGCAGCAGCCAGGAAATCTACATAGTTATAAAAAACTAAAGCTGGAGTTTATCCGCTCATTCGTTTGTTTGAAAGGCGACATCCAGATTCAAAGCAAAAATTATATCGGTGACTTCCTGATGGATACCGGCTCCGACCAGGCCATGATCATCGACAGCACATGGGCAGCCGGTCAGGGTTTTCCTAAAGATCTTAAGATCATTAAAACCACAGCGCTGTATGATCCGCGCGGAAAAAAATATGAAAGCCATATAGTAAATGTTCCTGCCCTAAAATTTAATGCCTTTGCGTTTAATAATGTCTCGGTATTAACGCTGGGCAGCGATCAGCACCCTGTTGGTTTACCTATCAATTATTTAGGCAACGGTTTGTTGAAACGCTTTAATATTGTGTTCGATTTCAGGAATGATTACGTGTATTTGAAGCCGGATAGGTTGATGAATATAGCTTTTTAATATATCCTGTAAATCAAAATAAATCCGTTTAATCCTGGTTAAAAGCTCTCTCCCAGCGCTATATAAAAGCCCTGCTGCCTGGCTTCGCCTGCTACCTTTTCGCCGAAGCCGTAATCCATACGCATGCTCAATCCTTTTTCTGTATCGAAGAAATAACGCAACCCACCGCCAATATCCGGTTTAAGCGCTGATACACTGAATGAGTTGTGTGCTACTTCGCCCCAGCCCAAAAAGCCTACAATGCCAAAGCGGTCGGCAAGACGGTAACGCAGTTCACCCTGGCCGGCCAGCAAGTTACGGTCGCGGTAACGGCCGGTGTAGTAGCCGCGCATCAGGGCGTCGTTGCCCAATTGCGGCAGTAGGTAAAAAGGCGAGCGCCCGCCAATCAGGCTTTGCTCTTTCAGGTTAAACGCGAGTACCAACGGTTTTGCAAGTTTAAAATATTCGCCAAAATCGAGGTTGAAAAAACCGCCTGTATAGCTATTGTTGCTAAAAACACCCTGGTATAAATTGCAATACGTATTAATATAGGTGCCTTTTGTAGTATAGGTATTGCTGTTGCGGCTGTCGTAAACCAATATGCCCCCGCCATAAGCCAGCGAACCGCCACCATGGTCTTGTATTTCAGGGTTGTCTTTGAACGCCTGATTTTCATAGTAAGTGCCCGAATAATAGTAGTATTTCATTACCCCGGCAGAGAAGCCGGCATAAACATTTTTAAGGATGAGGTTTTCAGCCGTTCCGCCAAGCCGCGTGCGTTTTTCTTCTATCGTTTCCTGGTTTGCTTTGAGCGTGTTGTTGCCTATGCCAAAAAAATCAAAGGGGTAATTGTAAAAGCTAACGTTGGCAGTATAATACCATTTGTTGCCGGGCGTCCAATAGGTAGCGTTAAGGCTTACCTTTTCCTGCCCTTTGGTGGTGATGCTGGCATAGCCATACAGGCTGGATACGCGGGTAATGCTGTGTTTGGCGGTATCGGTATAGAATGACAGGAGCGAGGCGCCTCCAAATTCAAGGCCCGTTTCAGGTGATGAGGCAAGCGCGGGCACGAGGATGAAATTGGGCTTCCTGGTACTGTCTTTATCAAGGTACATTCTTCGTATAAAACGTTTCAGGAAATCAGTTTGCGCAAAAACGTGCTGGCAGCCTAAAACGCAAATAAGCAGTATTAAATATTTTTTCATAAGCAGGTAGCTGCCGGTGATGTAGTAAATATGGCAAATGTAGCGCTTGTAACGCTACGCTATATATTATATTATAGTTAATGAAAACAGCTTCATTGTCGTAATAATATGCAAATTATTTTTAGAAGCTGAGGTTTTTCTGAATTTTGATTTTAAAATGATTCGTCCCGGCAAAATATCTACTTTTGCGCTGATCAAATTTTAATCATATCATGAGCACAACAAGAGGCCCGATATCTCAATTCATTGAAAAGAATTACCTGCATTTTAATGCCGCTGCATTGATGGATGCAGCCAAAGGTTATGAAACGCACCTGCTTGAAGGCGGCAAAATGATGGTTACCCTTGCGGGCGCCATGAGTACTGCCGAACTGGGTATTTCGCTTGCCGAAATGATCCGCCAGGGTAAGATCGATATCATATCCTGCACCGGCGCTAACCTTGAGGAAGATATCATGAACCTGGTTGCGCACTCGCACTACAAACGCGTACCGCATTACCGCGACCTGAGCCCGCAGGATGAGTGGGATTTGCTCGAAAACCATTATAACCGTGTAACCGATACCTGCATCCCGGAAGAAGAGGCCTTCCGTCGCTTACAGAAACATATCCATAAAATATGGAAGGATGCCGATAACAGCGGCGAGCGTTACTTTCCGCACGAATACATGTACAAGATGCTGTTAAGCGGCGATCTGGAACAATATTACGAGATCGACCCGAAAAACTCGTGGATGCTGGCTGCTGCCGAACGCAACCTGCCAATTGTTGTACCGGGTTGGGAAGACTCGACCATGGGCAACATCTTTGCATCATACGTTATAAAAAGCGAGATCAAAGCTACTACCATGAAAAGCGGTATTGAATATATGGCATGGCTGGCCGATTGGTACGTGAAAAACTCGGGTGGAAAAGGCATTGGGTTTTTCCAGATCGGTGGTGGTATTGCCGGCGATTTCCCGATATGCGTTGTGCCGATGCTGTACCAGGATATGGAAATGCCCGAGATCCCTTTCTGGAGCTATTTCTGCCAGATCTCGGATTCAACCACCTCATACGGTTCTTATTCTGGCGCTGTACCCAACGAAAAGATCACCTGGGGAAAGCTGGATATCCATACCCCGAAATTCATTGTGGAATCGGATGCAACGATTGTTGCGCCTTTGATCTTTGCCTGGTTGCTGAAGCAATAATTTTTTAAAATGAAATATTTATAAGAGAGGCCATAGCGAAAGTTATGGCCTCTCTTTATGTATCACGTCATTGCGCGGAGTGAGCAGGATAGTGCGAGCGAACGACAAAGCAATCCCTGCGTTTACAGGCGGTACACGATAACCTCTGCGTTATAAAATCAACGAAACGGAATGCCCGTAAATAGCTAAATTGCAATATGGTTTTTCAACGGGGCGGGTGTGTTTACATTATGACAAATGCACGGCATACAGTTTTATATGCTGGCGTTACTTCCGACCTCCTTACACGTGTATGGCAGCATAAAAATAAAGTACACCCGAATAGCTTTACGGCAAAGTACGGTTGCGATCAATTGGTATATTATGAATTTTATCCGCACATTGAAGAAGCTATTTCGGCCGAAAAATTGATAAAAGGAGGTAATAGGAAAAGTAAAATAAAGCTTATCAACTCTATTAATTCAGGATGGATAGATTTATACGATGATTTAATAAAAGAATAGG
Source organism: Bacteroidota bacterium (assembly GCA_013289045.1). Taxonomy (GTDB): domain Bacteria; phylum Bacteroidota; class Bacteroidia; order Sphingobacteriales; family Sphingobacteriaceae; genus Mucilaginibacter. The sequence goes on along the minus strand of JABDAU010000054.1, from coordinate 3,986 downwards.
CGGGGGGCTTTTTCCATTGGAAGAACATTTATCTTTTTGATTATCAAGCGCAGAGATTGCTTCGTTCCTCGCAATGACGGTCGTTTAGAAATCATCATATTATTCCCAAATTTTCGCCCCAAAAAATAATTATTTAGAAAGATTATAAATTAAGTTTATGTGTCACTAATTTGTCACCCATTGTTTAATAAATTATACTTTTGTGCCTGAAAAAGTATGACACAGCATACCATCTGCTCGGGTTTTATTCATAAATATTAGGAATTATTCAGCATAAATACACTTTATGAGAAATATCTCATTGATTTTTAAACAATTTTCGAAGACGGTTTTACTACTTGCCGGCTTTGCAATTTTGGGATTTTCTGCACATGCGCAAGGCGATGCCACCAAAGGCGAGGCGCTGTTCAAAGCCAACTGTACATCTTGTCACGCGGTCGATCACCAGGTTGTTGGTCCGGCACTCGGCACAACGGTTACCGAAGAAACCGACGACAAATGGCTGTACAAATGGGTTGAGAATAACACGGCCCTTATTGCCGCAAAAGACCAAAAGGCGCTAAAGATCTATAACCAGTTCAACCAGCAGGGCATGACCGTATTCGGTTCGCTTGCAGATGCGGATGTTGCTAATATTTTAGCATACGTTCGTGCAGACTGGAAAGCCGATCAGGCAAAAGCTGCCGCAGCCCCTGCCGCCGGTGCAGCTGGCGCTGATAGCGGCCCAAGTAGCTTTGTAGTTTTTGCGCTGATAGGCGTTATCGTAGTTGCCTTTATCGTTATCCTGGTACTGAACAAGGTGATCGGTACACTTGAGAAAGTGGTACTGCGCGCTAAAGACCTTGCTCCTGAAGAAGAAGTTGCAGTTGTGCCTGCGGTTGACCGTATGGCTGTAATCAGGAAACTGGCCAAGAATAAAAAATTAGTATTCTTTGTATTGCTTTGCGGTACTATCGCCTGTGGCAGCTGGGCATGGGTTACTATGTGGAACACCAACGTACACCAGGGCTATCAGCCGGAGCAGCCAATTCACTTCCCGCATGATCTGCATGCCGGCGTAATGAAGATAGATTGCCAGTACTGCCACTCGGGCGCTTACAAATCAAAAAATGCTACTATCCCTTCATTAAATATATGTATGAACTGCCACAAAACGGTTAAAACCGAGTCGCCGGAAATACATAAGATCTATGATGCATTGGGCTATGATCCTAAGACCATGAAGTATGACTCTACCAAGGCTCATCCAATGCAGTGGGTTAGGGTTCACAACCTGCCGGATTTGGTATATTTCAACCACTCGCAACACGTGAAAGTTGGCCAGATCCGTTGCCAAACATGCCACGGCCCGGTACAAACCATGAAGGAGATCTACCAGTATTCACCACTTACCATGAAATGGTGTATACAGTGCCACAAACGCACCGAAGTTAATTACAAAGGCAATGCCTACTATGATAATATGATAGCTGTTCACGACCGTATTAAACGCGGCGAGAAAGTTACCGAAGCATCGCTTGGTGGTATTGAGTGCGGTAAGTGCCACTATTAATAACGAACTGAAACTTAACAATTACAAGTTTATATAGCTTTAAATGGACAGCAATAAAAAATACTGGAAAGGTTTAGAAGAACTGAACAACTCGCCAGAATTTGTTGAGAAGAATAAGAATGAGTTTCCGGAACCTATTCCTTTGGAGGATGTTTTGGAAAGTGGTGGTTTGATGAACAAAACACCGCGCCGTAGCTTCCTGAAAGCGATGGGCTTTGGTGTGGGCGCTGTTACACTTGCTGCTTGTCAGCCGGTGCCGGTTCACAAATCTATTCCATACCTCATTAAGCCAGAGGAAGTTACCCCGGGCGTAGCCAACTTCTACGTATCAAGTTTTGAAGGTCAGGCTATTTTGGTGAAAACCCGCGAAGGCCGCCCTATCAAAATTGAAGGTAACCCTAACGACCTCCTTATCGGCGGCGGTTCAAGTGCACAGGCACAAGCTTCAGTACTTGACCTGTATGATATCAGCCGTGTAAAAAGCGCCCTGCAGGATGGCGGCGAAAATGAGTGGGATGCTATAGATAGTTTCGTTAAAAATGAGCTGACTGCAATTAAAGCAGGCGGTAAAGGTATCCGCATTGTAACTTCAACCATCAACAGCCCTTCAACACTGGCTGCTGTCGCTGATTTTGTTGCTGCATTCCCTAATACCAAACATATCAATTACGATGCGGTATCCTATACCGGCATCATCCAGGCAAACGCTGCCAGCTTTGGCAAAGCAGTATTGCCGCACTATAATTTTGATAAAGCCGATGTAATTGTAAGTTTCGGCGCCGACTTTTTGGCTACCTGGATCTCGCCAACCGAGTTCACTACCCAATACGTTAAAAACCGTAACAATAAATCACTGCAAAGCAAAAAGATGTCGCGCCACATCCAGTTTGAGAGCGGCATGAGCAACACCGGTTCAAACGCCGATGTGCGCATCCCGATCAAACTTTCTGAAGAAGGCGTAGCGATTATCGCACTATACAATGCAATTTCAGGCACAACCTTACCGGGATCAAAAGATTTAGGTAACGTTGCTGCAAGCAATGCCATAAAAGTAGCCGCACAGGAATTGCTGGCCGCAAAAGGCAAAGCGCTGGTAGTTGCAGGATCGAATGACGTATCGGTACAACTTGTAGTAAACGCCATCAACTCGTTGCTGGGCAGCTACGGTTCAACTATCGATCTGGACAATCCTTCAAAACAATTTGCAGGTAACGATAACGACTTTGTTGAGTTAATAAAAGAAATGAACGACGGCGCTGTTGATGCCGTATTCTTCCTTGACGCTAACCCTGCTTATAACTACCATAGCCCCGAAGCTGTAAAATCAGCATTGAAAAAAGTACGCCTGCGCGTATCGTTCTCCGGCTATGCTGATGAAACTGCGGCTTTGTGTAACATCATAGCGCCAAATCACCACTACTTAGAGGCCTGGGGCGATGAAAATGCACTGGAAGGATACTACACTGTTATCCAGCCGGCTATCAACCCGGTTTATGACACCCGCCAGGCTGAATTGAGTTTACTTACCTGGGCTGGCAGTGCTTATAAAGATTACTACCACTACGTTAGAAATACCTGGGATAAGAGCTTACTGGCAATTGGCGGCTTATCAGGCCAAAATGGCTGGTAAACAACCGATACGTTGTCGTCAATTTCATTATCCGGTAAGTGGGCGATCTCGCCTTCTTTGGTAACCAGTTTACCGTTATCGTTAAAGCTATAGTAGCGGTCGATACGGATCCAGTGCATTTCACGGCGGCGGCGAACTTCTTCCTCACCTACAACCGGTACGTTATTTTCAGCGTTACATGCTACCACACAGGCGCCGCAACCGGTACAGGCGTTAAGGTCGATAGCCATAACCCAGTCATAAGTAGGGCGTTGGTATTCGTCCCACATGCTGTAGGTTTTGTGCTCGCCGAAGTGGCCGCTTGCTGAGTATGCGTCTTTTTTGTATTCAGTGAAGGTCGTTTCGCGGATGATGCTGTTACGGCCTTCGTATGAATGGTGTGTTTGTGTCTGGGCCAACTCGTAGTTGTCGTCAGTTTTTGTAAACGACGCAACCAGGCTGGTTTGGAATGAACCGTTGCGGAAAGTATGGAACGGGAAAGCGTTTTGGCCCTGTCCGTCACCTACCCTGCCTGATGCTGTACGACCGTAACCAACTGCCACCGATATGGTACCCGGCGCCTGGCCTGGCTGAATCAATACCGGCAGGTTGATAGAATAGTTATTAGCTGTGATAGTGATCACGTTGCCTTGCTCCAGTTTCAGGCTGGCAGCATAACGCGGTGACATGGCCGCAAAATTGTGCCAGGTAACTTTCGATACCGGGTCGGGCATTTCCTGCAACCATGGATTGTTAGCCTTTTTACCGTCAAGCAATGCCGGTGATTGGAACAATTGCAACTCAATTTTTCCATCGCCTGAAGCA
>JABDAU010000053.1 GCA_013289045.1 Bacteroidota bacterium | reverse complement strand
TAAAACCAAGCTTCTGGCCATGAAAAAACAGCTGAAAATTACCTTATCTATATGCTTACTTGCCATAACGGGTATAGTCAGCTGCTATGGGCAGTCGGTAAATGACCTTCAAAGCGGGTTTGATAAATACAACAAACTATCCCCGCAGGAAAAGATCTACGTGCATACTGATAAAAATACCTATACCACCGGCGAACTGTTGTGGTTTAAGCTGTATTATGTAGACGGTACCTACAACCGCCCTGCCGATATGAGCAAGGTGGCCTATATTGAAATATTGGATAAAGACCAATTCGCGGTAATACAAGCCAAGATAGAACTGAAGGATGGCACAGGCAGCGGTTCGGTATTTGTACCGGTGAACCTGGCATCGGGCAATTATGTGTTGCGTGCGTATACCAGTTGGATGAAGAACTTCAGCCCGGAGCTTTATTTTCACCAGCAGATCACGATAATAAACCCATTAAAAGCGGGTGAAGCACAAGTTAAAGCTACAGCACCTGAATATGATATTCAATTCTTCCCGGAAGGCGGCAACCTTGTAAACGGCATAAACAGTACTATAGCCGTTAAAGCAACAGACCAGTTTGGTGCAGGTATTGATTTTAAAGGCGCTGTGCTGAATAAAAATAATGATACAGTCGCCCGTTTCAACTCCTACAAATTTGGCATGGGCAGTTTTGTTTTAAAGCCGGATAACCAGGCAGGTTATCACGCGGTAATAAGGATTGGCGGGAAAAATATTCAAAAGGATTTCCCCAGGATCTATGACAATGGTTATGTGATGCACGTGGATGATGACCATACTAATCAATTATCTGTAACGGTAAGCACCAATACCAACGCTACTACCGCTTATCTGTTCGTGCATACACGGAATGCCGTAAAAATGGCTGAATCTGCTGCTATTGAAAACGGCACAGCGCATTTTACCATTGATAAAAACAAGCTTGGTGATGGCATTTCACATCTCACTGTTTTCGATAATAGCAGGCATCCCGTATGCGAGCGGCTTTACTTTAAACGACCTGCAAAACAACTTGCTATAACTGCAAACAGCGACCAGTTACAGTATAACACCCGCAGAAAGGTAATTATTGATATTAATGCAAAGGATGGTGATAATAAGCCTGCAATGGCTAATTTATCATTGTCTGTTTACAGGCTTGATTCGCTGCAACATGCCGATAAAAAGGATATAGAAAGCTATTTATGGCTCACATCAGACCTAAAGGGAAATATTGAATCGCCTGATTATTATTTAAAAAATACAGGCGCAGATGCTGATGACGCAGCCGACAACTTAATGCTTACCCAGGGCTGGCGCAGGTTTAATTGGGACGACATATTGAAAAACGGCACGCCTTCATTTTCATTCATGCCCGAATATAACGGGCCTGTCGTGTTAGCTAAACTGACTAACCAGCTAACCGCCAAACCTGTAAAGGACATCATTGCTTATATTGCCATACCCGGCAAACGCGTACAAATGTACCCGGCTGTAAGCGATTCACTTGGCAGGCTGATCTTCAATATGAAAAGCTTTTATGGCCCGGGCGAGATAGTGGTGCAAACCAACACGGCTGTGGATACAATTTATCATATCGATGTCCTGAACCCATTTTCGGATCAATTTGCAAAGATCAATTTGCCGCCTTTAACTATGGTCAATAATGCCCAGGCCGATATTGTGAACAATAACCTGGTTACACAGGTACAGAACATTTACGCCGGCGATAAGCTACGCCAATTCTATGATCCCGGGTTAGATAGCAGCGCATTTTATGGCACACCGTACAAAACGTATCTGCTGGATAATTACACCCGCTTTACCACCATGGAAGAAGTAATGCGCGAATATGTAAGCGAAGTAAATATTGTCCACTCATCAAAAGATGGTTTCCATATTAAAGTGATCAGCGGTAACGGTTTCCTGCGTGAGGATGACCCGATGGTATTGATCGACGGCATTCCGTTCTTCAACATGAATAAACTTTTTGCCATAGACCCATTGAAGATCCGCAAGCTGGAAGACGTGCCGTATACCTACTACTGGGGGCCTTCAGTTGAAGAAGGCGTCTTTAGCTACACCAGCTACAAAGGCGACCTTGCCGGGGCGGAGATCGACCCGCATGCTGTGGTGATGGACTATGAGGGACTGGAACAACAACGCGTATTTTATGCCCCCCAATATGACACCGATAAAGCGATTGACAGCCGCCTGCCTGATTTCAGGAACGTTTTGTATTGGACACCAAATGTGAATACCGATGCAAATGGTAAAAACAGCCTGAGCTTTTATACATCAGACCAAACGGGCCGATACATAGGTGTGATACAAGGCATGGCAGCCGACGGCGAGGCAGGCAGCCAGACGTTTAGTTTCCAGGTGGTGAAATAAGGTAATTAATCTCCCATGTCATTTCGATGAGCCGGCGCGGGGAATGAGCACCAGGGCGAAGAGAAATCTTTTGCGCTATGCAAATTCGCTACACATCGCTTTCAAAAGATTTCTCTTTCGCTCCTTGCGCAAGCCAACGCTCCGCTCTATCGAAATGACAATGTTTAATATAGTAAGTTTATATACGCATGCTATACCCTGCAAAATCACCATCGTGAGAAAGGGAAACAGGGATGTCTAACTCAATATCACCCCGGAAAATAACCGGATAACCTAATTCACTCTTCTTTAAGCTAACATCCTCGCCCAATTCACCTTTTACTTCATCAAGTAAATATTGCCAGGCTAAAACAGAACGGTCGTTATTATTGGTGGGATTGATTCGCTTTACATTGGATATGCCCCGAAATCGCCCTGGTTGATCTAATACTACACTATGCAGCCATTCGTCCGTTATCTCAGTACGAAAAAACAAGTCTTCATCGCGAAACCCGACAATTCCATAGGAGACACCATCCCCGAAAGATATACTCACTAAACAGATCTTCGTCGGCGAAAACACCAATTTGGGCTCATGCCGCTTCAGGAATTTATATACCGATTCCTTAACCGACCATGCCAGCCAAACAAAAACGTCAAAAGGTAAATTTAAACCCGGTGATGTGTGATAAAGCTCCTTTTCCTGTGCGGAGATGATCTTTGAATAAAACCGGGGTTCGCTGGTGCGGGTTTTATCAATAGACCGGAGGTCGACAATATCGTTGCCTGTGCTTTTATGCAGATTGGTTAATTTTTGACAGTATCACATCGATGCTGTTGCCCACATTTGTCATTTTCTCAGCCGAATCATTATCGATCTCGATATTGTATTGCGATTCAGCATCAATAATTATATCTACCAAATTAGCTGAATTGATCTGGAGATCGCGAAGCAGGTCGGTATCCTCAGTAATATTATTGAGCTTCTCTTTGTCTTCAGTGTAAGGGGCCAATACTCTCTTCAATTCAGTTAAAACAGTTTGTCTATCCATTTCTTATTCTTATCTATATTTTGCGATGATGAGGCAGGCATTAATATCGCCAAAACCAAAATTAGCCTTGGCAATAACGTTCACTTCCCTGCTTACCATACTTACGGGTAAATTTTTTTTACTAATTAAATCAATTATTTCGGGATTTGGGTCCTCAAGGTTAATATTCGGGTGAACAAACTGGTGTTCCAACTGCAAAACCGAGGCTACCGTCTCAATAGAACCCGCCGCGCTAAGGCAATGCCCGATCATAGACTTGAGCGAATTTATCTGCGGAAAATCCTCTCCCTTCCTACCCAAAGCCTTCGTCCAGTTCTCAACCTCGAATTTATCTGCCACAGTCGCCGTAAGGTGGCCGCTGATCAGATCGACATCATTCCCGGAAATATTGGCATCTGCCAAAGCATCCTGTATACATCGTATCACACCCGGCCCGCTTGGCGCCGTCATGGTACCACCGCTGCGTTGCCCGCCCGAATTATGGTTGCCGCCCAATATTTCGCCGTATATTTTCGCGCCACGCGCCAAAGCATAATCCAGTTCTTCTATTACCAAAGCACCTGCACCAGATCCCGGTATAAAACCACCGGCTGTCATGCTCATCGGTCGCGATGCTTTCTCCGGTTGGTCGTTAAACTTGCGCGATAGCACCCGCATCGAATCGAACGCACCAAACACATAGGCGTCTACAAACTCACTGCTTCCCACCAGCATGCGTTTGGCCATCCCGTGTTTTATGTATTCGTAACCCATCACAATAGCCTGGGTGCCTGTAGCGCATGCTGATGAATTGCTGATCACCTTATTAGCCAGCCCTAAACGTCCGGAAATATAAGCGGTAACACCACTGTTCATGATTTGTTCTACCACGCGCGAGCCTAATTTCTTCGACTCCTTTGCATCAACCTTACTAATGGCATTTTTGATCACATCCGTATCTGCCACACTGCTGCCGAAAACGCAGCCGGTATCCCACAAAGTCTCCTGGCCCGCAATTTCATTTCCGGCATCTGTCCAGGCATCAAGCGCAGCTTTTATGCCGAAGCCGATACCCTTGCCTTTTAAACCGTATAAACTGGTTTCGCTAATGTAACCATGCAGCATTTCCAGGTTAAAATTCGGCGAGCCGGCAACCTGGCAATTGAAATGAAACTCCTCGTATTGAGGAATAAATTTTATGCCAGAAACGCCATGCTGTAGTGAATGTAGAAAATCAGGAATATTTGAACCGTTAGGCGATATTACACCTATACCGGTTATCACTACACGCTTACCCATTCGCCCTTTCATCAACCGGGAAATTTCTGATCATCCCCGAAAACATTCCTTTTGCAACCAACTCTGCTGCCTCGTTACGCATTTCTATAGCACATTTTAATTTACCAAAACGAAAATATAACTTTTTTGAAGTAACTGTAACTTTTTCGCCGGGTAAAACCATCTTGAAAAACGACACATCTGTAGAAGTGAGCAACGGGAACGAACGCTCGTCCATCCTCACTGCCTCCTTTGTATTTCCGCTTTTTACCAGGTAGATTCCCAGCACCACTACGCCTATCTGCGCCATAATCTCGGTGATGATAACACCGGGAGTGACCGGATTGTTCGCGAAATGATCTTCATAAAAAAAAGCATTCCCATTTAGCGTATAATCGCCCGTCACGCCGTTCTCATCCAGCGCCGTAATATGATCAACAAACAGGAATGAAGATTTATAAGGCAGATATTGTATGATATCATCAAACATTTTAATATGGCCCTCCGGTCATTTCAAACTGATAATCAGGGGTGTATTATCGCGTATTTTTTGCAGATAGTGAATAATATTTTTGCCGTAATATACGTAACATTACAGTTAATACCTGATAATATTCGCAGTTAGCCAAACAATAAAACAGCTATAAGGTTAACCCTTCAATTTAGTGCTGCTTACTGTATGCACTTTAGGCTAAATATATATATTTGCAACAAGTGCTACCATTGAGCTGATCATGCCATATCACATTACGTTATTACTTTTCCTGCTTTTGCCCGCCGGATTTTTAAGGCATTCTCAGCCCTCACAGGCGTTTGACAGGGCGAATTTTTATTCCATCATGTCGACGGGCAAAACAAAGGATGTAAATGAGGAGCTGATCACCGTCCGCGCAAGCGAGATAAAAGAAAAACAGGCTTATGAAGGCGCTTTGCTGATGCGCAAAGCAGGACTGATGAAAATACCTGCCGAAAAACTGCACTTCTTTAAACTGGGCTATATCAAACTGGAAGGCGCAATATCCACCAGCCCCGAAAATGCAGAGTATCGCTTTCTTCGCCTTACCATACAGGAACACGCGCCGCATATTGTAAAATACTACCACCAGATTGATGCAGATAAGACTATTGTGATAAAGGAATTTAAAAACCTGCAGCCTGACGTAAGAGAGGCTGTAAGGGAATATAGCAAAACATCAAAAGTATTAACCCCGCAAGACTTTTAACCTATGGCAAAAAAGGTACTGGCAATATATTACTCCCAATCAGGGCAATTAGGCGAGATCATCGACAACCTTACTGCGCCGCTTATTGATGCCGGCATTTCTGTGGAGAAAGTCAGAATAAGAATGATGAGGGAATACATTTTTCCGTGGACGGCGGACGGTTTCTTTAGTGTAATGCCCGATTGTCAGTTAGATGTACCCGTAGAAGTTGCGCCATATAAGTTGAAAGAAGATAAATACGACCTGGTGATATTAGGCTACCAGGCCTGGTTCCTTTCGCCGAGCATACCTTTTAATTCGCTGATGCAAACGCCGCAGTTGAAGGCGGTTTTGAAGAATACGCCAGTGATCACTGTTACCGGTGCGCGCAATATGTGGTTGAATGCTTTTGTGAGGGTGAAAAAGCTGATCAAAGCAACCGGGGCCAACCATATAGGCAATATCGCTTTAGTTGATACGCACCCCAACCCGGTTAGCTTTATTACCATTTTCCATTGGATGCTGCACGGTAAAAAGGATCGTTACCTAAACATTTTCCCCCCTCCGGGTGTTCAGGATGTCGATATTAAGCATACGGCTGAGTTCGGCAAGATCATCGTCCCGCACTTGCAAAATGCTGACTGGGAAACGCTGCAGGATGAGATGGTGGCAGAAGGCGCCGTTAAACTTAATTACAATTTGATGGTCATAGAAGGTACGGCCGGAAAAATATTTGCATTTTGGGCCCGGATGATAGCACGCAAAGAGAACAAGATGCCCTGGATAAGGGCGTTTAAATACTATTTATTAGTCGCTTTTTTTGTTGGTGCGCCCATTGTAATAACGCTTGACGGGATTTTATTCCGGTTTACTTCGCCGAAACGCATTAGGGCGAGGAAACAATATTTCTTAAATTTAAATTAATTTCTATCTATATGTCTGGTACTGAAGTTTACATAAATAGCACATCGGCTTACTTCCCGAACGAGCCTGTCGGCAACGACGATATGGAAGCATACCTGGGCTATATTAATGGCAAACCTTCCAAATCAAAGTCTATTGTTTTACGCAACAACGGCATCAAAAACCGTTATTATGCGCTGGAAAAAGGCGGCAAATCCACCCATACCAATGCACAGATGACCGCTTTAGCTGTTCGCGAATTATTTAAGAACGACATTAATAAACTAAAGGAAATAGACCTGCTTTCATGTGGTACCTCCTCGCCAGACCAGGTAATGCCGAGCCACGGCGTAATGACCCACGGCTGGCTGCCCGAAGCCGAATCGATAGAAGTGGTTTCACCTTCAGGTGTTTGCTGCGCAGGCATGCACGCTATAAAATATGCTTATTTAGCCATTAAAACCGGCGATGCAAAGCTGGCGGTGGCTACAGGCTCCGAGCGTTTCTCGGGCTTGCTGGTATCCGAAGTTTTTGATGACGAGGCTAAACATCTGGAAGATCTCAACCAGAACCCATATATCGCTTTCCAAAAGGAATTTTTAAGGTGGATGCTGTCAGATGGCGCTTCAGCGTTCCTGATGAGCGGAAAGCCAAATGAAACCGGGTTGAGCCTGCGTTTGGATTGGATAGAAGGCGTATCCTATGCCAATGAAATGAAAACCTGCATGTACATGGGCGCCGAAAAAATGCCCGACGGCTCATTGAAAGGCTTTATGGATTATACCCCTGAGGAGATTAAAAATCAATCTATATTCAGCGTAAAGCAGGATATCACGCTACTGAGCAACAACATTGTTGACCTTGGCGGGAAAAAGATCAAAGAGATCCTTGACCGTCGCGGCATTACTGCTGCGGATATCGATTACTTCCTGCCGCATATATCAAGCGATTTCTTCCGCCCGAAAATTTACGATATGGTGCAACTGTATGGCGGCGGTATCCCTTACGAAAAATGGTTCATTAACTTGTACACCGTTGGTAACGTAGGCGCAGCATCCGTATTCCTGATGATCAATGAGCTGTTTCATAGCGGCAAGCTGAAAAAAGGAGAGAGATTGCTGCTGCTTGTGCCAGAGAGTGCCCGTTTCTCGTATATGTATGCGATGCTGACTGTTGTTTAAAAACTATTAAAAGCTGGGAATATGTTGCCGTTGACTTCAGTCAACGGAACAATACACAAGTTAGGTGCGGCTTTAGCCGAATAAAGGCGAAATATGTGGCTAAAGCCGATATTATTTATGATGAACCCGTTGGCTAAAGCCAACGGCAATTAAAACTGAAGCTTAAATAGTTTCTAAAAGATGAAAAAAGAAGACGTCCCACAGGATCTAAGTTCGCTTGGCAAACTCACCAACGAGGTTTGCTATGCGACCGACAGTTCGGGTAAATATGTTACCGCCCTGAGCCGTGGCTGGGACGTTAAAATATCTGCGCTCGATACCGCCTGGGATGAAGTAACCATCCGTATTGAGGCTGCACGGCAAAAAGTTCTGAACAACGAAGCCAGTCCCCTGCTGTTTTTTATGGAAAAGGGCTTGATGGATGTACAAATATTAGCCGGCTATACAGGTTACTGGCAATGGCAGGTAAAACGGCACTTAAAGCCAAACGTATTTAAAAAATTAACCGCTAAACAACTGAAGCGCTATGCCGATGTTTTTAATGTGACGATAGATGACCTTAAAACAATGAATGTGCATGAAGCTTAATTTCGAACACCTTCAATCTGCACATTGTGAAAACGGCGTAACCCGCAGCCTGCTCAAAAACATTGGTGTAAATGGCATTACCGAGCCATTGGCATTGGGCATTGGCTATGGACTGTTCTTTGTTTATCTCCCATTTTTAAAGATCAATAACGGCCCGGTGATTGCTTTTCGCCCTATGCCGGGTTTGATATTTAACCGCGTTTGCAAAGCATTGGATATCCCGGTCATCCGTAAAAAATTCAGCTCGAAAGAGAAGGCGGAAGCCTTTTTAAACCAATGCCTTGATGAAGGTCACCCTGTGGGTTGCCAGGTTGGTGTATACTATCTCCCCTATTTCCCGCGCGAATACCGTTTTCATTTTAACGCTCATAACTTAATAGTCTATGGCCGCGAAGGAGACAACTACCTGGTGAGCGATCCCGTAATGGAATACACCACCTCGCTAAGTTCCTATGAACTGGAGCGTGTACGCTTTGCAAAAGGTACATTAGCGCCAAACGGGCAGATCTATTATCCGAAACCGGGCAGTATAGTAACGCCGGACCAGATCAAACAGGGGATTAAACATGGTATACAGAAAAATGCAAACATTATGCTGCAAAGCGTTGTACCTATTGTCGGCATTAAGGGTATTCGCTACACAGGTAACCGGATAAAAAGCTGGCGCGATAAACTGGGGCTAAAAAAAGCGGGCCTATACCTCGCCCAACTGGTGCGTATGCAGGAGGAGATCGGTACGGGTGGCGGCGGTTTCCGCTATATATATGCCGCTTTTTTGCAGGAAGCTTATGAATATCACCCGGTAGATGAACTGATGGAAATATCAAAGCTGTTTACCGAATCTGGCGATCTGTGGCGTACCTCTGCTGTACAGGCAGCGGGTATTTACAAAAACCGCCTCGGCAGCCAGGAGGATTTTAATACCATGGGCGATTATTTGCTGGAGATTGCCGAACTGGAACGAAAAGCATTTACCGCGTTAAAAAATATAAAATGGCAGTAAGCGATAACTATGCAATAGCTATTTCTGATATGTCGTTCCGCTACCCGGATAACGATGACTTGTCATTCAATAAACTCAACCTTAAAATAGAAAAAGGCGACCGCTTTGGTCTTTTCGGCCCGAACGGCGCAGGCAAAACCACCCTCATGAACCTGATGACGGGCCTGCTGCGCGCCAATGACGGCAGTATAGAACTTTTAGGCAAAAATGTAGGCAAACACAGCAATGCGGTAAACAAACTGTTCGGTTTTGTGCCGCAGGACTTTTCATTCTACCGTGAACTATCCCCAGTAGAAAATCTTGAGTTTTTCGGCGCCTGGGCTGGGTTAACAAAAGGCCAGATCAAACGCCGTACGGATGAGCTTCTGGGCGTACTTGGCCTGGATGATGTTCGAGACAAACCTGTTCAGAAATTTTCGGGCGGGATGAAACGACGGGTGAACCTGGCCATTGGGGTGATCCATCAGCCACAGATACTCTTTTTAGACGAACCGACCGTTGGTGTGGATGTACAAAGCCGCCACGCGATATTAAACTACCTGCTTGGTTTGAACAAAAAAGGCACAACGCTAATCTACACTTCGCACCAGTTAAACGAAGCGGAAGATCTTTGCAAGGAGATCGCATTGCTGGATAATGGCAAGATCGTTAAACAGGGTAATATCGACGAGTTAATAAAAGACCATCATCACCAGAGTCTTGAGGAACTGTTTTTAAGTTTAACCGGCAAAAACTACCGCGACGATGTTTAAACTCTGGGCAACCATAAAGAAAGACTTCAGGATCTTGCTGCGCGACAGGATAGGTATTGCGCTTATGTTCGTTATGCCGATCATATTGGTGATCGTTGCCACCGGGATCCAGAACAGCACCTTTCAGCTCGTTAACAAAAACAGGATCAAGGTATTGGTATGTAATTTAGATACCGGCAAATCCGGAAAAGAACTGATCGCAGATTTGAATAAGATCGGCATGTTTTCGGTAGAAGATCTTCAGCAAAATAACCTGCCGACCCTTACCGATCAGATGCACAAAACCGATGCGATGATGGGCATTGTTATCCCGTCCAACTTCTCAGCTCAGGTAATGTCCGACGCGAATAAAGCCGCCGGGAAAGCATTAAAGAGCTTTGGTTTGCAGGGTGATTCCGCTAAAACGCTTGATCGTACCTATCCGCTTAAAATGTACTATAACCCGGTGATGGAAGAATCGCTGCAGTTATCGGTTAAAGGGGCCATACAGAGCGTGGTACAGATGGTAGAAAGCCGGCAGACATTACGCATCATGTATTTCTCCATCAACGAAAAGCCGCTCCCTGCGAAACTGGAAAACGAAATGCTGAACAACAAGGCACCGGTCGACGTGATCCCCGTTTCAAAAGATAAAATCCGCAGCATGCCGAATGCATCGCAGCATAACGTGCCTGCCTGGACTATCTTCGCCATGTTCTTTGTGATCATGTCGCTTAGTGGCAGTGTGGTACGCGAAAAGACCAGCGGCAGCTTTATCCGCTTGAGGACGTTGCCTACTAACTTCATGATCGGTTTATTTTCCAAACAGATCACTTATATGGTGGTGACTATATTACAAGCAGTGGTGATCTTCTCAATGGGTTTCTGGTTATTCCCGTCCATGGGTTTGCCGGCTTTGAATGCACCATCAAATGTTTGGGCGCTGATCATTGCAACTATAATCTGCGGTTGGTGCGCTGTAAGTTATGCCATTTGCGTAGGCATATTCGCCAAAACGCAGGAACAGGCTAACGGATTTGGCGCCATATCCATCGTGATATTGGCCGTTGTGGGCGGATTAATGGTGCCTACCTTTGCCATGCAGGGACTGGTAAAAACGGCATCGAGCCTTTCGCCATTACATTGGTGCTTAGAGGCTTATTACTCACTGTTTTTAAGCGGCGGGCAATTAAGCGTGGTATTCACCAACCTTTTATATGTGTTCATCATCACAATAGCGATACAGGTTGTTACTTATTTAGGATTGAAAAGAAAAAATTTAATATAATTACGGCGTGGAAAGAGAAGCATTAAAACAACAGCTAAAACAACAGATCATTACATTCCTTAACCTCACGCCATTGACGCCGGAGGAAATAAAGGACGACGAACCATTATTCGGCGATGGTTTGGGACTGGATTCAATAGATTCCCTTGAACTGATCGTGTTGATGAAAAAAGAATACGGCATCAACATACACGACCCTAAAGAAGGACGTAAAGTTCTGGTGGATGTAAACACAATGGCGGATTATATTTTGGCTAACCGGAGGCCGAAGTAAATTTAAGGTCGAAAGGTTAAGGCTTAAGGACTATAAAACTCCCCCTAAACTTAAAGCAAGGCCCGCTTTGGCTGCTCATGACAGCATTAATTTTGAAATCATCTTCAGTTAAAACATAGGAAATGTCTAACTTCAAAGTATTGTTGACCGATGGATCGATCAAAGCTAAAAACTTCATCTGATCTGCCTTTTTCAGGCGGATCTTTTTGTTTAAGGCGGCTTCGGTCATCTCTTTTAATATCTGCAGCATGCAGGCTCCAGGCAAAACAGGCTGGCCGGGGAAATGCCCCTTAAATATATCGTCGTCCTTATTTATTATAAATTCCGCAACAATATTGCAGTCTTTATGGGCAACAGCAATTACAGAATAGAGCCTGATCTTCAGCATATTATTTATACAGCTAACATACTGAAATTAATAGAAAAGAATGATAAGTATTTAAATAGTGGTTGTAGATCAGAATTTTTTTAGGCGCTGATGTATTCACTTCACGCTCCTTGGTAATTTCCGGGACAATTTGTTTTTTCAGAATATTCGCAGCCAGCCACAAGGCAAATGAAGTTGAAACAGGGTATTCACCGCACAAATGCTTGTAATTAGCTAATGACGTACTTTTAAATATCGAGCTATTTAACTGCGCATAAACCGCATCGTTTTTAACATCGCCATTCCTGCCTGTTATAACAAGATCAATATCATCCAACGCTACTTTATGCCTTAAAAGAAATGTATTGATCTTAGTTTCAATTTCTGTAGAGCCCCTTAAGCCATAGAATGTTTCCACGCCATTAAATTGTGCAAGATTACCTTCCGACGCTTTGTCTGATAACACGAAGAATGAAGCGCCTTCTCCGCCTATCGTGCCGTTTGTAGGTGTGTTAAACAATTCAAAATTTGATAACGGCCAGCGCTTGAATAACCCTAACCGGCTCAATACTTTATAACTGGCATCCGTCATTTCCTCAACGCCTCCGACAAGGATATCGTTAGCCTCCTCCTCTTTCAGCAGCATAATGGCATCTATCAACGCACTCTCAAACGAAATGCCTTTATGCACAAACGTATTGTTGTAATTGTGGCATTTCAGCATCAGTGCTATTTGTGCAGCAACTGTATTATGGGTGGATTGGATAAACGCGGTTGGCGGCAGCATTTGCTCATCCATTTCTATCATGCGGTTCATGAAGGTAAGCGTATCTTCCAGGCAGCCTAGGGCCGTACCGGTAATGACAGCGCCAGGCATTTCAATTCCTGACAAATCGAGACATTCCTTTGCTGCAGCTACGCCCATTTTAATTACATGGCTCATCCTGCGGATGGATTTTGCGTCGATAAAGCGGCTATAATCCGGTTGAATAGCTGGTAAACGGGTTGCATTATACCCGACCGGCTCGTTCAAAAAACCATCCGATCCAAAGGTTTTTTGGGGCGAAATACAAGCCGATGAGCGAATATAGATAGCCATACTCAGATGCGCGAAAAGATTAAGGATGTACAATTACCGCCAAAACCAAATGAATTCGACATTACATGATCGATCTCATTCCCTTTAGAGAATTTAGTTTCCGGTGAGAATGGCAATTCTTCCATCTGCGTTTCAAACCGCAGGTTGGGATAAATAAAACCATGTTTGATAGCCAGTACAGAAAACACCGCCTCGATACCACCACTTGCGCCAAGCGTATGCCCGGTAAATGATTTGGTTGAGCTCATCGGCGGGTAATACGGATCGAACAGCCGCTTTATGGCTGTTCCCTCGGCGCTGTCGTTATTTGGCGTGCCAGTGCCGTGCAGGTTAATATAATCGATATCATTGGTTGATAATCCGGCTTTCTTTAAAGCCTTTTCCATAGCCAAATACGAGCCTGTACCATCAGGTGACGAAGCGGTTTGATGATAGGCATCGTTGCTATTATTGTAGCCACTAAGCTTGCAATACAAGGGTTTGGTAAGCGTTTCGGCAACGCGATCTGATACCAGTACCAGGTAACCCGCGCCTTCGCCAAGGTTTAAACCGTGGCGGTTCTCATCAAATGGCTTGCAAAATTCCTTATCCAATATCATCAGCGTATTAAAGCCGTTGAGCGTAAATTTAGTGAGTGATTCGGTACCGCCTGCTATTACAATGTCAAGCACATCATTTTTGATGAGCCTTGCAGCGTAAAAAATTGCGTTAGCCGATGAGGAACAGGCCGTGCTGATAGTGGTCATATAATTGGTGATGTCCAGTTCTTTAGCCACCTTTTCAGTCACGCTGCCGCATTCATGATCGAATATATTGCGCAGCTTACCTTTATCGTTGTCTTTTATAAAATCGACAAAAAAAGCTTCGCTTTTATCCATGCCACCAACGGTATTAGCTGAAACAAAGCCTGTTCGCCATTGATCTATATCCGGGATAGCTGCATCCTGCAAAGCCTCCTGTGCTGCTACAAGTCCAAGCAATGTGGTACGACTGATATTCTGCGGAAGCCCGGTCATTCTGGCAAGCTGTTCATTGCTTAGCTTTACCTCCGCAACAGGCAGTTCACCTTTGTGGATGGTGTCCATGCCTGTGATGTCGCCCATCCCGGCATGCTCAGCTTCAAATGATGCGAGCGTTTCAGCTACATTGTTGCCTATGGCAGATATAATGCCAACGCCAGCTATAAAAACTCCGTGCTCTTTTGGTTTATCTTCAAACAGCTTATCCATATTTTCTGCCGTAAACGGCAATCCATTTTCAGTTTCTATCTTTTCAACTAAAAACAGTGCAGCCTTGTAATCGTTTCCGATAAAATCAACCCAACCGCAAATACAGGCCTGCAGGTTGCCATTATCAAGCAGATTGCTAACGTAAGTTTCGATAAAAGAAGCATTAAATTTGTCGAACACAAAAAATGCGTCCTCACCTTTAAAGCCGTTACGGATACAAATTTCACCCGTCACAATATTCGGTAGCGTGTAAACAAACAACGAGGGACTGGCAATGTCCCTCACACTTTCCATATAACGCAGGTCAACGTCGAGGCTCGCATTGGAGTTGGAAAGCACTACACCCACCTCTTCCGGCCTGTAGTTTTCTTTTGTAAAAATATCTTGCAATAAAAGTTCTGAAGCCAGCCAGCCCAATTTGCTCAGGTTATCCATTTTGTAAAAGCGGGAATAATTGATCCCCGATTGCTTATACGCTTCGGTCAAAAAATCGACAGTGTTACCCGCTTCTACGGCAAATAGCTCCCTCCCATCCTTTCGGACGGCATTGTTGCTGATAACGCAGCTGGATGTTATATAATTTTGCCCTGCCAATTTATTCCTTTATAAATAACACGGCAGCATTACAGCCGCCAAATCCTGAAGCTATTTTAAGGCAATTCTTATAATCGCCATGCAAATTTTGTTTGTAAATGTTTAATGCGTCCGGTGTTCCTTGATGGTTAAAGCCCATCGTAGGAATGAGTACACCTTCGCGCATTGATCGGATGGAAACTACCGATTCGATCAATCCAGCCGCGCCTAATGTATGCCCATATTGCCCTTTCAGGCTATTTAAAGGCACATTCTGTAAGCCGGCAAGATTTACCGCTTTGGCCTCCATCTCGTCGTTATAAAGCGTTGCTGTACCGTGGGCCGATATGAAATCAACTTCCTTCGTGCCTGCTTCTTTCAAAGTAGCATTTATCGCCTGCGCCAGCTCCTGGCCTGTTCTTGATGGGGCGGATAAATGATTAGCATCGTTACTCACTGCACCGCCAGCTGCTTTTATCGCAATCTCACCGTGCTGATTTGATAAAATCACAGTCGCAGCGCCTTCGCCTAAAGTAATGCCATCGCGTTCAGCATCAAAAGGTCTGCAAGGCTGTGAGCTTACCGCCTGGAATGCCTGGAAACCGGATAATACGAATTTCGAGATCACATCTGCACCTGCAACCACTACGTGATCATATTGCCCGGCTTGGATCAGGCGCTTGCCTGTGATGATGGCCATTATGCCTGAGATGCAGGCATTGGAAACTACCACTGGTTGGTTTACAAAGCCAAAATGATTAGCGACCAATTCCGCAGAACTTGGAAGTGATATTCTTTTTTTCAATCCAGCATTATATTCCTCGGTTTCCAATAGGCTGATATTGCCTTTGGTGGTTGACAGAATCAACAATGTCCGTTTATTTTTTGGATCGACATCGCTGTTTGTAAGCGCGTCTGCTATGGATGAGATAAGTAATTGCTCGAATTTTGTGTATTGCGGGTCGATTGAAACGTCTTCACTAAACAAGGCTGCATAATAAGGTTGCGTTGCAAAATCATTCTGATGCAGTTTAATACCCGAAGCGCCATCCTTCAGCCGTGCGAAGTTTTCGGCAGTTGTTTTGCCGATGGGTGAGAAAATATTATCTGAAACAACAAATACGTCAGGCATCATTTACCTTCAAAAATACTCATTTCACATTTAGCCAGCAGCACATTGTTACAACTAACCGTACCTAAGATCATCGACATATCGAACATCCGCCCCACTTTCTCCACTGTCGTAGTTAGCATATCGTTAACTTTTGGCAAAGCAAATATTTCAAAATTCTTAACTTGCACAATATAGCCGCCAATACGATCGTCACTATCCCTGGTGTTGTAGGCCGCTCCTGCCGCTGCCGTTTGTGCAACATTCTCCATCAGCCCGCCTTCTGTAAATTCACAGTCCGAAACCATCACATTATCCGGGGCGATACAAAAGCTTGTAACCGCTTTTTTTTCGTCGCATTCCAATAGCTTGTCTATCATAACAAACGGCGGTTTTTGCGGGATAAGGGCTAAAATGTCTGCTATCATGGTTTATGAATATAATCCCCCATTTACAGAGATCACCTGCCCGGTAATATATGAAGCCTCTTTTGACGCAAGGAACGCTACTGCACTTGCCACTTCTTCAGCTGTGCCAAAGCGGTTTACCGGAATCTGCTTTTTCAATTCTTTCTCGTCCAGGTTTTCGGTCATGTCGGTGCGAATAAACCCCGGCGCCACTGCATTTACCGTGATCTGGCTGCGGCCAACTTCCTGCGACAGCGCTTTTGTAGCGCCGATCACACCGGCTTTCGCAGCGGAATAATTGACCTGGCCCGGCAGGCCTTTTATGCCCGACAACGACACGATATTAATAATGCGCCCATACCGGTTCAACAGCATACCATCCAGCACCAGGCGGGTTACAAAGTAAAAACCCTCCAAATTGGTTCGTATCACGCCGTCCCATTGCTCTTCGCTCATAAAAGCCATCAGGCTGTCGTCGCGGATGCCGGCGTTGTTTATTAAAACCTCAATCGTATCGTCAGGATGGGTGGCAATCCAGCTACCTAACAAGTTCTTTATTTCATCGCGAATGGCCACATCAAACTGCAGCAATCCGCCATCGCCACCATTTTGTTTGATCTGATTCAGCGTATTTTCTGCTTCCTGTTGGTTGCTTTTATAGTTTATCAGCACGTAATAACCCATGGCGGCCAGTTTCAGGCAAATGGCCCTGCCAATGCCCCTTGATCCGCCGGTTACTAGTGCTGCTTTCATGGTTATGCTTTGAACGAAACCGGAGCTTCATTGTTTTCGAGAAACAGGCGAATAGCCTCCATTTGTCTGTATCGCGGCTGATCTTCAACAAATTTCGGGAATATCGCCCTTGCTGTGTTGTATAGTTCCAATGTTTTGGGAGATAATTTTTGCTGACATCCTAGATAATCGATCGCCTGCAAAATGGTCATTAGTTGTATGCCTAATACTGCAAACGAGTTATCGATCACCTTTTTGGTGATCAACGCGGCGTTGCTGCCCATACTCACGATATCCTGGTTATCATTATTATTCGGAATACTGTGTACATACATCGGGAATGACAATGTCTGGTTCTCAGCCACCGTTGATGTAGCGGTAAATTGCACGCCCTGCATGCCGAAATTAAACCCAAGAATTCCCAGGTTTACAAATGGCGGGAATTTTTGGTTCAGCTTATCATTCAGCAGGTAATTCAACTGGCGTTCGGCAAGCATAGATAGCTTGGTGATGGCGATCTTCAGCTTATCCATTTCCAGCGACACATAATCACCATGGAAATTACCGCCATGAAAAATATTTTGGTTGATATGATCGACCACCGGGTTATCATTAGATGAGTTCAACTCATCTGTTACGATCTTTTCTGCTTGTACAATGGTATCATAAACCGGGCCTAAAACCTGCGTAACGCAGCGCAACGAATAGTATTCCTGCACCTTATCCTCAAACACATCATGATTAATATTATGCGGCTGGTACAAATGCTCCGACCGGTTACGGATCATCTTACTGTCCTTCAAAATCTCGCGCAGCATTTCGGCTATTCTATTCTGCCCAATATGGTGTTTAACAATATTCAGCTCTTTCGAATAATGATCGTCATAAGCTTCAACCACCTCATTCGTCATGGCCGAAAACATTGCTGCCCATCCCAATAAACGCTGTGCATGGATAATGTTGATCATGCCGATACCTGTCATACAGGAAGTCCCATTTAATATCGCCAAACCTTCACGCACATGTATACTAAGTGGTTTGATGCCCAGCTTCTTAAATACTTCGGCAGTAGGCTGTAGTTTATCTTCGTAGGTCACTTCACCTTCGCCTATCAATACCAGGCCCAGGTGCGCCAATTGTACCAAATCGCCGCTTGCGCCTACGCCGCCATGTTCAAATACAGCCGGTGTAATATCGTTATTGATCAGTTCGCGAAGTAATTCCACCACATCGGTATGTACGCCGGAATAAGCCCGCATAAGGCTGTTTAGCCTTGCGATCATCAATCCTTTCACCAAAACCGGCGAAAGCAATGCGCCGCTGCCTGAGCAATGGCTGCGGATGAGATTATATTGCAATTGCAGCAGGTTTTCCTCACTCACCTTGTATTGCGCCATCGGGCCGAAGCCGGTATTGATACCGTAAATGAGCTTATTTGATGAAAACTGCTTTAAGAATTCAAAATTGGCATTCACCTTTTCGATAGCGGCGGCGGGAAGATCAACGGGCTCTTTTTTGAAGATTATTTCAGAAAAATCATTTAAAGTAAGGACGTCCTGTCCGACACGTACCATAGGCGAATATTATTTAGCAGCAACAAATATATATTTTTAGTTGATTGTTGGCTCGTATAGCCGTCAATCTGTGAAAAACTACTTCACTTTACAACCGTTTAAGTATCTTTTTTAACCGTTTTTGCTCAAAAAACGCTTAATTAATTATTCATTTATTTATAACCGTAAATCATAGCAAACAAAATATAACAAACTGATTTACAATACACAATAAAAAAAATCACCTGTAGCGTTTCGTAGCATTTTAGCGCATATTACACAGGTACAACGCTACACCCTGCTACACCCGCCTGTCTATAAATTTGATCACCTTACGGCTGGCTTCCTGCACCTGCATCTTCTGGATCTGCTCAGGCGTGCAATACGCCACATGCGGACTTACCCGCAACCTTGCCTGCAAATAAGCACGTATACGGTGGTCGCACGCCTTGCTGTCATCAACCGGCAAAACGTGGATCAGCACTTCATCCATCCCGATATCGTTCGAATATACATCCACCACGTAATCCACTACCTCTTCCATCTCGTTCAACAGATCAAACAAAGCAGGCGGGTATAAAGTAGTGCCCTTAAACTTGATCATCTGCTTTTTGCGACCGATAACAGGCGATAAACGCAAGCTCGTACGACCACAGCCACATGGCTCATCATAATACATACACATGTCGCCGGTTTTGTAACGGAGCAATGGCATACCTTCAACGCCCAAAGTGGTAATCGTTACCTCTCCCGGCGTATTCGGCGGCACTTGCTGGTTGCTTTCGTCTAATAACTCAACTATCATCAATTCCGGTTGCAAGTGGCCGCCTTTGCCTTCGCTGCATTCGGTAAATGCCGTTTGCATTTCTGTTGAGGCGTAGGTTGAATAGAGTTTAATATTCCAGGCCTCGGTGATCTTTTTGCCGAGGATGTTATAACTAAAATCAGTATTGCGAATATTCTCGCCTATGCAAATGGCTTTTTTAACGGATGATTGATTAAGATCGATGCCGTTTTCCTTTGCGTATTTGATCAGCTTCAAGATAAACGACGGCACCGCAACAATAGCCGTAGGCTTCAACCGCAAAATGGTTTCCAGCTGCAACGATGGCACACCCGGACCAAGCCTGATAATGCCTGCACCCAGTTTGCGCAAGCCCAAATAATAAGCAATACCGGCCATAAACTGCCTGTCGAGCGTAAGCATCAGCTGGTAAGTGTCATCGGCGGTAGTTTCGGCGCAGACGAATGAATTGTACTCATTTTGTGTGAGGCGTTGCAGGTCATTTTCCGTAAGCGCGATGGTAACCGGGTTCCCTAATGTGCCGGAAGTAGATGTGTATTCAATAATCTCCTTGGGGTCGACACATAAAAAATCGTTGTTGCGCTGCTGCAGGTCTTCCTTTGTAGTAAGTGGAAGTTTGGTCAGATCAGCCAGTGTTTCAATACTTTTTATATCGATTTGATGCTTTGCGAACAGCTCGCGGTAAAACGGCGAGCGTTCATTGAGATAGGCTAATAATTGCTGAAGTTTTTGTTCCTGTAATTTGCTCACTTAAATAGAACGCGATTTTTACAGACCGCGCCACTGCGTAACAAAGAAATGAAAATTCTGTTTATGACCGTTGGTTTTATTGATTTGATTTTTCGCGATTCGCAATATCTTAAAGGGTGCTCAAGAAGGCTTCGCCGTTTTTATGATTACCCTGATGTCTCCGATGAGAACGACACTTAAGTGGACGGTGACGTTTTTTGCCCTCTTTCCGCGAAGCGAAGAGAGAGGGCCGGCCAGCGAAGCGTCGTCGGGGGTGAGTCCACCGGGTCGCGTTCCGCGTTAGGGATGGCAGCGGATACCGGCCTGTGGTTAAGGCCTGCGCAGTATGAGCGTACAGCCCGGCCGAAGGCAACGCCCAGCTAAAAACGTATATCATAAAACAAAAAACCGTTTCAACCCTTACATATACATTCAATACCCCGACACCGATAACTATTAAACATTATCAATAATCGCTTAAAATCAATCGCATGAAACTCCTTAAAACATTAAGCTTATTAACGGTGCTTTTTGTAATGCTGGCTATAAGCCAGGCAAAAGCACAGTTGCCACCGCCACCACCGCATCCGCCGGGTGCGCCAGGGCCGCCACCGCATCCACCATTGCCGCACATACATATCCGGTTAGGTGGTGGGCCACCGCCGCCACCGGGCCGTTATCATCACCGTTACTACAGGCACCATCATTATTATCGCAGGCGCCGCCACTATTAAAATACAAAAGAGGCTATCTCATAATACGAGACAGCCTCTTTTGTTATCATACCACCGTTTCTCTGTTTGTTCGCGCCAGATCCAAAAAAATTTACAAGTATTGTTTGATTTTAACGTCAGGCATTTTGTTGCTTATACCAAGTTGTTTTTACTCGTCCCTTTTATCAAGTCTTGAATCGCCGTTATCGAACAGCCTGTTCAAGGCAGCTGCTCTTCCATTTTCGACAACCATTTTTATTTTCATATCGTCAATATCTTCCAGTAAAAAAACATCCCGGCCAACAGGGATCAGTTTATGCTTTTCCCCTTCTCCTTTTTGAAAGTAAAGGCTGCCATTTTCCAATACAATGTTCCTTTGCCCATATTTTCCCGCGTATGTTTTTAGTGTTTCTATATCAATGGTAACAGGATTTTGCCTCCCCTTCAATATATCTATTCCCCATAAATAGGCTTGGTTATCGGTTGTTTTTGCGGCGAGATCTCCAAGCGCTTTTATTTGCGCTGCAACCAAAGCATCTTTAACAGGTACGGCAATATCGGGGGCAATACCGGCGCCTTCCCAGTCAGTTTTCGTTACCGGGTCTATTGGCCTTGAAGCCGGGATGCGGATAGTAAACCTGTCATTTACGATCTCGCGCTCAACAGGATGTGCGCCTCCACCTGTATTTTCTCCTACAATAGTAGCCCGCTTTCGGTTTTTCATGATATAGGTAAAACCTTCAGCAGCCGAAAAAGTACCCCGGCTTGTTAAAATATATAAATTTTTAGCCGGCATTCTTTTACCGGGAAGGTATTGTAAATTATAGTCATGTTCTGTCTGGTTAGTTTTACGGTCATAAAATCCAACCAATACCCGGGGCGCCTCATCAAAAAAATAACTTGCTAAAAGTTGTA
Source organism: Bacteroidota bacterium (assembly GCA_013289045.1). Classification (GTDB taxonomy): domain Bacteria; phylum Bacteroidota; class Bacteroidia; order Sphingobacteriales; family Sphingobacteriaceae; genus Mucilaginibacter. The sequence goes on along the minus strand of JABDAU010000053.1, from coordinate 1,353 downwards.
CCATACCCGAATCGCCTCCGCCATTCTCGCGCAGGTCTATTATTATGGCATCTGTATTACCCAAAAGGCCCATGGCTGCAACCGCAGTTTCGCCGGCGTATGATGTAGGGCAAAAGCCAATAAGATTCAAATAACCTATGTTCCCATTCAATATCTTCACATCCTTAAAGCCAAAATTGTCTTTCCTGAATTCCGATATGTCCCTGTTAGCCATCTCCAGGCTGTCTTTTGCAGAGATAGCCTGTTTGCTGTCATGCACCCAATCGGGATCTATTTGTATGATAAAGTGCCTGTCGTTGCTTACCGATACCAGGTCGGCGGTCACTTTTTCCGCAAATTCAAACGGATCTGTTATTGAATTGTAATTGCCTTTTTTCAGATTGGTTGAAAGAGTGCTCACCATTTTGTCCGCTACCTGCGGATAGATGTAATCGGCTATCAACAGCTTGTTTATGGTTTCAATAGCCTGTTGCTTTTCCTGTTTGGTTACAGGTTCTGGTTTGTTTTGTGCCTGTACACTTATAAATGCAGGCAGTGCAGCGATGCATAGCATCGTTATTGTTTTTTTCATTTTTTCTGTTCTTTATTTGTGATCGATCTTTGTTTTCAGCGAATAATAAGGGCAATATTCTCCCAGCCCATTTATAGGAATTTTTAAAAAATTGGAACTTTTAGTATTGGGGACGGATTACTTCCTGGCTTTCCGGAGGAAGAAATAATAGCCTAAAAAGCTTGCGGAGATGCAAAAAGCCATAATAGCCAGGGAATGTACGCCTAAAGGCAATGTAAAATAAATGATGGTTAGCGCCGTACCTATACCGGCTAAAATAGCAAACCACTTAATGTTTACATTCTTGCTTTCATTAGGGTCAACATGTAATAATGACGATGCCAGCTCTTCGGATATTCCTTTGTCTATTATTTTATTTTTAAGCCGGTAGTCCAGCAGGTATTTTAACATTTGTAATATGGAAAACATTACTATTGCCACCAAACCAATGGTGCCAATTATTTCCAATATCCCATTATGCCCGGCCATATGGGGGTTAGCATCACTTTGTGCATTTGCTGTAGTGGCTATTGCTATAGCGGTTATAAATGTGGTAAACTTTTTCATTTTTTATTGTTTAATGCTGAATTAGACCGGTAACGAAAATTAATGTTGCAAACTATCGGGAGAAATTTAATGCATTCATTTTTGCTTTGAATTTTAGATACATATCCATAACAACAAAAAGCGAAATAACCGATGCCGTTATAGCAACCAAGCCAATAAACAATGGCGTAAGGCCACTGAATAACTGCGGCAGATACGCTTTTATTAAATAAAGTAAAACAGCAAGCATACATGCA
>JABDAU010000052.1 GCA_013289045.1 Bacteroidota bacterium | reverse complement strand
TATATTGTTAAACCGGTCGATTTTGAAAGCTTCCAGAAGATCGTCAATGACCTCGGTATCTATTGGTTGTCACATAATCACCCCTCTTCTTAATTAATCATGGCATGAAAGATCAGATCAAAATTCTGCTGTTGGAAGACTCTGTCCTTGACGCAGAATTAATCAAAAGGGAGCTCATCAAAGGCCAGGTAGACCATGAAATGCTTGTAGCTCACAATAAACGGGAATTTTTACACGCATTAAATAACTATCATGCTGATATCATCCTGTCTGATCATTCATTGCCAAACTTCAGCTCCCACGAGGCTTTACGAATCGTACATTCGGCAGGTATCAACATTCCTTTTATCCTGATCACATCTACCATGACTGATGAATTCGCGGTAAAGATCATGAAAGAGGGCGCACAGGATTATATTATTAAAGACAGGCTATCGCGCCTTCCATCTGCAGTGACCAATGTAATAGAGAAATTCCGCCTGGTGCGTGAACAAACGGCTGAGCGGGTAAAGGTAAATGAGGAGCTAAAGAGTTTAAACCACCGTTTGCAACTGGCAGCCAATAGTGCAGATTTGGGTATATGGGATTGGGATATCGTTAATAACATGCTTAATTGGGACGAAGGCATGTACCATATATATAATATTGGCAGCGAGGGGTTTGAATTGGTTTATGAGGCCTGGGCCTCACGGCTCCACCCTGAAGATAAAGATCAGATAAACGAAGAAATACAATCAGCATTAAGGGGCGAGAAAAAATACGATACCGAGTTTAGGGTTGTGGATGCTAACCAACACGTTCATACAATAAGGGCGACGGGTACGGTAGAGTGGAATGAGACGGGGGTTCCGGTTCGGATGATCGGTATTAATTGGGATATTACCAAACGAAAGTTAGCGGCTATGGAACGGGAGGAAATTATTGGCGAAATGTCCCGGAGAAATACGGAACTGGAACAGTTTGGTTATATTATTTCTCACAACCTGAGGGCTCCTTTAGCTAATATTATTGGCGCAGCAAGCGCTATGAATGATCCCGAACTGCCTCCTGAAGATAGAATTATCTTTAACAGGGCCGTACACCAGTCTGCAATTAGTTTAGATGACACCATCAAAGACCTGAACCATATTTTGGAGTTAAAAGCGGGTAATCATACCAGGGAAGTTGTTCGTTTTTCGGATCTGGCGGATGATATTAAAATGAACATCCAAAATATATTGGTAACCGGGGGATTCAGCATCACTTATGATTTTTCGGCAATTGATGAACTATTTACAGTGAAGGCTTATCTGTACAGCATTTTTTACAACCTTATTTCTAACAGCCTGAAATATCGGAGGAAAGATGTTTTAAGCAGGGTTGAAATCAAGAGCCAGCAAGTAAATAAAAAGATCGTGCTTTTTTTCGCCGATAATGGCATAGGGTTTAATCTGGAGAAAAACAAAGGGCATGTGTTTGGTTTATATAAACGCTTTCATTTGGACTTCCCCGGAAAAGGGATGGGTTTGTTTATGGTTAAATCGCAGGTAGAAATTTTAGGCGGAAGCATAACGGTAGAAAGCAGCGAAAATATGGGCGCAAATTTCAGAATTGAGTTTCCATCAATTTAATCGCATCCGTAGTATGCTGCATTGTACAGGGCTTACTTCGGGCTAATGCATATTTAGACAGGCTAAAACCAGCTGTAAATCCGGCAAAAGTTCATGATTTGCGTTCCGTCTGCAAAGAGAAAGCCTCAGCTGGGAGATTTGAGCCTTTCTCTTTGTAGTGATATATAAGCGCACGCGGCATGTTTGCGCGGGGATTGGGCTTATCGCTGATTCTCAGGTTTTACGATCCAATCCGCATAATGCGTTTCGCCAAGGAAAACAGGATTTTCCGGTGCGAGCGTATCGGCAGTGATGGGTGCCCCTGAATATAAGGCGCCGGCATCCGCAGTTATTGCTAAATCTTTATGCGTTGCCCTTGCGTATTGTTTTATCCATTCAGCCATGTTGAATTTTTCAGGGCCGCCTATTTCCAGTATCCTGTTTACGGGCTCAGCTAAAGCAGTTTCAGCCAAAAAGAATGCTACATCTTTGCTGGCAATAGGTTGTATGTTAGCATCCGGCACTATTACTTTTCCATTCGCCATGCTCATTTGCAGTATGCCGCCCGCAAACTCAAAGAATTGTGTGGCATGAACAATAGTGTATGGAATGCCCGATGCCATGATCATATCTTCCTGCACCTGTTTTGCCCTGAAATAGCCGCTGGCTTGCAGCTTTTGCGTACCCACTACCGACAAGGCGATATGATGCTGAACGCCTGCGCTTTTTTCTGCAGGTAAAAGGTTTTCGTTAGACGTTTTAAAGAAATGCATTACGGGTGCGTCATCAAACGATGGCGAGTTGGACACATCAATTACGGTATGCGCTCCTTGCAAAACTTCATTCAATCCTTCACCGGTTAGTGTATTGACACCGTTGTTAGGTGAGGCAGCAATTATTTCATGTCCGGAATTTTTTAATTGATTTACCAGCTGGCTGCCAATAAGGCCGGTACCGCCAATTACTACTATTTTCATCTTTATGTATTTTGGGTTATTTGTATAATACAAAGATGGAAACTGCAATGGCGGAAAAACTTAAGCTGGTTTAAGAAATATACCAGGCTTGGAGCGTCCTTAAGGTTTCTAACGAAACGCCCATGTAAGAAGCGAAAATAGCATCGGGGATTCTTCGGATAAGATCGGGATAAGTATCCCTGAAATGGCGGTAAAAGTCTTTTTTAGATACCGTGGCGAATGTTTTTTGTTTAAAAAGAGCAGCGCCATAAGCCCGCTCATGTATCTTATTGAAATACAACGCCATCAGGGGGAGTTGCAGCAGCAGTGTTTCGTAGCTTTTACGGTTTATGCAGGTGATCGCTGAGTTTTCCATGGCGGCGATCGAATAGACTGCGGGTTTGCAGTCCGGGAAGGTTTTGTAATCGGTTATCCACCAGTTTTCCAGCGCAAAATGGATAACCTGTTTTTCATGATCATCCCCGTAAAAAAGGTATAAGCAGCCTTTATTGACAAAGTAGACGGTGTCGCAGATTTCATTTTCACTTAAAAGCAGTTCATCCTTCTTTATCGACCTAAAACTGAAAAACGGAAGCAGTTTTTCCTGGTCTGTTATAAGGTCCGGAACAAGTTTGCAGATATGCCGGTATAATTGTTCAATCATGGGGATCATTTGCGTTTCACTTTGCTTTTCCGGAGTTCACTCAGGTATTCCGGCGTAAAGCCTAAAAATGAAGCCAGCATTTTTTGTGGGATACGTTGAAGAAATTCGGGATACCTGGCCTGGAACAGTTCGTAAAATTCCTCCTTCGGCATTCTTGAAATCATTTGTACGCGAAGCAGTGTAGCTGTATAGGCACGTTCATATACAAGCCGGAAATAACGTTCCATAACCGGGAATTTTACAAGAAGCGATTCATAATTCGCAAACGTAATAGCCAGTACTTCTGTTTCTTCTACAGCCTGTATAGTGTAGGCTGAACTACGGCCCGAGCGGAAAGCGTCAAGATCGGTCAGCCACCAGTTTTCCAATGCAAATTGCTGCGTTTGTTGGGAGCCACGATCATCTGTAAAAAACAACCGGAGGCACCCATTAACAACAAAGAAATAAAGCATGCAGCGATTGCCTTCCTCCTGTAAATTTTCCTTCTTATTAAATGTCCTCGTTTCAAAAAAAGCCAGGATACGCTCGTCACCTACATCCCGGGTACCCGTGATTTTTTGAATATGCTGAATGAGCGAACGCATTTTTTATGGAAATAAAACAAATATAGAAAATGAAGAAGAATATGGTATTGCATGAAGGTTAGAGAATAATTAATACACCATGTTCGGGTATAATGTGTCAATCATTAATAATTGTCTTTTGTCGCGATCCACCCCTTTCTTTGTCGTTTTTATACAGCGTAAAATTCTAAAATGCTTGCAATCTTTGTATTATCAATAAGATCAAAAACAATTTAAATAACTTATTATGAAAACAATACTTAAAGGATCTGATGTCCTCAAACCGGTGTTAATAATCGCTGTACTGTTTTTTACAGCAATTCAATCTAACGGGCAAAAGCTTAAACCTGCCGTAAGCGGCTACGCGCCTGTTAACGGCCTTAAAGTTTATTACGAAGTATATGGCGAGGGTAAGCCTGTCGTATTACTACACGGTGCTTTTATGACTATTGACGATAACTGGGGGCAACTAATACCTGAATTGTCGAAAACCAGGAAAGTAATTGCCATTGAAATGCAGGGACATGGGCACACACCGTATTCAGACAGAAAATTAGACCTGCCTACCCTGGCAAGTGATGTGGACGGCGTGATGAATTATTTAAAAGTTGACAGTGCTGATGTTGTAGGATACAGCATGGGTGGCTCTGTGGCCTACCAATTGATCGTACAAAGCCCTAAACGGGTAAAAAAATTAGTGATCATTTCTTCTACTTATAAAAGTACCGGCTGGCTGCCCAGCCTCGCTGTTGCGTTTAAAAATATGAAGCCAGAAATGTTTGCGAATAGCCCCATGAAGGCGGCATATGATGCCGTAGCGCCCGACAGCACAAAATGGGCAAAGTTTATAGATCAAATGCTTGTTTTTATGAGGACATCATTTGACATGGGCGACAACAATATCGCAAAAATTACTTCGCCGGTATTGATCATATCAGGCGACAATGATGGCCTGGATAAAGTTGAGCTGATGAAAACGTATCAATTATTGGGAGGTGGTGTATCTGCCGATCTGGGGCCGATGCCAAAATCGCATCTGGCCATTGTTCCTTCGCAAGGGCATGTGAGCCTGATGATGCAAACAAATACAATATTGGACTATCTGAATGACTTTTTAAAGTAAAAAGAGCGCTTTGGTGATATATCGGGGCTGTCAAAAAAACTGAACCATAGACATTAATCTAAAAACTAATAAAATGAGAAAGATCAGGATTTTCGAACATATATCGCTTGATGGCGTGATAGAACACGACGACAACTATGCTTACGGCGCATGGACAGTACCATATCGCAGCCCAGAAGGGGCAGCGAGCCTCCTTGAGGCATACGGCCCAAACTTCGATCTGCTGCTTGGTCGCAATACTTACAATATATTTAGCGGCTTTTGGCCCACTGCAGGGAATTTCCCAATGGCAAATGCTATAAATGCCGCAACTAAATACATTGCAACCCACAACCCCGGCAGCCTCGAGTGGGGGCCGGTTAAGGATCTTGGCGATGATATCATATCGGGTATACGCGATCTCAAGTCAACAGACGGCCCCGATCTGATTATCGTAGGAAGTTCGACCCTGACGTCCGTATTGCTCGGGGAGGGACTGGCCGACGAGGTGGTACTCATCACCTACCCGGTTTTGCTGGGCCGTGGTAAACGCATCCTTTCAGAAGTTATCGACGCGTGCGAGCTTGCTTTTATCAGCACCAGGTCTACCCCAACCGGCTTGCTGATTAATACTTATCAATACGTTGGATCGCTGAAAAGCTGATCTTTTCAATTTTGTGAGAGAATACTATTTATATCCTTCAAAAGGTTCGGGATTTGTCTCGCTCCGTCTGTTTGAAACGAAAAGCCCCTCGAGTCGGAAGATTTGGGCGGCTTTTTGCGTTTGATGGTTTCGCAGATTACAAATCTGCTTAAATTTAAGTCCGGGAAATATCCCGACTGATAATATTAGATAGTTGATTTATGAAAGAACCGGCTTATATCAATTTTGCCAATACGATAGCCAAAATGATTGATGATGGAATTTATAAATCAGGCGATAAATTACCATCGTTAAGAAGCTTGCATAAGAAAAAAGGCTTAAGCATAGGTACTATTTTACAGGCATTAAATTACCTGATGAATAAAGGGCTGGTGATTTCTAAAGAAAAATCAGGCTATTTCGTCAATAACAGATCTAAAAAAGAACTTCTTCTGCCAAAAGCGTTGCCGGTTTCATTGTCTGAACATAGCGTTCATATTGATCAATTGCTGCAAAAACTATCCGTTGATACCATAAACCGGGATTTCGTGTCATTTGCAATCGCGCTTCCCGATAATAAATTACTGCCATTTAACAGTTAAACGGGCAATACAGCAAACCTCCCGTGATATTACCGGTAGCTACCTCGGGCTGGAGAGCCGAAATGGAAACAAGGAATTACGTGATGAAATTGCCAAAAGATCACTGACCTGGAAAAACTTAACCCATTCGGACGAATTGATCATTACCAACGGAACTACCGAAGCAATATTATGTTGCCTGATGGCTGTCACCAAACCAGGGGATACTGTTTTGGTTCAAGATCCGTGCTTCCATGGAATTATGCAGGTTCTGGAATGTCTGGATTTGAAAGTTGCAACCGTTCCGTCTGACCCTTCGACAGGAATTTCAGTAGAAGACGTCAGAGATGCCTGCAAAAAATTAACGGTAAAAGCTTTGGTAATAGTCAGTAATTTCAATAATCCGGATGGAGCAAGCATAAATTCAGAAAAGAAGAAAGAGCTTGCTGAGTTGGCTAACGCACTTCATATACCCATTATTGAAGATGATATTTATGGCGAAGTATTTTTTAAGGGGGTCCGGCCTGATACAATTAAAGCATATGATACGCATGGCCGGGTAATGTATTGCAGCTCGCTTACAAAAACACTTATTCCCGGTTTGCGGGTCGGCTGGTGTGCAGCCGGCCAATATGCCAATCAGGTAGCACGAATTAAATCAATGCATAATCACTCTACTTCAAGTTTCGACCAGCGCGTTGTTTTGAAATTATTAAGTTCCGGAACTTTTGAAAGGCATCTGCAAAAATTCAGGCTCGAACTTCACAAAAATCTAATACGCACAATTACCATTATTGAGCAATATTTTCCTGAAGGAACCAGGATAACGAGACCTTTAGGAGGGCTTGTTATTTGGATAGAACTACCTTCACATATTAATACTTCTGAATTTCAGGAAATAGCACTTGAACATAATTTATGCTATGCTCCCGGGGAGATCTTTTCATCAAAAGGTGACTATCAAAACTATATGCGTATTAATTATTGCAATCAATGGACTAATGACATTGAGAAAGCGCTTATTAAATTAGGAGCGCTCCTGAGCGCCCACCCTCAAGATCTTTAAACTTTTTCCGCCGATTACCCGGCTCTATCAGATCGGGTTCGTTGCAAAAACAAATCTGTTATACAAATATTTTCAAAATCTGTATCTGTTATAACCCTGTTTGTACTTATAACTTTGCGATGCTTTTTAAAGAAGATAACGACAAATAAAATGGAAACAGAAAATCTAAAATCTCATGCTTCAACGACATCTGAGAATTTATCCTTAAAGACGCGGGACAAACTTCGGATCGCATATATTGATGAACCACCCTTCTATTGGACCGGCGAAAATAATACCGTGAAAGGCTCGGACATCGAACTTGCCGAAGTGGTTCTGCGTGCACTCGGTGTTACGTCAATCGAATATCAGCATACCACTTTCGAAGAGCTTCTTCCGGGTGTTCAGGCTGGTCGCTGGGATATGAACGTACCGATTTTCATTACACCTGAACGTACAAATGACGTGGCTTTCAGTATTCCCGTTTGGGCGCTTGGCGATGGGTTCGTTGTGCACCGGGGAAATCCGAAGGGGCTGGTGAGCTACGAAACTGTGATAAAGAGAGGCGATGCGCGGCTGGGGGTTATTCCCGGTCAGGTGGAGTTCGGGGCTGCGAAGAAGGCGGGCATGAGTGACAACCAGCTTGTGATTTTCAATAACCAGCCAGATGCCGTAGCTGCATTGCTTGCCGGCGACATTGACGCATTCGCAGCCACCGCAGTTGGAAACCGCGCCATTGTCGAACATAACCGGGGATTGGAAGCAGTCTCTTTCGAGAATGTCGGGGACGGAAAAGTGCCCTTCGGCGGCTTGTCGTTCAGCAAAACCAATCATGATCTTCTGCAGTCTGTAAACGCACAGCTCCGCAAGTATTTAGGCTCTGCCGATCACCGTACACGAATGGCAAAATACGGGATCACCAAAACGGAGATAGATAGTGTAGTAGCGAACAAGGGTACGGGATAATAGGAAAGAGTTAGATAATTTAAGGTGTACAACTGCCTGGTTTAATCTTATTCAAAATCCCACCAAACCAAATTCTTAGGCGGATCGCCAAAGTATAGGGCTCACCTATTCGCGGAACATTTAACGGCACGCCGAGTTTTTCGGAAGCGGGCAGCAGCTTTTCTATAGGTTCGTTCCAGGGTTGATTGGCTTCTACAAACTTGGCCCAGTGAATAGGCTGCAGCAAACGGGCGTGCAGGTCAACCGCAGCCTGGGCTGCTTGCCCGAACCACAGGTGTGTCCATGGCGCGGCAGGTACCACGATTACCCCGATATTTTTAAAAACTACCCTTATTTTAAAGGATCTGTTAAATACCCGGTCGATCTTTAAAAGACGACGCTTAATTAGACTGGTTCGTATTGACTGTAAACTAAAATATGTAATCTCATTGTTACTTAAACCATTCGTTTATGTGTCAATCTCATCATTATAAACGATAACCTTATGAAAACTCAAATGACCCGGCTATTCGCAACATTATTAGTTGTAGCAGCATCTGCATTCGCCACAAAGGCCCAAACTTACACTACCACCAGCGAAGTAAATGTTTTTGGCGATAGCGTGATCACCTACCATGACCCAACCGGTAGCGCTGCTTACACTGTCACAAACTCCACCGATATTTTTGGTAATAAAGTTTCAAAAACCACCGATAAGTACGGCCGCGATGTTAAGTCTGTTACAAGTTCTACCGATATTTTAGGCAACGTAAATCAAACCGTAACAGGCAGCAATGGTCTGACTGTCGGCAGCGCCAAAATCTCAAAGGATATTTTTGGCAACGAACAAAAGGATATATCCGACGGCAATGGGATGCCGGTCGCAACGCTAAAAACAGCTACAGATGCCATGGGCAATATACAAAAAGTGATCACTGACCGTAGTGGCAATACGATCACTATCAATACTTCAAAAGATATTTTCGGCAATGAAACCAGGACGGTAAATACCCAAATGGATTCCCAATCTGCAAATCAATTACTCAAGCAGGCTGGTGAACTTTGAGGGCCACTCATTCCTTTAAAATAAAGGCTATAAAGTAAAAGCGCCCGGATAAAAATACCCGGGCGCTTTCAACATTATCGTTACATATTATTGCTTAGCGATCCTGTATAATTTCCCGCCATCAGTTGCAGCGTAAATCGCGCCGTCTTTTCCGGTAGCTATGCAGCGCCAGCGTTCGTTCTTATCGGCAAGTAAACGTTCTTCGCCTACCACTTTGTTGTTTTTTATAACCAGCCGGGCAATGTGCTGGCCGCTCAGCCCACCAATAAACATATTGTTTTTCCATTCGGCAATGTTACCGGTATAAAACATCATGCAGCCAGGCGAGATCACCGGGTCCCAATAGTAAATGGGCTGTATTGTTCCCTCTTTTTGCTGTATCCCATCATAAACCTTCTGTCCGCTATATTCTATACCATAAGTAACAATAGGCCAGCCATAATTACCACCCGGTTTTATCAAATTCACTTCGTCGCCACCGCGCGGGCCAAATTCAATCTCCCAAAGACCGCCGGTAACCGGGTTAATGGCAAGTCCGTCCGGGTTACGGAAACCATAGGCATATATTTCAGGCTTAGCACCGGCTTTGCCTATAAACGGATTACCGGCAACCGGTTTTCCCTCTTTAGTAATGTGGATGATCTTACCGGTAGTTGCGTCCAGGTCTTGTGCTTTCAAGCGGATATCATTCGCCTGGCGGTCGCCTGAGGTAACAAAAAGATTGCCCTCTTTATCAAATACTATGCGCGAACCAAACTGCCCCGCACCTTTGTAACGCGGGTATGCTTCCCAGATCACCTTAACATTTTCCAGCTTAGTTTCATCTGCAGACAGCTTGCCCTTGGCAACAGCAAGCGTAGCGCCTCCGTCGCCCGGTTGGGCATAAGTCCAGTATACCATCCGGTTGGTGGTAAAGTGAGGGTCGATGTTTACGTCGAGCAAGCCCCCCTGGCCTTCATACTGTACAGGAGGAAAACCCGTGATCGTTTTAACAATTTTACCGTCGGTGGTTAGTATCTGCATAGTCCCGGGCTTACTGCTGATAAGCAAACGGCCGTCGGGTAACACATGTATGCCCCATGGCGTTTTTAGCTCGCTGCTGATAACTGTAGCTGTATATGGTGTTTTGGTTTTAACGCTTCCGATACGGGTTTGCCCGGCAAAAGCAGGCTTATAGTTGCTATTGGCTGGCTTGGTTTCAACAGGCGGCCCGGTTTGCGCTATAGCGGTGATAGATAGTGATAGCAAGGTGGTCCCTGCTATGAATAGCTTGTAAATTTTTGAGGATATCATGCTAAATTGATTAATGTAATAAAAATACAAATTTGATGGTGATATGTTTTAGGGTATGTGAGGGTTAATCCGGTGGAAAGCATACATGTAAACTCACCCCAAAAGCTTACTCCTTCTATACGCCGCAGGTGTTTGCCCTGTTTTTAATTTAAATGCCCGGTTAAAAGCCGCTTCCGATTGATAGCCAACCTTCAGGGCAATTTCTGATATATTGCCATTATCAGTCATTAATAGTTTTTGGGCTTGCCTGATGCGCCAGTTGGTAAGGTAGCTCAATGGTGTTTCGTGCACTAATTTTTTAAACCGGTTAAAGAAAACAGAACGCGACATACCGATCTCCGATGCAAGCGATTCCAGCGTCCAATCGTTTTGGGGTGAGTCCTGGATCAGCTTTAACGATTTACTGATCCTCGGATCGTTTAATGCGGAAAGAAAACCGCTGTCGGGTGCATCCTGTTCTAAATATGCCCTGATGATATTGATGAACATAATTTCCGACAGGTTTTTCAGCATTACGCTGCTTCCCGGCTTTTCGTTATTGAGTTCTGCCAGTATTAATTGCGTAACCTGTTTAAGCAGCAGCTGGTTTTCTGTTCCATATTGTTTAATATGAATAATAGCGGGCAAGTCCTTTAAAAAAGGATGCAGGGGCTGGTAATCAAATTCAAAATGGCCCGCTATAAGTGTGGTTACCTCGCCGCCGCTATTAAAAACAGGGATCCCCGACCTGCGGGCCTTAACAAATTCGGGCGATGGCATGCGTAAGCTGTTAGTGTTGTCTGCTATCCAGTGTGCGCTTCCGTGCGGCACAAATACCAGGTCACCCGGCGCCATTTCTATGATACGGCCATCAGGTGAACCAATACTACAATTGCCGCTCACCAACCGCCAGAACTGCGAATTTTCATCTTTGACAATATCCAGCCCCCAGGGGGCTGCAAGAGGAAATTTGCTATAGATTACACTCCTTAGCCCGGTTGCCTCCAATACAGTACTTAAAGCGTCCATCTTGTAAATTGATACGATTAGGCAAAAATATGATATTTATTAATACTTTAAGTATTAAACCGCAACCTACCTTTGTTTTATTAAATCAAAGAAAAAATGACAACTCAAGAATTAGCAAGCCGCTATTATGAACTTTTTCAACAAAGACAAGTGGCAGAAATTTATCAGCAGTTTTATAGCGCCGACATTGTTTGTACCGAACCTGAACATGCCTTGGCAATGGGCGTGCCTACCATAACCAGGGGCATTGAAGCGGTTTTAGCAAAATCAAAAGCCAGGCAGGAACTGATAGCAGAAGTACACAGTTTCTTCTGCAGCGAACCCGTAGTTGGAGGCGACTATTTTAGCGTGGCCATGGGCCGTGACATGACCTTTAAAAATGGACAGCGGGTACAATTGGCAGAAATTGCAGTTTTTGGCGTAAAAGACGATAAGATCATATCCGAAACCTTTTTTTATTAGCAGTCAGTTAAGCTAATTTCATTTAAACTATACTGTCCGAATGTCGCCGGCTTCGGACAGTATATGTATTAACAAATATGCAATTAGCAGTGTGATGGTTCTTTAACCAACCTTTTCCAGCGGCCCTTCCTTTTTTTCGCATGCTTTGCCTGATCATGTTGCGGTGCGGCGAGCGGTTATAATCTCAGCGGGGTAGCATATTACACGCCCTGCAAATCGCGGCATGTCAACCTGTTTCTTATCTGCTTTTTCATAACGTTTATATGCTGCTGATTGCATTGAAAAAATCATTTTTAAATCTTTTTTGTAACAAGAATGTTGTACATTGTATAACCAATTCTAACATTATGAATCTTCTTGAAAAACTACGGGTTTGGGCTGCCGGGCACCCTAAATTCTCAGAAATTCTCAGGATTATTTTAGGAATTATTCTCGTATGGAAGGGCATAGCCTTTCTTTTCAACCTCAATCTACTGCATCTTTACCTTTATTATACCGGGCTTAATGACGCACTTGGGCTTTCAGCTGTAATCAATATCCTGGCGCAGCTGATCATCATCCTGAATATTTTTGGCGGAATTTGCATTGCATTAAATATTAGTGCACGGTTATTTTGCTGGTTTAATCTACCCATATTATTCGGGGCCGTTTTCCTGGTTAATATGTACAGGGGCCGTTTTGAACCGCATGCGGAATTCTGGCTGTCACTTTTCTCTCTTTTGGCCATTACTTTTATTTTACTGGCAGATAACCGGGCTCATGCGCATCACCATAAACAAAAAATAACGACCACATAGTCAAGGCCGAAATTGTAGTACTCTAAATCTATGTCGGGTGCAAGCCGGTATAGCACTAATACTTCTTCATCACCTTAACCAGCATATCCGCTATTTTGCTCATGCCCGCGTCTGATGGATGCAGGCCGTCATAAAACCAGCTCATGGCCTCGGGAGGATATGGGTAATCGTCGGCTGGGGGATTGTAGGGGATCGTTATATAATCAGGATAGGTGTAGTTTTTATACTCGTGGGTTGCAGGGTCGCGAAGGCGGCGGTATTTTACGGCATTTTTAGTGGTTATCCCGCTTTTGTAATAAAGATCAACCAGCTTACAATTTTCCGCTTTGGCAATTGCCTTGATCGCATCGGCATATTGCGACAGGTAAACGCTATCCTTATTCGGTTGATCATCGCCATGTATAAAAACGGATGGGTTGTTCAGGTCGACATAATCGGTGCGGTGCAAGGGCGTTATAAGTATAATTACCGCCTCGCTGTTCAGGCTGCGGATCTTGTCGATAATAGTGCGGTATGAGCCATACACGGTTTTGTTGCCGGTGTTATTTTCATAATCGCTGAACGTGCCTATTGGCAGGCATGTCCACCAGTCATTTGTCCCCAGGAATACCGAATAAATATCCGATCTCACCAAATTCAGGTTATTGATATTATCGGCTATGGCTTTTGCCGTCCAGCCGGGATGCCCGTTGTTTACAAATTTTACATAAGGCAATTTTTCTACAACATCATCCATATAGCCTTTCGAGATCCGATGCTTTGTCAATTCGGGCCGTCCGTTTAAAAAAGTGATCGAATCGCCGATAGCCATCCATGAAAGTTCCTTGCGGGGAGTAAAAGAGGCAAGCATTACAAAGGCAAGAAGAAGGAAGATCGTTTTTTTCATAATTGGTTTTCAAGAAATAAAGGCGATTAAAATTAATTAAAAGAATCGTTTTAGCAAACTATAACGATTCACGTGCCAACAGCCATTCTTTTCATTTGGATAAACTTTGTAGTTAGTAGTACAATTAAAACGCCCGCAAAATTCCTGATGTATGAAATTTATTTGAAGTTATTGTCATTAATGTTTCCGCCGGTTATAGGCAAATCGCGGTCGCGTATTCAAATAAATTCCAACGCCACCAAACATTTTATATACATCATGGTTCTTTTGTAACAAAAATGTTGCAAATGAAAATCATCAAATTAAAAATTATCACAATTGGGTTATTCTTAACTACAGTAAGCCTGTCATTCCAGGGTTGTAGTTCATTCACAAAAACAGAAAAGGGCGCTGCTATAGGCGCAGCAGGCGGGGGCGTTATCGGTGGACTTATTGGCCACGCAGCAGGCAACACCGCCATTGGGGCCCTTTTAGGCGGCGCTGTTGGCGGAACCGCCGGAGGCCTTATCGGGCACAAAATGGATAAGCAGGCAGCCGAGATCAAGCAAACGGTACCCGGCGCAACCGTAACCAGGGAAGGCGAAGGCATATTAGTAAAATTCGATTCGGGTATTTTATTCGATATCGACAAAACCAATCTTAAGCCTGACGCGCAAACCAGCCTGAAACAATTGGCCGTTTCGCTGCAAAACAACCCGCAAACCAATATCACTATTATCGGCCATACAGATAGTACCGGTACAGCGGCACACAACATGGACCTGTCGATAAGAAGGGCAGCAGCAGTAAAATCATTTATCGTGCAGCAGGGAGTAAGTGGCAGCCGTTTAACCCAGCAGGGTAAAGGCGAAACAGAACCAATTGCATCAAACAGCACAGCCGGCGGTCGCGCGCAAAACCGTCGTGTCGAAATTGTGATCGTAGCGAACGACCAGATGAAACAGCAGGCAGCGCAAGGTCAATAATTAAAATCAAAACGTTTATTCTGATAGTATGCAGATCTTAAAGAAACAATTCAATATAGTTATAACCTTAATGGCCGTTGTGGCGGTCATTTCAGCCTGTTCAACCGTTAAAAAACTCCCTGCAACAGTAGCAGGCGCTTCCCGTGCCCGGTTTGTGGGAACATGGACGCTTACCAATGTCGGTTATGACGGGCTTTTGCCGGGTTCGGTTCAAACGTTGTTTAACCAGGGGCCTCCGCAAGACTTCAACGGCAGCACCTGGAAACTTACCAATAGCGGCAATGGCACTTACAGCCTGGCAAATGGCAATGTACAAGCTATTTTCTGGTCGTATGACAGCAGCAACGGTGCGGTATTTCAATTTAAAAAGCTTTACCAGGGCGATAAGGCAAGCAAAGTGGAAAATGGTTATCAGCTATTGGTCACCAGTATCGATGATACGCATATGGTGTTAAAGTCACCGGTAAACCTGGGCGATAAGACAGCTTACGTGGTACTGTATTTTAGCAAAACGCAATAACACCCTATATGATATCATTGTATTTAGAGCCTTCTGGCGTACTTCTCAAACATTTTAACTAAGCCTTGGTTATGCTTTCATTCCAAAGCAACCAGTTTGACTACTAAAACTTCTTCCGTTCCAAAATTGATCCTAATCCTGGGGCTGGCAGTGCTGCTAGGCGTTGAAGGCTTTTTTGCCTGGCGCTTGCATACGCTTTCGGCGCAGCAGGAGCAGATCAAGTCGGATTATTCGGATGCGAATAACATCACGCTCGGCCTGTTTTCCGTAGACCAATGGAAGGATAAAGTTGCGGGCATCGTCAATCACCAGGTCAGGCACTTCAAACTGTCGCCAAAAGAGAAGCAGGAACTGCAGGTAGAAGTTGAACAGGTGATCTATGCGCTGATCAATAAAGCCGAAGCGATGGTAAACAAACCGCAGAAATCGCTTGGCGCAAAGATCAAACAACTGGCCGTAAAGACTTTTGTAAATACGGATAAGATCAAGGCACAGGTACCTGCTTTTGCCAAATCCATCATCGCCAAAATTGATAACCCGAAACAAAAGGCGCAGCTCAGTAATATGGCCATGAGCAAGTTCAACGAGGCAAGGCACAGCGATACGCTCGACAGCACCCGCAATGCCAACCAGTCGCTTACCGGGAAACTGTACCGCAAGTATGGCGTTAGTTCTACCGATCAGCTCAATCAAAAACTGGGCAGTTTGCTGGCCACTATCCGTACCGAGATGTTCACCTATTGTTTTGCCATGCAGGGTTGTATTTTGGTTGTTTTGGCTGTTTGGTGGTTTTCGCGGAAAAATGTAGCATTACATGCGCCGTTATTCATAATGTCGTTGTTATTTGCGTTTGTACTCCTGGTTGTAGGATTGACGGCTTCCATGATAGAAGTCGATTGCCGGATCAAGTCGCTGGATTTTGTACTGCTGAGCGAACACGTGGTGTTTAAAGACCAGGTACTATTTTACGAAAGCAAAAGCATCCTTGGCGTAGTGAAAGTTTTGTTCAATCAGTCGGGCGCCGATTCGATAGCAGTGGGCGTATTGATCCTGTGCTTTAGCATCCTGTTCCCGGTGACGAAGCTGCTTTCAACCGGTATCCATTTGCTGAGTAAAAGAAAAATAGCCGAAAACAGGTTTATTAAGTTCTTTGCCTTCCAATCGGGTAAGTGGAGTATGGCCGACGTGATCGTTATAGCCATCCTGATGACCTATATCGGCCTGAACGGCTTGCTGGACAGGCAACTGGCCGATCTCAATATTAAAAGCGACGATCTGACCATTCTAACTACCAATAACACCGCTTTGCAGCCGGGCTACATCATCTTTATCAGCTTCGTATTGTATGGGCTGATCCTGTCCACCATCCTGAAAGCTATAACACCATACGATGCGCACTAAACTATCCAACATATTGCTGATAGTGGGGCTGAGCATTTTGCTCGCCGGGGCGGCTTATTTTGGCTACCGCGTGCATGTACTGGCCAAACAGCAACAGGTTATCAAGCAGGATTACAGCCTCGCAAACAGTATCACCTTTGGCCTTTTTTCCGTCGATCAATGGCGCGACCGGGTATCAGGGGTTATGGACCAGCAGATCAATGGCTATAGCATAACACCCGAGCAAAAAAAGCAAATGCTGCTGGCAGTTGAGAAAGAGCTGCATGCACTGGTTGCCAAAGCTGTTGCCGGGATCGATAAACCGCAAAAGTCCCTTGGCGGGAAACTCAAGAAAATGGCTTTCCATGCGTTGATCGACTCCAATTCACTGCAGGCGCAGGTGAAGCCTTTCGCCAAAACCATCGTACAAAAAGTAAGCAGCCCGCAGAGCCAGGCGCGCTTAAAAGACATTGCTTCCAGCAAAATAAACCAGCTCGAAAATCAAACTTATGACAACACCAGCGAAGCAGATGCAAAGGTGACCAAATACGTTTATCAAAAATATCACGTAACCGATCCGGCGACTTTCAAAAAAGCCATCCATAACCGCCTCGGCGCCATTTGGGCAGAGACTATTAAAAATACCTTTTATATGCTGGCCTGCGTACTTGCTGCGCTTGTACTTTGGTGGCTCATGCATAAAAGGGGCTATTTGCAAACCACACTGTTTGTTATGTCGCTGCTGTTTGCGGCTGTATTGCTGATAGTCGGCCTCACTTCGCCGGTGATAGAAGTTGATGCCCGTATCCGGTCGTTCGATTTTATGCTGTTGGGCGAAAAGGTGAATTTTGAGAACCAGGTACTGTTCTTTCAAAGCAAAAGCATATGGGGCATAATCACTACGCTGCTTAACCAGCAAAAGCCCGATGCGATAGCCGTAGGTATACTGATCCTCCTTTTTATTGTGCTGCTACCATTTATCCGGCTGACGGCTAAAGGCGTACATATGTTTGCCCAAAACAACAAAGTGATCAATTACCTGGCCTTTGAAGCAAGTAAATGGGATATGGCCGATGTGATGATCGTAGGTATGCTGATGACCTATATCGGCCTGAACGGCATTTTAAAGAGCGAACTGGGCAATCTCAATATCCACAATGACGTACTGACGACCACTACCGTCAATTACACTTCGCTGCAGCCCGGCTATTTCATTTTTGCAGGATATGTGGTTTTTGAGCTGATATTGTCATATATCTTAAAACGTATTTCGCCACCTAAGGCGTAAGCGAAATTTGAATATTACAGCCGGCCATACAGATCTTTCTAAATCACGTTTATATATCGATCTTTATATCTGTTTAAAACATCTATCAAGTAAATAATGCGGTAAGCTTAGCTGAACGCAACTTATGGAATCAAAATGAAAAGCTTATTCACATTTATCCTGGCAATTTCTATTACAGTAGCAGCAACAGCACAAACCCGCTGGAGCGCGGAGAAAGCCAATGCATGGTACAAACAACAGGCATGGCCGCGTGGCTGTAATTATCAGCCAAGTACTGCCATCAATCAGTTAGAAATGTTCCAGGCGGCTACATTCGACCCGCAGACCATAGACCGTGAGCTGGGCTGGGCGCAAAACCTGGGCTTTAATACTATGCGTGTGTTCCTGCATCATGTGGCATGGACATCAGACAAGGAAGGATTTAAAAAGCGACTGAATGAATATCTTGCCATTTCATCCAAACACGGCATTAAAACCATTTTGGTGTTTTTTGATGACTGCTGGAATGATGAGTATCATGCAGGCAGACAGCCTGCTCTTAAAGTGGGAATTCATAACAGCGGCTGGGTGCGTGATCCGGGAACGGCGATCCGAAACAACCCGGATAGCCTGAAAATGCTCGAGGCATATATTAAAGACATTTTAACTGAACATAAGAATGATAAACGGATATTGTTTTGGGACCTGTACAATGAACCGGGCAACAGTAATTATATTAACAAAAGCCTGCCTTTGCTCAAAGCAGTTTTCGGGTGGGCACGCGAGGTTAATCCTTCGCAGCCGTTAAGCTCGGGCGAATGG
The DNA here is from genome assembly GCA_013289045.1 of Bacteroidota bacterium. GTDB lineage: Bacteria > Bacteroidota > Bacteroidia > Sphingobacteriales > Sphingobacteriaceae > Mucilaginibacter. The sequence goes on along the minus strand of JABDAU010000052.1, from coordinate 5,991 downwards.
AATTGGGACACAAGCTTTTCGGACTTGAATAAATTTCAGGCAGAAAACTCGGACGTGATCACCTATCACAATTATTCATACGTAGATGCGCATGAAAAGAAGATCGGGGAACTACAGCAATATGGTCGCCCATTGATCTGTACGGAGTATATGGCGCGGAAAAACGGCAGCCTGTTTCAAATCATCATGCCGCTTTTAAAGCGGGAAAATGTAGGCGCAATTAACTGGGGTTTTATATCCGGTAAAACCAATACCATTTATGCCTGGGGCACGCCTATGCCCGATGGTAAAGAACCGGAATTGTGGTTTCACGATATTTTGCGCAAAAATGGTACGCCGTTTAGCGAAGATGAGGTAAAGACCATCAAATTGCTCACGAAAAAAAATTAAATGCGCATGATGCCCGTTAAAAAACGAAACCCCTAACCGATATCCGAAACACAGCCGTTTCCCAAATATTACATTTATCACAACAATTCAGGCAATAGTTTGTAATTTCAGCGGTGTTATTTCTCACCAAAAAGAATGTCATTAGATCCAACCATCCTCCAGAAAGTAAACGCATGGCTTCAGGGAAGCTACGATGCGGATGTAAAACAACAAATTCAGAAACTGCTTGATGAAAATGCCTTTACTGAACTAACGGACGCCTTTTACCGCGACCTTGAATTTGGTACAGGTGGTTTGCGCGGCACCATGGGGCCCGGTTCAAACCGCATCAACAAATATACTATCGGCACTGCCACCCAGGGCCTGGCCAATCATCTGAAAAAGAAATATCCCGGCGAAAAGGTAAGCGTAGCTATTGCGCACGACAGCCGTAATAATTCCGACCTGTTTGCCCGCATCACTGCCGAAGTATTTTCGGCCAATGGCATTCATGTTTATTTCTTTAAGGAGCTTAGGCCTACGCCCGAATTGTCATTTGCCATCCGCACTTTGGGTTGCAAAAGCGGTGTAATGGTTACCGCATCGCATAACCCTAAAGAGTACAATGGCTATAAAGCCTACAGCGCCGATGGCGGCCAGTTTGTATCACCAGAGGACAAGGCAGTGATGGATGAAGTGGCTGCAATCAAGAGCATCGATGAAGTTAAATTTGACAGGGTTGAAGAAAATATAGAACTGATTGGTGAGGAAATCGACCAGTCTTACCTGGAGAAGATCACTGCGCTATCAGTTTCCAAAGAAGCTATCAAACGTCAGAAAGATTTGAAGATCGTGTATTCACCAATACATGGTACAGGCATTACGTTAGTACCAAAAGCTTTGGCGCTGTTCGGTTTTGAAAATGTGATATTGGTTGATGAGCAGACAACGCCTGACGGCAATTTTCCAACCGTGGTTTATCCAAACCCAGAGGAAAAAGAAGCCTTAACGCTGGCCCTTAAAAAAGCGCAGGAAACGGATGCCGATTTAGTATTAGCAACAGACCCCGACGCGGACCGCGTCGGTATCGCTGTAAAGAATACTGATAACGAGTTTATCCTGATGAACGGTAACCAAACCGGCAGCATGCTTATCAATTACCTGTTAACTGCCTGGGAAGAAGCGGGTAAACTGACAGGCAAAGAGTACATTGTAAAAACCATTGTAACCTCAAACCTCATAGATACCATCGCAGCTGCGAAAAATGTAAAATGCTTTAATACCTTAACCGGCTTTAAATACATCGGCGAGCTGATGACCCAACTGCAGGGAAAGGAAACTTTTATAGGCGGCGGCGAGGAAAGCTACGGTTATTTGGTAGGTGAGCTGGTGCGTGATAAAGATGCCGTTGTTTCGAGCGCGTTTATTGCTGAAATGACTGCCTATTACAAAGACCAGGGCAGCAGCTTGTTCGAGGCTTTGCTGGAAACCTATGTTAAATATGGTTTCTTTAAAGAAAAGCTGATCTCGATCACTAAAAAAGGTAAAACGGGCGCAGAAGAAATCAAAGCCCTTATGGAGAAGTTTCGTACCAATCCGCCGGCAACGTTAGGCGGTTCAAAAGTGATCACGCTGAAAGATTACGAATTGCGCGAGGAAACCGACCTAACGAGTAATACCAAAAAGCCTATCGAATTGCCAAAATCAGATGTGCTGCAGTTCATCACCGAGGATGGCAGCATCATTTCCGCCCGCCCGTCAGGCACCGAGCCTAAAATTAAATTCTATTGCAGTGTAAATGGCAAATTAAGCAGCAAAGATGCTTACAAGGAAACCGATAAGCAATTGGAAGAAAAGATAGATGCTATTATTAAAGACCTGGGCGTTTAACCTGACCGGATAAATATAAAGTAAAGGGCTGCCGGAAAAAGGCAGCCCTTGTTATTTTTAAGCGAATGATTTTATAGATTTGATCCGCGATGCCAATTCATTTTAACAGTTTTATTCATTTGGTTTTTATAGGGTTTGTCGCCCTTTTCCCGGTGGTTAACCCGCTGGGGACGGCGTTTATTTTAAGCCCTTATTTTTCAGACCTGTCCCGAAAAGAACGGATCAACGCTGTTATGCGCGTCACCTTTTATTCGTTCATGATCTGCATTGTGACCTTATTTATCGGGCATTGGATCTTGGAGCTGTTCGGGTTGTCTATCCCCATTATTCAATTGGCCGGTGGTATTATGATCTGCAAGATCGGCTGGGAATTTCTTTCATCCGACGAGAAGGAAGCCCCTGCCAAATCGAATGAAAAAACAGAACAACTGGAGAAAATAAAACAGGTAGAAAACAAATTATTCTACCCCATCACTTTCCCTATAACTGCCGGGGCAGGCACCATCGCCGTGCTCTTTACGCTGAGCGCACAAAGCGCCGATAAAGATTTGTCGATATACCTGGTGAACATAGGTGCAATTGTCGTCTCTATCATTGGGATCTGCCTGCTCATTTTCCTGTTTTATCTCAATACCAACCGGCTCATCAGCTATATCGGCACGCATAACGAAGTGATCATCAACCGCATTATGGCGTTCCTGATCTTTTGCGTCGGGCTGCAAATTGCCGCGGGGGGGATTACGCACTTGATAAAGGCGGCGTTTTTATTGAATGGGTAACTGCTTTCGCTGTCCTGAATTTTAATTATTCTTCCCCTTTAAAAGAGTGGTAAATGGCCAGCGAATGCCCGTGCCCCAAACCAAAATCCTTTTTAAGCCAGGCAATCACCCCGGCAGCTTTAACAGTTGGTTTCAAAACCCCGTTCTCAAAATAGCCTTGCCTGATGGCTAATTCCTTAAAATCTGCCGGCGTTTTCCCTGTTTTTTTTTTGATGGTTGCGTAATAGGCAGTTAAATTGATCTTATTCATGAATTCGTTTCATTAAATTAACAATTGAACTGTCTTAGATGATGGTCAATATGTTTATAAGCCATTCGGCCGGCCTGTTCTGCGGTTAACTATCCGAAGAACGGGTGTACGAAACCTGCGGGCTCTCTTCCTGTGTGTTCTGCCAGCAGGTCCAGCCATTGTTTTTTTGCTGTTTCCACATCCCCGTTATCGGTCATCTTAAAGGAAGGCACCGTGGGTAAATTCGGTTTTACCGGCTCGTCCTTTAACATATCCTTTAAGGCAAATTTGCCAATTATACGACCAAGAAAGGATTGCTTATACAGCGTTTTTCCCAATAGCATATCTTCCCATTTGGCGCAATGCATAATCATTTGGTAAACTGTCATTTTACCCCATTGCGGCCGGCTCTGCTCATTGAGCCCATTTATTCTATCCACCAGTTCTGCCCTTAGTTTTTTCGTCAAACAGGGTCTTCATGCGTTCACCGGGGTTAATTGCGCCAAAGAGAACCAATTCCCTGAGTCGTCCTTGAACAAGGCTTCAGTGCCATAGAACTCTTTGGTCGGCGGTTTGATAAATTCTACGCCTTTTGCCTTTAGCTCTTCATAAGTAGCCATAATATCGGTACAGGTAAAAATACCCACGCCAAAGGTTCCTTTTTTAATAAGGTCGCGCAAAGCATCCACCGTGTCTTTTGAATGCAGCAAACTCTCGTGTACAGGCGTTAAGTTAATTTCAAAGCCCGGCTGCTCCGCCGTGCCTACTGTTAGCCAGCGCGCATCCTTGTTCATCGGCGCATCAATAATTACTTTCAGTCCTAGCTTATTCGTGTAAAAATCAACGGCGCTGTCCTGGTCCAGGACATAGATGTTCATGTGGGTCATTCTCGTGATCATGATCTGTTATTTTGATGTTTAACACAAAGTAACACGGAAAAGATCAGATGTCACTTGTCTGAAATTGCTCTTTTTCAACGAGGCCGTATTGATACGCGAAGCAATGCGGCACTAACGTTAAGGGCGCTTCTGCTATCTGTTTGTGTAAGGCCTGCTGTTTTAACAGGTACACGGATGGGTTCATACCTGTCCGGCGTTTAAACAGGCGGCTAAAAGAACTTAATTCCTCAAAACCTACCGCCTTACAAACTGCCGCTACCGCCATGCCCGAGGCCAATAGCCGCATAGCGTTTTCGATACGGACAAAGACCAGGTACTGGTGCGGCGTATACCGGTAAACCTCTTTGAACTTACGGCTGAAGTGAAATTTGGAATAATAAGCCTCATCGGCCATGCCATACAGCTCGATATTTTCGGCATAATGTGCATCTATAAATAGCTTAGCCTGGACGATCCGCCTGTAAAAGTATAGTTTGGGATAAGTATGTGCCGACCGATGATCCATTACATAAACTTAATCATTTTGAATTATGAGTACCTTATTTTAGGCTCCATATATACCATGTGATACCAGAACAAATTTGCTGCTTTCCAGTTCTAAACTACAGTATAATACCATCCGCATTTTATATGGATCAAAGGAATACGTTGGTTCAGGAAGCTGTAGATGGGGTGATTCTTTTTTGTTATGCGTATACGGAGAAATTTTCTGCGATACAGCCATACGTATCTATCCGTTCCTGATGATCGCGTGATAGCAACACGATAAGCAATTCATCCATTTCAAATTTGGATAACAGGTTGTTCAGTTTTTCTGTAACTTGTTTGTAAGAGCCAACAATATTACTGGGCATTGTACCACAACTAACTAGTTTTTCATGTCTTAAATTAGCCTTTTCTTCGGTATCGGCCGCTACAACACTTACCGCCATCGTCGATTTCTTTTGAAGTTTATTACGATCACCAATCCCCGAATAAAATAATTTATTGGTGCTATATGCTCTTTCCTCGTCTTTGGTGATAAACAAAGCGATAGCAAGCGACATATCAAATTTATTCGCCAGGATAGCGCTATTATCGCCGGAGCCGAGCATCCACAGCTGTGGGCTATCATCGGCTGCATTGTGTATTTTAATACCGCCGGCATCAGTTATTCCGCGTATAAGGGCGGCTGTTTTGCCAATCTTTGAAGAAAAAACAGAGTCTTCCAACTCCCATAAGTTACCGCTTACCAATTCGGATGCAATTGCTTTATCAACAACACCGGGGCCCCGGCAAATGCCCAGGTCGAAGCGGCCGCCACTCAATGTTTGTAATGTGCTTGCCACTTCGGCAATCTTATACGGGCTATAATAGCCCAATATTGTTCCACCGGTTCCGATCCGTATTCTTTGGGTTTGCTGGCTTAACAGCGATAATATAAGCTCTGGTGCAGGCGAAGCTACGTACGGCACATGGTGCTCTGCAAGCCAGTAACGGCTATACCCCATATCGTCTGCCAAACGGGCCAACTGTATTATTTCGCCAATAGCTTGGCCGGTAGTTTGTGTATCGCTGCGTTTACAGAGGTCAAGCACGCCAAATGGCAATGTCTTTTTCTCAAATGGATAACTGTTCATACAATTTATGTAATGTTTTGTGCCTTGTGAATGAAATGATTGCTTGAATGATTAATAAGCGGCGCTCGCGAACGTTCGAAAAAAGGCATCCTTGCGGTTTGAGGCGAAGCAAACTCAATGATTAATAAATGAACGCCCAAAGCTCCCTTATAAAGACTGCCATCTGATTGAAAATTACAGCTGCCTGCACGGTCGATCAACGCTCC
>JABDAU010000051.1 GCA_013289045.1 Bacteroidota bacterium | reverse complement strand
CCGATTCGTTAAACTGTAATCCCCTCAAAAAACCATCCTTTTTTTGCCTGACAAGCCAATCGGTAAGCGCGATCTCGAGCCCAGGCTGGGTGGCGCCGCCCGCGTTTACGTAATAACTTGTTTCGTCGGGATTCTGGCGCATCACGATAGCATCATGCAGTTTATAGTAAAACACAGAGGCATCTAAATACATCGTTTCATCTGCATTTCTCAGCCTGAAACCTGTTTCATAGTTCCAGCCATATTCGGCCTGCAGGTTGGTATTGATGAGGTTATCAGTCGGGCGAATCTCGGCAGTCGTTGGCGTTGAATAGCCCCGGCTTGCCGATATCCGCCAAGCGAAATTATTGGTAAGCTGATAGGATAGAGCGATCCTTGGCATCAGCTCGGCAGTGAAGGGCCGGTTGGTATAATTCTGCTCGTCATTTGGATATACGTTCAGGAACTTGTAATCATAAAAATTAAGACTGAGCGCCGTTTCGATGTGCAGGCGTTTATAAAGATCAGCCGTATAACGCGCGAAGATGAAATGCTGCGTGGTGTGTATTTTATCCAGCGTTTGGTCGGTATCCCTCACGCCGGCATCATTGCCATAATTGTTATCATCGGTATTGGTGCGCTGCCATTCCAGGCCGAGGTTGGCGTTCCATTTATAATTTGGCTGCTGTTTTCCGGTAAGCTCAAAATAAGTACGCAAACCATAAGTATACTCATACCGTTGCTCGAAATTGGTAATGAACGGGTTGTAGAAATTTACATAACTGCCATACACCGCAAACACATTGCGCAGATTATCGGTAATGTGTATTTCATTCACCGCCCCACCATAAGTGACTTTGGTACCGATGGCTATTTTTTGCTGTAAAGCGCCGGGTACAAAGGCCGTAGGCAAACGTGCATCCTGCGGTTCTATAAGGTATTGGCTGTAGGTAAGGCCGCCGGGCGTTTTGTAATACAGATCAGAGTAAAAGCCCATTATTTTCAGATCGTCATGCGGGGCGTAGTTCCATTTGTCGTATAACTGGAAATAGCTGCGGTGCATGCTGCTGTTCTGCCGGTAACCGCCATAAGTTTCATAAGCCTGATTAATGTTAAGCAGGTTATTGGCCTGATGATCCTGAACGGCCACATTTTCATGGTATAACGCATACGAGCCACCGTCAACCGATACAGACACAAAGCTACTGTCGTTATACCGGTTAACGGGTTTCACCAGCACTACCCCGCCCGAGTTTGCGCCGAATAAACTGCCGTCCGGCCCTTTCAATACTTCCAGGCCCTGTATGCTATTTACATCGATGGCATTGAGGTAAGTATTGCCGCCGGCATCGGTGAGCGGCAGGTCGTCATAATATACTTTTACATCGCGTATGCCAAACGGCGAACGCAGCAAACTGCCACGGATCGAAAGCCGGTAGCTTCCGGGAGAGCGCTCTTCCATCCGCACACCTGGTACGGTATTCAAAGCGGAAACCAATGAATTATCAGGCTGTAATTTAAGCTGTGCCGTTGTCAGAACATTTACAGATGCGGGAACAGAGAGCACTGTCTGATCAGTGAGGTAACCGGTAACGGTTACCTGTGTAATATGCCTTATGGTATCTTTTTTTGTGGAATCAGGCTTGGTTTGAGCCATTATAGCGCCATCAAACAGGAAAATAAAAATTAACAGGGTGTATATTTTTATCATAGGCGCCGTCAAATCAGGTTCAAAAATACGATTTGTTTATTCAAATATTTCCGGTCATTATTCTAAACCGATATAAGTTTTACATGTCGGTCGTCAAGATTATCCTCCAGAATAAGTGTGTAGAATTTACACTTGCTGAAATAAATACTAAATTGCAAGCTTTCAACCACTTTTTAAACTAATTATACGATAACCGACGTTTGTAACGAACTAATTATAGACTATATTATTTTCCATTAGTTTTAAAATTTACATTTGAAGACCAGCTAATTGTGAACCCCGTATTAATGCGAACCATACGCCCTGTTTTTATGTTGCTGATATTGATCGGCATGGCTTTGCATTTAAGCGCGCAAACAACAACCCCAACCAAATGTGACGGTAGTTTGGGCGACCCGGTGATAAACGAGGATTTCGGCTCCGGGCAAAACCCGGGAACAGCACTTCCAAGCTCTACCACTAACATGCAGTACACTTCGAACCCTTGCCCAAATGACGGGCAATATACAATAGTCAACGCCCTCGATCCTTCCTGCCACAATACCTGGCAACTTGTACCGCATGACCATACGGGCAATCCGAACGGGTATATGATGATTGTCAATGCTTCGCAAGATCCAAGCGTATTTTTTACACAAAGTGCACCCGTCCTTTGCCCCGGTACCACCTACCAGTTTTCTGCATGGATACTCAACCTGATCACCCAAGCGGCGAGCGGGTCGGGAGTAAGCGAACCCGATATCACTTTTGAAGTAGATGCGCCCGACGGAACCGTGTTGAGCACACTAAATACGGGTTCCATTGCCGCAACATCAACACCAACCTGGGTAAAAGACAGCTTATATTTCACCACACCCAATACCGTATCATCAGTAATTGTAAAACTTACCAATAATGCGCCGGGTGGTAATGGTAATGACCTGGTGTTGGATGATATCGTTTTCAGGGCCTGCGGGCCGGTGATACAGGCGGGCTTTGGCTCAGTTAGCGGCACCAAAACACAGCCAATATGCGAGGGCGACAATACAACTTATGTACTTAGCGCAAGCGTAGTAGGAAATAATAACCCAAACTATCAATGGCAGACTTATACAAGTAACGGCTGGCAGGATGTTATCGGACAAACATCAGACACCTATCCGGTTCAGTTTCCAAATGCTATTCCCGGTTCCTATCAATATCGCGTAGGTATTAGTAATGGTTCGAGCACCTCTCCAAATTGCCGAACATATTCGGCGCCGTTAATCGTTAATGTTTACGCCAACCCGGTTGTATCCGGCGTGAATCCCACGGAGTCTGCATGCGTTGGTAATTCGATCGTGCTTTCGGCATCCGGCGGTACAAGCTATCAATGGACGGGGCCTAATTTACCAGTCACCACGCAAAATCCCGTTGTGATCAAAAATGTAACCAGCGCAAACGCGGGGACCTATACGGTCACAGCCTATAACCAGTATGATTGCTCATCAACTGCTACAACAGCCGTAACCATAAATCCGTTGCCGGCTGGTTCAACAGCAGGCGGTACTACTATTTGTGCGGGAACCCCTACACAGATCAGCGCGTCAGGGGGCGTAAGCTATTCATGGTCGCCGGGTAAAACACTCTCCGACTCTACCATCGCAAATCCCATTGCCTCGCCTAACGATACCACAACTTACAAGGTGAAAATTTACAACCAGAATGGCTGCTTCGCTACTGACAGCGTTACCGTTAATGTAGAGAAGAAAGCCATAGCCAATGCCGGCAGCAACAAAGTGATCTTCGAGGGGCAACAGGTAAGGTTGACCGGCAGCGAACAATATGGCGGCAGTTACTATTGGACGCCCGACAGCGCATTGTCTGACCCTACTTCACTCACTCCTGTCGCCAATCCTACAGACGATATTACTTACACGCTTCATGTAAAATCAGCCAATAACTGCGGCGATGACAGCAGCAGTGTTTTTGTGAAGGTTTATAAAAAGATCACCATCCCAAACACCTTCTCGCCAAACGGCGACGGGGTAAATGATAAGTGGGATATCGACGCGCTGGTTACCTACCCGGACTGCCTGCTGCAGGTGTTCGACCGTTATGGGCAGCAGGTTTACAAAAGCATCGGCTACAATAAATCATGGGATGGCAAGCTCAACGGCAAAGTACTGCCAACCGGGACTTATTATTATGTGATCGACCTGAAAAACAGCACCCCGAAGCTCACAGGTTGGCTGCTGATCGTGCAGTAACGTTATTTCTGTGTTTTACCGAATAAATAACTTAGGCCAAAAGTATATTGCGTTAAAGTCATATTATACGAATCTTTAATCAGTTCGGTTGAAGGTATATAAGCTGCGTATATTTCAAATCTGTTATTGATCGTGATGCCGGCCTTTCCTATCCCGTTAAAATTCACATTATAAGTAAAAGGAAACAAGCCAGGCTGGGTGGCATCTGTACCTGAATTGCTCCCGGAATAATGGGTGGTAATAGTGTATTGCTCATTTGAATAGAAGCAAAACTGTGCATTGATCCCCACAGCCAGGAAAAATTTAAATTGCTGGCCATTGTAAATATTATATAAGATTTGTGGCGCCAATGATAGTCTGTACATTTTAAAGCTCATTAACTCAGTGTATGAAACTACGCTTTGATTAGGGTCAGGATTATAAGTAAAATCATAATTTGCTTTACTGCCGCTAAAATATATTTCAGGCCTGAAAACTAATCGCCCAACATCCTTATTTAAGTATAAATTCATCCCACCGCCAATTTGTGGAAACAATGATGAAGAAGATAAAGTGTAATTTATATTGTCAATACCTGATAGCCTGATCGTTGAGCTGTTGATGCCCCCGGTAATAAAATATTCCGCTCCCGGTTTTGACAGGTGCTTTTGTTCCTCCGTTAAATCATTCAGGCCATTTATTTTATTTACAATCTTAATAATATCGGCATATTTATAATCAGCTTCCTGTATCTGCGTATAAAATTCGGGTTGGGCGGATTGATATTTTGCTGCCAACTTTAATAACTGCTTTTTATACCCGGCGTCTGTAAGTACATGGTTCAATCCATTCGGATCTATATACATGTGATATATCAACTCATAAGGTGGCTGGTCTTTTTCGCTAATAAAAAACCGCTGTTTCGTTCTGTCCGAATAAGTATATAAGGTTACATTTTCACCCTTTGCTATTATCTGGAAAAAAGCCGTTTTACTCACCGTGGTACTATCAATGCCTTGTGATAAATTCGAATATTCTATCTGATCCTGGGAAACAGGTAAAGTGAACCGCCTGTAGGATTCAAAGCCGTTTATTGCGAAGGCAATTATGCTTTCTGTTGTATGTTCAGTTTTGGCTGAAGCATTAATAGCTGTTTTAAATTCAATTTTGGATGGATTGTACTCCCATTCCCTGTAGTTAATAAATCCAATTACGGTATCGCCTTTTGTGGTAACAATATAACCTGCTTTGTAATTGTTTTGTGCTGAGCTGTGTAATGGCAGCCATAAAATGAATAACGATACAACGTAAAGGTATTTCATAATAAGTGATCAAGTTTATGTGTATTAAAGTTAGCTAATAATTTGCAGTAACATTACTTTATTGCACTTATCTTAAATCCACATACTTATGCCAGATATTTATGGCTATCGAACCTTCAATAGTGCAGTAATTATTTGCCGCCAAACAGGTAATTTATCCCCGCCTGGAATGAGGAAGATGCTATAGATGTTTGGCCTATCGCAGCACTCATATCAGCTTTCGGCGAGTACCCCGCGTATATATCCACCGTGTTATCGATCACAAAACCAATTTTTACCGGCACGTAGTAGACCATTGAACGCAACGGCGGAAAAGAACTGGTTTCGTCGGTTGTTTGCGTGGTATTGGTTGTTGAACTATAAACCACGTTTGCATAATATTTACTGCTGTAGTGTTCGCTTACAATGCTAATGCCTGTACCCGCGTAAAATTTAAAGCTATTGCTATTGTAAATATTGAGGATGATCTGCGGTGTTAACGACACGCTTGCGTAGTTGAAATTCATTTTCTGCGCAAACCTATCTGCAGTAATGTTGCTCCCGCCGTTGTAATTGTTTGTAAAACTTGTTTTACCGGTAGTTCCGCCAAGCTCAACCCTGAAGATGAATGCCTGTTTATTTTTATCAAAGAAAATATCTGTACCGATATTCACTTGTGGCGTTGTTGAGTGATAAGAAGGCGCACCTTTCAGGTTATCTATATAGGACCCGTCGCTACCATAACTGGTTGTTACAAAATTAGCATTTGCCCCCGCGAAAAACCGGATCCCCTTTTTTCCTGTGTCGTGAATAGTGTCTTTGGTTGAAGACGTTACATTTTGGGCATTGGCCGAAAACGGCATTTGCAGCAATGGCAAAAGCGCCATGCATAGTATCAGGTTTAGGTATTTCATAATTGTGTGCCGTGAAATTATTTAAAAATATCACATATGCAAAAAATCATGAAATATTATGGTTACACCTCCGCCAAATACTTATGCACAAAGCTGATCGCCATTGAACCTTCGCCCACCGCAGATGCTACACGGTTCATCGCCCCGGCACGTACATCGCCCGCTGCAAATATGCCGCGGCAACTGGTTTCGAGCAGGAATGGGTCGCGGTTCTCTTTCCATATCTTGCCAAATGTGTCATACCTGCGCAGCTCGCGCCCCGTCTCAATAAAGCCTTTTTCATCTCTCAGGATATCCAATTTTATCCAGTCGGTATACGGTTTTGCACCGATGAAAATATAAAGCGCATCAGCATCACGTGTTTCGGTGGCTTTGGTTTTCACGTTAGTGATGGTTAGTTTTTCCAGGTGTCCGTCCCCCATTGCTTCGCATACTTCTGTGTCCGGCGTTACATGGATGTTGGATATATCTTCTATCTGCTGTATCAAATACGCCGACATGGTATAGCTCAAGCTATCCCTGCGGATAATGATATACACGCTTTTGGCAAACTTGGATAAGTAAACAGCACCTTGCCCGGCCGAATTCCCACCGCCGATGATGTATACTTCCTTGTCTTTGCAGGCAGTGGCTTCTGTCATGGCTGCGCCATAGTAGATGCCTGCCCCGGTAAAATTATCTACACCTTTTACATCCAGCTTGCGATAATCCACACCGGTGGTAATGATCACCGTACGACTGTTGATCTCCGGCCCGTCGTCGAGCATTATGGTTTTATAGCCATCTTTCTGCGTAATGTTGCTCACCATTTGCGGCGACAGGAATTCCGCACCCAAACGCTTTGCCTGGGTAATTGCGCGACGTGTGAGATCAGCACCACTCAATCCTGATGGAAAACCCAAATAATTCTCAATTCTCGAGCTGGATCCCGCCTGGCCACCCGGCGCTCTGCGCTCTATCAATAACGTCTTTAACCCTTCCGATGCACCGTAAACCGCTGCGGCTAAGCCTGCAGGGCCTGCGCCAACAATTACTACATCATAAATATCGCTCTTTGCCTGCGGGCTTCTGCCCATCTTCTCGGCTATCTGGCGAATGGTAGGGTTGGGCAACACTGCGCCATCTTCAAATATTACCAGTGGCAGATTTTTAGTTTCAGTGCAACTGTTCAAATCCAGCACCTCTTTTGCTTCAGGGTTTTTCTCTACATCGAGCCATTTATATGGGATGAGGTTACTTGCCAGGTAATCCTTTACTGTATGCGATTGTGGTGAATATTGATAGCCTACTAATTTGATCCCTTTAAACTCGGGGATGTAATCATTATTCCAATCGTCGAGCAGGTCGTTTATTACCGGGTAAAGTTTTTCCTCCGGCGGGTCCCATGGCTTCATCAGGTAATAATCCAGCTGCACATCGTTTATCGCTTTTATGGCAGCTTCTGTGTCTGAATAAGCCGTGAGCAACACACGTTTGGCGCTGGGATATATCTTGATAGCCTTCTGCAGAAAATCAACGCCCTCCATCTCCGGCATGCGCTGGTCACACACGAACATAGCAACCACATCCGAGCTTTTCTTCAGATCGGAAAGGGTATCGAGCGCTTCCTGCGCCGAAGTAGTGCTCATGATCTTGTATTCCTTGCCGTAAGTAGTGCGCAGGTCGCGGGCTATGGCGCGTAGTACCTGCGGGTCGTCGTCTATTGAAAATATGATAGGTCTTTCCATAATTGTATTTATCAGCCCCCTCTAAATCTCCCCCGGTAGGGGAGACTTTAAGAACCGGGCATTTAATATTTTTTAAAGCCCTTCCGCCAACCGGCGGAGAGGGTTAGGTGGGGCTTACCCATTTATCGGGAAACAAACTTCAAATTCTGTTTGCCCGGGTTGTGATATTACTTTTATTGAGCCGCGATGCTGCTGCACTATGCGCTGCACCATTTCCAATCCTAGTCCGGTACCTTTTCCCAGTTCCTTTGTTGTAAAGAACGGATCGAATATGCGCGACTGCACATCCTGCGGTATGCCGGGCCCATTGTCGATAATGGATACCTTTACCGAGTCACGGTCTTTATGCGTTTTGATGGTCAGGATGCCTTTGCCGTTCGGCTCCATCGCATCGGTTGCATTATCTATCAGGTTGGTCCAAACCTGATTCAGCTCGCCTATCAGCGCTTTTACAGGAGGCAAGGTATGGTCGAAATCTTCCACAACCTGGATATTGCCTTTTCTCAGCTTATAACCCAGCATAGTTAGTGTATTGCGTATGCCGATATGGATGTCGGCAAATTGCTTATCGGTGCCGCGGTCCATGTGGGTATAGGTTTTTACGGAGCTCACCAGTTCTGCAATCCTGCGCGCTGATTCCTGGATATCTTCCACCATCCTTTCAGTTTCCACAATGCTGCAGATCCATTTAAAAACAGGCGATAAGTAGTCATTAGGGATATGCTCTGCAATACGGTCGAGATCAAACGAGCAGAAATTAAATTCAACCAGGCTTTCGGCTATATCGTAGCTATTCTCCACACTGCGTTCTTCAAGCCAGTCAACCAGCTCGTCTTCCCGTTCGTTCTTTTGCTTAAGGGTCATCACTTTCCGGTCTTTGTCTGTAAGAACCCTGAACAGTTCCTCATTCATGGCTTCCACCTGCCCGGGGCTCATTTGTATGTTGATGACCTTTTTAAAGGTATGCGGCTGTAGTTTCAGATGATCACGCAGCGAAACGGAATCGCGCACGATAGCTGCCGCCGGGTTGTTCAACTCATGCGCCAGCCCTGCCGACAGCTTGCCCAGCGCCATCATTTTTTCATTCTGCTGTTCCAGGGCGGTGAAATTGCGCACACGAGTGGTCATTACATGCACCAGTGCCTGCGTAAGCTCAAAATTCTCGCGGATCATCTCCATCATCTTGTCCTTTTTAAGGGTGAGGATATGTGATTCACCAATAGACTTGCTATTTCCCGGCATTATTTTACCTCTCGAAAAAGGTAAATACCCGGTTATTGCGCCCTCTTCAAATGTCATCTCGCGCCACTGACCGTTTGCTTGCATCCCGGATAAATGCAGCTTGCCGCTTAAAATAAAATGCGGCCCCGACATTTCCTCGCCCAGCGTGGCAACCATCTCGCCATCCTGGAAAGTGCGGTCGAGGCTATTATCGATAAGCCATTGCAATTGGTCTTCAGGTACATCCTTAAGCTGCTCAAATGTTTTGAGCGTATCGAGAAGTGATATTGTTGTTTCCATGTGCAGATAAATGAATGTGATAAAAATAGCAAATGATTTTTATACTGAAGATTTTAACCACAGAGAACACGGAGATTTACACAGAGGTCACAGAGATTTTTATTTAAAATGATAAGCAAGCAAAACCTCTGTGCTCTCTGTGTTTTCATTTCTCAGTGCCCTCTGTGGTTAAATATGAAACAGGTATTAAAACGCGATAAATTTCTCCATCTGCTCATCCGTAAATTTCACCGTATCTTCTTTAAACAGGTTGCCATCCGCATCCAATTCTGTTTTAATATTGGCTATGTGCAGCTTGAGCGCCATCACATGTAAATTGAAATAATGACAAACGCCGGTAAAATGGTCTATCCCACGGATGTTGCCATACTTGCCTGATGATATGCCTACCAATGCGGCTTTCTTCTCATAAAAGCTTTCGGGGAAATCGCACGCATCTATAAATACTTTTAACACACCTGGATAGCTGCCATTGTACTCGGGGATGATGAAAATGAACTTGTCCGTCCGGTTCACCGTCTCCAGTATCCGGCCAAATGCTTCGCTGCGTTTGCCGTACAGGTCGGTTTGCAGCAGGTTTGGCGGCAGGTCCATCAACGAGAGTACGCCCGCTTCGGTTCCTTTTTCTGCCAGCCTTTTCTGGTAATACTTTGCTACTTTGAGGGTTGCACTGCCGGGGCGGCTGGTGGATGCTATAATAGTGATCATTTTATCAAGAAATGTGTGTAAATAGGTGTAAAAAATGTGAGTAAAATTATTGTTTAAACACCTGTCATGACTTTTGCGACGGCTGGCATTTATTAATTTTGTATCTTAGCGCCGGCTAAAAAACTTTACGAAGTTAGAAATTTCCGCTTCGGTTTTTCGTTACTGTAAACCCGGCAATTAAAATTTATATTTACTAAAATGAGCAAAATTATAGCTTTGGCCAACCAAAAGGGCGGTGTAGGCAAAACAACTTCATCCATTAACCTGGCTGCAAGTTTGGCGGTGTTGGAATTCAGGACTTTATTGGTTGATGCCGACCCGCAGGCAAACTCTACTTCGGGTATCGGGTTCGATCCGCGCAACATTAAGAATAGCATTTATGAATGCATCATTAATGAGATCGATCCGCATGAGGCTATACAGAAAACAGATACCCCAAACCTTGATCTGCTGCCCGCACATATCGACCTGGTAGGCGCCGAGATAGAAATGATCAACCTGGAGAACCGAGAGTTTAAGATGAAAGGCGTGCTTGACAGCCTGCGCAGCGAATATGATTTCATTATCATCGACTGCTCACCGTCATTGGGCCTTATCACCATCAACGCGCTTACTGCTGCCGATTCGGTTATCGTACCGGTACAGTGCGAGTACTTCGCGTTGGAAGGTTTGGGCAAACTGTTAAACACCATTAAGATCGTACAATCAAGGCTGAACACCGCTTTGAAAATTGAAGGTATCCTGCTGACAATGTACGATGTACGCCTGCGTTTGAGCAACCAGGTGGTTGAGGAGGTAAAGAACCATTTTGAAGACATGGTGTTTGACACCATTATACAGCGTAACACGCGTTTAAGCGAGGCGCCAAGCTTTGGTATTTCGGTAATTATGCACGATGCTACCTGCAAAGGCGCCATCAATTACCTTAACCTGGCCCGCGAAATTGTACGCAAAAATGGTTTGGTTATTGACGAGGCTGCCGCCGCAGCAACAGAAGAAACGGCATAGCAAATGAGTAATGAAAAACGAAACGCGTTAGGCAAAGGGTTAAGCGCACTGCTGAATGACACACCAGATGTACGTAACGACAGGCCTGCCGCAGTTTCTCAACCAAATGAAGCAAACAGCCTTGGCTCGGTTAATGAGATAAAAATATCCGAAATACAGGTTAACCCTTTTCAGCCCCGTACCGAGTTCGATGAGCAGGCGCTGAGAGAGCTTTCCGAATCCATCAAGCTGCAGGGACTGATCCAGCCGATAACCGTAAGGCGCGTTAATGCGAACAGTTACCAGCTGATATCGGGTGAACGCCGTTTGCGTGCTTCCAAGCTGGCTGGCTTAACTTCCATCCCCGCCTACGTACGCACCGCCAACGACCAGCAAATGCTGGAAATGGCGCTGATAGAGAACATCCAGCGGGAAAATCTCAATGCCATTGAAGTTGCGCTGAGCTTTCAGCGGATGATAGACGAGTGCCACCTGAAACAGGAAGAATTAGGCGAGCGCGTAAGCAAAAACCGCTCAACCGTTACCAATTACCTGCGTTTGCTGAGGTTGCCGCCTGCTATTCAATCATCCATCCGCGACGGGCAGATCAGCATGGGTCATGCGCGTGCTTTGATCAATATAGATGATCCCGCTAAACAATTATTTATACACCAGCATATTATAAAAGACGGTTTATCCGTTCGTAAGGTTGAAGAACTGGCGCGCGAGGTAAATAACCATCGTGCATCTGCAAAAAGAGAGGCCGCACAGCCTGAAGCCGCGTCATATTCTTTCCAGAAAATTGAGGATGACCTGGCATCAAAATTTAGTACAAGGGTGAGATTGAAGGTAGACAGACAAGGTAAAGGGTTGATAGAAATCCCTTTCCTCTCGGAAGACGACCTGAACCGAATCCTTGAAATGTTGGATTGGTAAGAATGTATAAATATCTGCTCACACTTCTGCTGGCTTTTGGCCTTACTGCTGCTGCAATGGCGCAGGCCCCTAAAATGGATACTGTCCGTAACCGGAAAGACAGCCTGAACATGAAGCGTGATTCTGCTACTTCAAAACCATTTGTACCGAGGGTAAAGAAAGACGACAAGATCTACCATCCCGATAGCCTGCATGATCCGCATAAAGCCGTAGTACGCTCGCTCATTGTGCCCGGCTGGGGCCAGCTGTATAATCACCAATGGTACTATGTGCCGGTAATTTATGCGGGACTTGGCTTATTGGTAGATGCCATTATTTTTAACGAGAAAAACTATAAGCCCAACCTTATTGTGGCGCATTATTATGAACGCGCATACACGCCGACTACAACCGACCCGCAGTATGCTTTATGGGCTGCCTATCAGTCGTACGGTATACAGGCCCAACAGGTGTATGACATAACTGACAGCTATCGCCGCGATCGAGACCTTAGCATACTTGGCCTTTTAGGCGCCTGGGGTATACAGGCTGTACAGGCTTATATACAGGCTAAATTCCAGCATTCGTATACTATGGATACCGATTTCACCATGCATGTAACGCCTACTATCCTTAACCAGCAAAATATGTTTGCCCAAAGTTTAACCGGGCCTGTAACGCCCGGCCTTCAACTCACTATTAATTTTTAGTATTTCTTTCCGCTTGCAATAATTTATTGCATTGTCAGTTTTTAACAAAAACCCGTAAACCGATAATGTATAAATACCTTATTGCTTCGCTGCTATTCGCCACTATTGTTTCAACTATTCACGCACAAGATATTAAGCCAGATACGCTGAGGAGGCCCACTGACACAGACAATTCTGCATTTATGCCGAAAAAGAAGATCGATAACCGCGTCTATCACCCGGATAGTCTGCACAAACCGGGTAAGGCGGTATTGCGTTCACTTATTGTACCTGGATGGGGGCAATTATATAACCATCAATGGTATTTCGTGCCGGTTATTTATGCAGGAATGGGGTTGTTGGTTGATGGCATTATCTTCAACCAAAACAACTATAAACCCACGCTGCTGGTAGCGAGAGATTTCAAATACGCCACGCCACCTGCGCCAGGTGCGCCCGAATATAAATTGTACAATCAGTACAAAGATCTTGGCTCATCTTTATCATATGTTGAAGAAAATGTGGATAGTTATCACCGCGATCGCGACCTGTGTATCATGGGTTTAGTGGCAGCCTGGGGTGTACAGGCTATACAGGCGTATATACAAGCCAAATTTGAACAATCCTACACAATGGATACCAACCTGTCGATTAAAATATCACCAACCGTTATCAACCAGCAGCAACTATATGCAGCTAATTACAACAGCCCGGCAATTCCAGGTATAAGGCTCACATTTGTATTGCGCTAATGATTTAACCCAGGGCCGGACTGTTAATTTCTACGCGCTGTTATTCCTATTCCAGCGCGTAAAAATTACCATCGGTAGAACCGAAATACATTACGCCGTCTTTTATTACCGGCGATGAAATGATCGCCCCGGTTGAGAGGCGGATATCAAGGAAAGTTTTTTGAGCCTTATATTTTTCAGCTGCTGCTTCAAACTTTTTCTGATCTACCTGGTGGCTGGCGTCCATTATGCCATATGGGTCTGCTTTGAAACCGTCCGTCTCAAACCGCCATTTTATATCACCTGTATTTACATTCAGTGCCGTCATCACGCCGTTAAACTCACCTTGATACAAGGTTTCGCCGGCAATGGTTGGCGAAGCGAAAAAGCCCGTTTTCATTTCCTTTTGGTACACGGGTTCGCCGGTAAGCTTGTTCAATGCAACTAAGCGCTGGCTGCTGCCCGATGCGTAGATCAGCTTATCATTATACACCACGGGTGTCAGGCTGATCCATCCTCTATCATTAAATTTCTTCCATATCAGTTTGCCGCTTTTGGCATCCAGCGCATACAGGTATGAATCGCGACAGCCGAAATACAGCATGTCGCCCGAGAGCAGCGCCGACCCGGTTATACCTGTCTGGTTGTGGATCACCGTATCAATACCCGTCTGGAATTTCCATACTTCCTGCCCGGTCTCCGCATTTACCGCATGCATGTAGGTATCCCATCCGCCAAAGTAAACATTGCCGAATTTTATTGCTGGGGCAGAATGGATAATGCCATCGGTCTTAAATTTCCAAACTTCTGTTCCTTTTGCTGCATTGAGCGCATAAAGGTTGCCGTCGCCCGAGCCGAAATACACTTTGCCCTGGTACACTACCGGCGACGACAACCAAAAGTCCCACTGGTCTACAAACAGCGAGTCTGCCGGTTCCTGCCCGTGCAGGTGCTTGCCCGAAAAGCGCTTTTCCCCTCCGGTTTTGAATGTCCATTTTGTTTTACCGCTGGCGGCATCAAGCGCGTAAAAGTTGCCGTCGTGACTTGCAAAGTAGATGATGCCATTTGCTATTGCCGGCGATGAGCCTACAGCGCCACCCGCTTTGAACCTCCAGTTTACGGCGCCCGAGTTTACGTTAAGACAATACAGGTTGCTATCTGCGCTGCCAAAATAAATACGATTGCCTGCTATTGCTGCGGATGAGTTTACGTATCCATTGGTTTTGAATTTCCATTTAACGTGGGGCGAATTGCTCACTTCGGCTGAAGGATAAATGCCGGTATGTTCCGCATCGCCCCTGAAAGTGTTGTATGATGCCACAGCAGGAGATTGTGCCCGGCATGAATAGAAGCAACTGCATATTATGGTTGCTATAAGCGTAAAAGTTTTTAATTTTCGCATGATATTTTTATGGTTTTTATGTGATCTGGTGATCAAAATTGGAGAATTGGATGTTCAGCAACGATTCAAAGCTGTTCAAGTTGGGTCAAATACGATCAACCTGTTTTATTGCTTAAATTTGGAACGATGAGCCAACAGGAAAAAGATTGTTTAGAGCTATTTAAACGTAAAAGCGAGGAGCAGCTTGGCTGGGGCGACAGTGAGAACTGGAACAACAGCGACTTTGAACGCCTAAGCGCCATGATCTTCGAGCGTACCGGCATTAACCTGAGCATATCCACATTAAAGCGGGTTTGGGGCAAAGTGAAGTATGATTCCGTACCCACTGCTACTACCCTCAATACATTGGCCCAATTCTCCGGTTATGAAAGCTGGCGAAGCTTCTGCTCGCAAAAGCAGGTGTCTGTCCGCATGCAGGAACCGGTGGTTACGGACACTGCGGACATTGAACCGTTTAAGAAAAACCCCAGGGCAAAATGGTTCGTTTTGGTTATGCTGCTCCCGGTTTTAAGCTCCGTTATATTTTTGCTGATGGAACGCGGCCGCAGTCAGCCCTATGCCATCGACACATCCAGGATCATCTTTAAAAGCAACGTGGTATCTGATGAATTGCCCAATTCCGTAGTGTTTAATTATGACATAGGTGATATTAAAACCGATAGTGTTTTTATCCAGCAGTCATGGGACCCCGATCGCAGGGAGCGGGTAGCTGCCGGCGAGCATCAGCATACTTCTATCTATTATTTCCCCGGCTTTTTCAAGGCAAAGCTTTTGATCGGTAAACGGATAGTAAAGCAGCACGAAATATTCATCAAAACCAAAGGCTGGATGGGTATTGTACAACAACAATCGCAACCCCAAACAAAGCCCATTTATCTAAGCCCTGAAGAGATAAAAAGCCCGGATGGCGGCATGGAAGTTACTGCCAAAACGCTAAGCTCCAAGATCGGCACTTCCGTTTTTAATGATGTATGGACCGTTTTCTGCAATGCAAAAGAGTACAATGTCGCCCCCTCTCATTTTACTTTTAGCGCCACCCTGCAAAATACTTCGGCAAAAGAAGCCGCTATTTGCCGGCAGGTAAAGGTGAATATCATCACAACCGAAGGGATCATCAGCCTGCCGCTCTGCGCCAAGGGTTGTATATCTGATATTGCCGTGCGCGTTGGCGATACGTTTATTGATGGAAAAGATCATGATCTGTCAGCCTTTGGCTACGATTTTTCAAAGCCTGCGGATATTAAAGTAAACGTTGGTAAACAAAAAGCGGATATTTTTATCAATGATAAAGAAGTGCGCAGTGTTACCTGCACCAAACCCTTTGGCAGGGTGGTAAACCTGATGATCATATTTGAAGGAACAGGGATGGCCCGGAATATCAGTATCCAATAGCGCGTACTTCGGATACTTCCATTAATTGTAGACGGATAGTTACATCCATACTGTAATTCCCGCTACTCAACTCACATTTATTCTGCGATAATTGGTTTTAAACCAATAGATTTGTCATCGCCATAAAATCAGCGCATAAATGAAGATCGCATTATTAGGTTACGGCAAAATGGGTAAGATCATCGAAAAGATCGCTACCGACCGTAAGCACGAAATTGTTTTAAAGATAGATTACGATAATCTGCACGAGCTTACTGCCGAAAACCTGCAAAAAGCCGATGTAGCTATCGAATTCACCACGCCGTCGTCCGTCCGCCAGAACCTCTCTGCCTGTCTGGACGCCGGGACACCTATTGTTGTAGGTACCACAGGCTGGTATAATAACCTTGCCGAAGTGAAGCAGGAATGCGGGGAAAAGGATGGTACTGTACTGTATGCTTCCAATTTCAGCGTAGGTGTAAACATTTTCTTCCACGTAAATAAGGTGCTGGCCAAACTGATGAACAACTACCCATACTACGATGTGCAGGTAGAAGAGATCCATCATACCCAAAAGCTCGATTCGCCAAGCGGTACCGGTATTACCATCGCCGAAGGCATTATCGAAAACCTCGACGCTAAAAACAACTGGGTAAATGTTTTGGTGACCGATGACAATAATGATGCATCGGATAACGTAAAGAGTGATGAGCTGCTGATAGAATCGCTCCGGATAGACAGCGTACCCGGTACGCATACCGTGATATATGATTCGGAAGTGGATACCATCGAGCTAAAACACACCGCGCATAACCGCAATGGCTTTGCGCTTGGCGCAGTGCTGGCTGCCGAATGGCTGCAGGATAAAAAAGGATTTCATTCGGTACAGGATATGTTTAACTTTAGCATTTAAAACACCATTACAGTGAACGTAGTAGAATTTTTGTTAGCCTTTATCTTATTCATTATACTTCCTTACGCAGGTTTGTGGAAGCTTTTCGAAAAAGCCGATCGCGGCGGTTGGGAAGCCATTATCCCTATCTATAATGCTTATGTGATGATCAAATTATCCGGAAGGCCCTGGTGGTGGATCATCTTATTTTTAATACCCGGCATAGGTTTGCTTGTCGCTATAGGCATAACTGTTGATTTTGTAAAATCATATGGCAAGTTTGGCTTGTCACAACAAGTAGCAGCGGTGATCCTGCCCTTCATCTACCTGCCAA
This sequence comes from Bacteroidota bacterium, assembly GCA_013289045.1. GTDB lineage: Bacteria > Bacteroidota > Bacteroidia > Sphingobacteriales > Sphingobacteriaceae > Mucilaginibacter. The sequence goes on along the minus strand of JABDAU010000051.1, from coordinate 7,385 downwards.
AATGGGGATTTGATAAGGAAACCAAATATCTTGGCCCATCTGCAAGCCCTTCATTTAAAGAAAAACATAAAAAAACCCTTAAAAAAACGACATCCCGCGAGTGGACCGAAGCCATCATCTTTGCTGTATTGGCGGCTACCATTATCCGTACGTTTTTTGTTGAAGCTTATACCATCCCAACACCATCAATGGAACGCTCGTTACTGGTTGGCGATTTCCTGTTTGTGAGCAAGGTGAACTACGGCCCGCGTGTACCGATGACGCCTATCTCATTCCCGTTTGCACATAACGAGATGCCGTTATTCAACACCAAAAGCTATTGGGATGGATGGGAACTGCCGTACTATCGCCTGCCGGGATTATCGCCTGTTAAAAAGGGTGACGTAGTAGTGTTTAACTACCCGCAGGATACGGTTGACAACCGCCCGGCAGATAAGCGCGAGAACTATATTAAACGCTGCCAGGGTGCACCCGGCGATACGCTGAGCGTTGTAAATGCACAGGTATATGTAAACGGAAAAGCCGCGCCAAACCCTCCGGGTGAGCAAACTGAATATACTTATTCAACTACCAGTTCGGAGTCGATCAATCCCGAAGTGCTGAGCGAGCTGCATATAACAAATTACGAGGGCGACCCATACCCAACCATGACGGCTGAAGCGGCAAATACGCTGAAGGGATACTCCAACGTAAAGAACCTGCAACCGGTGCTTGATGCCAAAGGTCAAACCCAAATTGAAGACCCGGTTTTTCCTACAAAATATTACCAGCCCGTAAAATTTGGCAAGATGCCGGATTACCATTGGAACCGCGACAATTACGGCCCGATCATTATCCCTAAAAAAGGCTGGACGGTTAAATTAGATAGCGCCACATTCCCGATATACGAACGCTGCATTGCCGAGTACGAGCATAATAAGCTGGAAGTGAATGGTAACGATATCTTCATCAATGGTGTGAAAACCACTACCTATACCTTCAAGATGAATTACTACTGGATGATGGGTGATAACCGCCACGATTCGGAAGACTCACGCTATTGGGGCTTTGTGCCCGAAGACCATATTGTGGGCAAGGCGCTGTTTATCTGGATGAGCTGGGATACCGATGGCTCATTCTTTGGTAAGATCCGCTGGAGCAGGCTATTCAACATTATCCACTAATCACGTACAGCGCGCGGCATGAGCTGGAGGTTTTGGCGAAGACAACGTAAGCCGCGCAAGCAACGAAGCGCCGGCGGCGAATGGTTTCGCGCCATATTTTTTGCGGCAATATTCGCGCTTATTATCCGTGTGTTTTTCTTCCAGGCTTACGTTATTCCAAGCGGATCAATGGAAGGTACGCTGCTGGTTGGCGATTACCTGGTGGTGAGCAAGATCAGCTATGGCGCCCGCACACCCATTACGCCCGTTGCCATGCCGTTTACACAAGCTACCATGCCACTTTCCAATAAAAAAAGCTATTGGGATGGCATACAGCTACCGTACTTCCGCCTGCCGGGATTAGGGAAAGTGAAACGCGGTGATGTGGTGGTGTTTAATTACCCGATGGAAATCGATTCGCCACTGCACCGGCCCATCGATGAACAGGTGAATTACATTAAACGTGCCGTCGCCATCCCCGGCGATACCATGCTGATCAGCGAAGCGCAGATCTACATCAACCACCAAAAAGAACCCAATCCAATAGAAAGCGAGCCCTCTTATCTCATAAAAACCGACGGCTGGCAAATTGATTCTTTGTTATTAAGTAAGTTAAATGCTTCGCTGATGCAAATGTATACCGAACATTATTACCAGCTTATTATGACGAGAAGGTCTGCCGCGGCGTTAAGAGAATATCCGCACATCCTATCCGTAAAAGAATACGCCCAACTGCCCGGCGTTTACCAGCCCGATGTTTTCCCTTTTGATATGCGGCTGAGATGGAACGCCGATAATCTCGGCCCCATCATCATCCCCAAAAAAGGCATGACCATTAAGCTGGATAGCCTCAATTTCCCGGTATACCGTCGCATCATTGCTGTGTATGAGAACAACAAGGTAAAGCAAACCCACAGAGGCATCTACATCAACGGCCTAAAAACCGACCGCTACACTTTTAAAATGGATTACTACTGGATGATGGGCGACAACCGCCATAACTCCGAAGACTCCCGCTACTGGGGCTTTGTGCCCGAAGACCATATCATCGGCAAAGCACTTTTCACCTGGCTAAGTACCGATAGCAGCAAAACTTTTTTTCATAAATTTAGATGGGAAAGGGTGTTTAAGAGGATACGGTGATCATGCGGGGTAAGTTTTGGAATAAACATTTGCAGAAATATCGAACACCGAATCTCCAACACCGAATGATGAAATGTTAAAAAGTAGTTATTCTTTAATACCGAAATGGTTAATAATCTGATCTAATGTATAAGTTTCTATTTCGCCGGCTTCAAATCGCCTGTCGCGCTCCAAAATCTCTTGTTGTTGGTCTGAAGATAATATAATTGCATCGTCAGCCTGGGTATAATCATATTTCATACTATCCAAAAAGGACAATAATGCCTTTTCTTCCTGCGGACTATGTGGGTTAACAATAATGCTCATATAACAAATTTACTTAAAATTATTAAATAGCATAACATTGCGAATAAGCATAGTTCACAGGTTCTTCGCGATGCTCAGAATGACATGAAGAAAGGGGGTAATCACCTACAATACCTCGCCAAAAATTCATCAGCCTTATTACTGCCGATATTGCGGATAAACATCCAGTCATGGCAAGCCGCTTTTATATCTCCTTGTTGCCGTTTCTTATCTGCGTCATCAAGCACGCTGCTGATGTAGTCATCATCAAACCCGAGCTGTTTTTTTAGGCTGATGATCTCTGCTTCGTGCCGGGTATCTGCCTTGCCGGCATATTTTGAAATGTAATAATCCGTAACGATATCCTGCTCGCGCTGCAGAATTTTATAGTTGGCGACGGCCTGCGCAACGTCTGCTTTTGAAGCGCTTACGCATTTCTCGCCATTGGGCCGGAACACCACCGGCAGTATGATCATCGCGCCATGATAATCCGCAGGGACTTTCCATTTGCCGGAGGTCAGTTTCACAACGCGCAGCGCTTCATCATCCAGATCGATACCTAAGCCGCCGGCTATTTGCGCATCATACACATTGCCGCTTTTATCCAGCTTAAAGCTCACCTTGATGGTGCCGCCAATGCAATTTTGTCGTGAGTATTCAGGGTAGATGATCTTTGAAGTGATGAAGTTATTCAGCCCAATCCGTCCGTCCGCGAAAACAGGTTGCTGTGCCATTACCGGACGGATGATGAGGGTGAAAAGTAATATGCAAAATGATTTGAGCATGTTAGGTTAACAATGAAGGGTGGTGTTTTGTGTGCCTAATAAACTTTGTCATCCTGAACGCAGTAAAGGACCTCATCATAATGCGGTTCGCATGCTTGGCGCATACCTACATGTGAGGTGCTGAAACAAGTTCAGCATGACGGTCGGTTAATTAAGCCATTCCTCCCAACACCATTCCCGGATCAACCACAATCTCCAAATATCTTTCCTTTTCCGATACCTTGCAAGCCCCCGGGAAATCGCCCCGGCAGCCTTGCATATCCAGCATCAGCTGAAAGTGTAAATGTGGCGGCCAATTGCCGTTTTCGTCAATATCACCAAAGTTGGCTATGAGCTGTCCGTCCGTTACAGGTTGCCCTGCTTGCAGTCCGGTTAAATTCTTTCTGCTCAAATGCCCGTACAAACTATACAGTATAAAGCCATCCAGGTCATGTTCTAAAATGATCGTCGGGCCGTAATCGCCGAAATGGTTATTGTCCTGGAAGCTGTGGATCTTGCCCGGTAGCGGTGCATAAACCGATGTACCGGCATCGCCCCAGATGTCGACGCCTAAATGCAGATTACGGCGCTCCTGTCCGTCCGTCCGGAACTGCTCACGGTTGTCGTAAATCGTCCGGAGTTCCATAAAGCCGCCTATGCCGTAGCGACAGTTATTATCCGCAAGCTTTTGCGTTACCCATTGGCTAAACCTGTTTACATCCCCCAAAATATCAGCATTCAGCTCATGGTTATTGGCTGTTAGATCGAGCGGGTAAAGTTTATCCTTAGCGGCGTCAAAATCCACCACCTTGCCTATGGCTTGCGGGTGTTGCTGCAACCATGCGGATAAACGTTCGGTAGCGTTCATGGGTTATTCTTCGCTCTGGCGTTCTTCGCGGCTTATCTTGTCGAATATTTTATCCATACGGTCGACATATTCGTTGGTGTCGTCAATAAAAAACTCTAACTGGGGGATGATGCGTACCTGGTCTTTAATGCGTGCGCCAAGCTTGTAACGGATCTCCGAAGCGTGCGATTTGATGGTTTGCAGCGCCAGCTGTGTGTTGGTGTTATTAAAAAAGCTTAAAAATACACGGGCTATAGCCAGGTCGGGGGTGGCGCGTACCTTGGTGATGGTTACCAGCGTATTGGGCAAATATGCGCTGCCTTCGCGCTGAAATATCGCTGCCAGATCTTCCTGTATTACTCCCGCAAATTTCTGCTGACGTTTTGATTCCATGTTGTTATAGGTTATGAGGTGAGTTAAAGCTGAGCCTATGCGCTAAAGCTATGTTTTTTAAAGGAAAAATTGCAAGTTCGTCCGTTTATTTTCCCGTTTATATAATCAATTATCGTTTAAAAAGTTTTAACTAAGTCTTACAAATCCTGCTTCATATCATCCAAATTCTTCACGCTTAGCCTTGCGCTAATGCCGGCAGCTATCAGGGCAATCACCCCTACGGTTAAAAACACCAGCAGGAAATCGCCGGCGCGGATCTCTACCGGGTAGGCGTTTATTACTTCCATGTGGCCACCCATTTTTATCCAGCCATAATGCTCCTGGAACAGGCAGAAGATCCATCCCAGTACTATCCCCGCCGCGCAGCCTATTGCGCTGATCATCATCCCTTCGAAGAAAAATATCCCCTGTATCAGCTTTTTGCTTGCGCCCAGGCTGCTCAGTATGGCAATGTCCTTCCGCTTGTCTATCACCAGCATGGTAAGCGACCCAATGATGTTAAATATAGCGATGATGAGCACGAACACCAGTATCATGTAAATGAACCAGCGCTCGTAATTGAGCGTTTTGTATAGCTCGGTGTTTTGCTGTATGCGGTTAAGCACATTAAAATCCTTGCCTATTTTATCCTGTATTGCGCTTTGCTCGGCGCTTATATCGGTATGCGGCTTAAAGTTGATCTCCACCGACGATACATTCACCGGCTGCGCCAGCACTTTGCGCGCAAAGTCAATAGGCACCAGCGTAATATTGTCGAAATCCTGCTGTATCACAAACACGCCCGATGGGTAAATGGGCCTTACAATAAACTCATCCATCGGGTTGGGGCTGTCCATCGCCTTGCGGTTGGGGGCGTAGATCTCCAGCGGCGCCTGCTGATCCTGAAGATTGACCGACAGCGTGCCCGCCACCGTGCCGCCTATCACGGCATAGTTTTCGCCTTTGTTGCGCAGGGTGAAGGAGCCGTCCTGTATGGTACTGTCGAGCTTTTTGTTGTTCAGGAACTCGTCGCTTACGCCTTTCAGGGTGCCGATGAAATTCTTTTCGCCGTAGCGGATCAGCGCCTGGTCCTGCAGCACCTCGGTGTATGAAAATACCTGCGGATCCTTGTGCAGCTGTATAAAATAAGCGGTGTTCGGGTCGAACGATTTGCCCAGTTTGGCCTGGATCTTCAGTTCGGGGGTGAAGTTGCTGTAGAGGCCCAGTATCACCTTTTCGAACCCGTTAAAAACCGACAAAATAATAATGAGCGCGGCGCTGCCGATAAACACCCCGAGCATGGAGATGCCCGAAATAATGTTGATGGCGTTCATTGTCTTGCTCGAAAACAAATACCGCCTCGCAATGTAAACAGAGGTGTTCACCGCAGCTAATGGTGTAAAAGGGTTATAAATTCAAATACGCGTTGGTCTCAATCTCATGGCCGATGGTGGTTTTCGGCCCGTGACCCGAGTGTACCTCGCAATCATCCGGCAGCGTTAAAATATGCTTCCGTATCGACTTCATCAGCAATTTATGATCGCCGCCCGGCATGTCCGTACGGCCTATGCTGCCCAAAAACAGCACATCGCCGCCAATAAGATAATTCTCCTTATGGTTATAAAAGCAAATGTGCCCCGGCGAATGGCCCGGCACAAACAAGATCTCGAAAAACGTATCGTCGCCCACCTTTATGCGGCCCGTTTCGGGCAGGTATTTGCCCCGCTCCATCAGCGGCTCATAACGCAGACCGGCAGACTCGGCATAAGGGATAGCATGATCCAGTATCACCTGCTCGTTCTGGTGAAAATGCGGTTTCAGCCCATACATGTCGAAGATGAATTTGTTGCCCATCACATGGTCAACATGGCAATGCGTGTTGAGCAAAATGGTGGGCTTCAGCATGTTGTCCTTTATGAAATTGGCAACCGCGTTCTGCTCGTCGGCCGTATGCATACCCGGGTCGATGATGGCGCACTCGCCGGTTTCATCGGCAATAATGTACGTATTCTCCTGGAAGGGGTGGTTCTCAAACGATTCGATCATAAGCAAGCCCACGGTTACGTTAGCGAAACGTGTGCTACACAAATATATAAAAAAGCGGGTAGTGAACGTCGATTAGTAAATGTTTGAAAATGAAAGTAACCCAATTACGCACAAAATGCACACAAATTACCCATTTTCTTACTGTTTTTTAAACAATTCAATGTCGGTGCGGCTTATCTTTTCTTTAAGATAGGCTTTATTGAGAGCTTGCTTAAGTTTAAGTAAATTTAAATGCATACAGGCATGTAAATTACTAAACTATTAACTGTAAACAAATAATTTGCGATCATATGTGTCGGCTACCTGTTTTGTAAGATGCCGATCAGTTGATTGACGTTCGGCATGACGGTTTAGTTGTATAATTATCTCCCACAACCCCACCTTCCCTAAACCCGATAGCAGCGTATACCGGCCATCGCGCTTAATGCCTGCAGGCGTATGAGCGGATAGCGGGGCTGCACTGCATAGAAAGCACTGCCGTTTCGTTTCTAAAACATCTTCCTCCTATGTTCTCACAACCCTTGTCTTCGACAACTACCCACGACATAATCCGTGAAGGCCATTGCGCACGACACTTCGAGGGCCTCGGTGTGACAACGCTCTTTGTCATTTCACCTTCTATATTGGAGTCCTTCGGACAGCGTTTCGTTAAAATTTATAGCAAACTGACAACCCTTTTCCTCCTGGCTTTTCATACCAACACGGCGTTGCGTATTCGCTTCAGTAAATACTTTCATATTTACGATGGCACCATTTTGCCATTGTAGCACCGTAGCGTTTGCGCTA
>JABDAU010000050.1 GCA_013289045.1 Bacteroidota bacterium | reverse complement strand
ATGGGCCATAGCGACTGATCGCGTAGCTGGTTTCAGTAGCCAGCGGGCCGGTTACCAGTATATTTTTGATCTTGTTTTTATCCAGCGGCAGCAAGTTGTTCTCGTTTTTCAACAGCACCATGCTCTCGCGGTTCATTTTCAGCGACATATCTTCTGAAGCAGCAGTATGCACGATCTTATCGGCAGCAGCCGGATCTTTCACATAAGGGTTATCAAACAATCCCAGTTCAAATTTCACTCTTAATACATCGGCAACGCGGGAATCAAGCAGCTTCATCGAAACCTTGCCTTCTTTCACCAGGTTGCGCATGGGCATTATATAGGTTTGCGGCATGCTGAAATTGGTGCGCACATTCAGGCCTGCTTCGATAGCCTGCCTTACGGCATCTTCCGGGCTGCTGGCCACATGGTGCTTACTGTATAAAAACTCAACGGCTTCACTATCCGAAACCACATAGCCGTTGAAACCGAATTTCTGGCGCAGCAATTCTGTTAAAAAGAAATAGCTGCCGGTTATCGGTTCGCCGTTCCAGTCGTTATAGCTGCTCATTACACCCATGGCGTGGGCTTCCTGTATCACGCGGCGAAAAGGGTAGAGGTAGATCTCGTACATTTCACGCGGCGCTACATGCGGATCAGTACGGTCGGCGCCATCACGACCGCCCTTAGGCACGCTGTATACGGCAAAGTGCTTCAATGTAGATGCCGCGCCGCCTTCCTGCACACCGAGGCACATTTGCTTGCCAAGTTCTGCTATCAGGAATGGGTCTTCGCCATAAGTTTCAACGGTGCGTCCCCAGCGCTGATCGCGGGCGGGGTCAAGGATCGGCGTGTATACGTTGGTATAGCCCAAAGCGCGTGCTTCAGTGCCAACTACAAGCCCGGCTTCATGTACAAGCGGCTTATCCCACGTTGCACCGATGCCGATAGGGGCGGGCAGCGGTGTAGCCCGGTCGTGGTTAAGGCCGTGGATGCCTTCATTGGTAAAATCGACAGGAATCCCCATCCTCGTTTGCTCCACGAACCATTTTTGTATGGTATTGATTGCCGCCGCATGTTTGCTGAAAGGATAACTATATTGCGTAGGCGCCATATCCGTGCGCGATTGCAGGTTGTTCAGTTCCTCATCAATATTTGCGATACCATCTTTCCAAACCTCGTTCTTCCATGATGCTGCCGGCATTTCTTCCTTTAAAACACGTTTGTAACCGTACAACGTTGCCAGTTGGCAGGTTTTCTCCTCAACGGTCATCTGGCTTAGCAGGTCGGCAATACGCTTGTCGATGGGTTGCGACGGATCTTCAAAAACATCCATTTTGCCATTCTTGTTAAAGTCGACCCACCCTTTGTGATAGATAGAAGATTGGGCGAGGGAAGTTTGCGCAATTGCAGCAGGCAGGATAATAGCCAGCAGGAATTTTTTCATAGGTTTTTAACTCCGGTTTAAATAGGAAAGCCAAAGTTAAAATACCTGCGAATATTTTAGCAAAATTTTAGCATCCGGGGATCAAACAAATTTGTTACATATTTTACGGGAACAGTCCCGGTTTGTCAGTGAGCCGGTTTTGGGGTAGACCAATGCAGATTGGCGAATTTCCAGCCTTTTGGCGTCCAGATCACCATGCCGGAGAAATAGCCGTTAAAAGTTACAGTTTGGCCATTTGCCATCGTAATATCTTCATGAAAACCGCTGCATATTGATGCAACATGGCCCGAAAATATGTTGATGCGCTTATCCTTCCATTGCAAAGTAATCTTGCTCATGTTTTTTACAAGCGTATCCTTTATGAATTTTTGGGCTGACGGATAATCCGAAAAACTTAATTGACCATCAGACACCATGAAAAATTTTGGCGAATCATCAAAATAATCCAGCCATGCCACAGGGCCTTTAACTGCAAGATCCCTGCTGATGTTATTTGTCATCAGATTTACACTATCGGTAACCAGTTTATCTGTTAATTGAACATTGTTGCCCTGCCCACAACCCACGAAAAATACTAAGATGATAGGAAATAAAGACAGATAGCAAAGGCGACTTAAGTTATTGGTTTTCATTACAATAAATATATCACCAATTTACAAAAATCCCCAAATAAAAAAGCCGCCCAAAATGAGCGGCCCCTGGATATATGTTGGTTGGTTATATTATTCTGTTTTAAGGCTTTTTATGGGATTGGCTATGGCTGCCTTTATGGCCTGGAAGCTTACTGTTAATAGTGTGATCAGTATGGCCCCGACAGCCGTGAGGATAAAGATCCACCAGGAAACATCGGTGTGGTACTGATAGCTATGCAGCCAGTTGTGCATAAAATAATAAGCAACAGGCGAGGCAATGGTTATTGAAATAAGCACCAGTACGGCAAAATCTTTCGATAACAATTGCCACAGAGCGAACACCGAGGCACCCAACACCTTGCGTATACCTATTTCTTTAACGCGCTGCTCGGCCATAAATGTTGCCATGCCAAACAGCCCTAAACAGCTGATAAATATAGCCAGGGCGGCGAAAACGGTAGCCAGCTTACCTATGCGTTCTTCATTATCGAATTCTTTGGCATATTCCTGGTCAACAAAATGGTATTCAAAAGGCTGTTCCGGGTTATCAGCTTTTAACACGGATGCGATGTTGCTGATAGCTTTACCGGCGCTCATTTTCGGATTGATCTTTAGCAGTATGCTGCCTCCCGCCCATTTCGCTAAAAAATAAATCATAGGTTGCACCTGTCCGTAAGGTGAACGGTTAATGATGTTTTTAGTCACCCCTATGATCTTAAACTGCTGGCCATAAAAAGTTATGTAATTTTCTGTCGGTTTTTTCATGGTCATAAAATCAGCTGCCGCCTGGTTAATGATCACCGCTGATGAATCGGAAAGGAACGACCGTGAGAAATCGCGGCCTGCGCTAAATTCCCAGCCAATGGTTTTGCCATAATCGTATGAAATATCCTCCTGGCCGAAACCGGCATCCAGGCTAGGGTCTTCTCCAGGCCACGTGACGCCGCTGGTAGTACCGGCAACGCTGTTAGGCGGCGCATCTGCTTCGGCCATTTCCGTTATCGTGCCGTTGCTGGCAAGGGCCTGTTTTATCGCATCAAAATGTTGGTGGAGTTCAATTCCCCGGACGGGTATGGCAACCAATCCGTCCTGGCTGTAGCCGATAGGGCGGTCTTTGGCAAAAATTATCTGCCGGATAACTACAGTGGTACCGATGATGAGCACTATAGAAACGGTAAACTGAAGTACCACCAGTACTTTACGCGGAACCGAAGCCAGCCGCCCAACCCTAAACGCACCCTTCAACACCCTTACAGGCTTAAACGACGACAGGTAAAGTGCCGGATAACTGCCGGTGATAATAGCGGTTACGAAACTGAGGCCAATTCCGGCGAGCCAAAACGCCGGACTGTTCCACGGAATGACTATCTGTTTACCGGCCAGCTGATCGAATTCTGAAATACTTAACTCAGTCAATAGCAATGAGGCCAAAAATGCCAGCAACACGCAAAGTAGCGATTCACCGTAAAACTGGTAGATCAATTGGCTGCGGGATGAACCAATTGCCTTGCGGATGCCCACTTCGCGCGCACGCTTCTCAGACCTGGCTGTACTCAGGTTCATGAAGTTAATACAGGCCAGTAGTAGCACAAACATACCTACAATACCAAAAAGCCATACATATTGTATAGCGCCGCCGATATTTTTCCCATCCTTAAACGCGCTGTACAAATGCCATTTACTCATGGGCTGAAGGAACAGCGCCGGTTTCGCCTTAGCTGAAATCGGTTTTAAATGCTGCAGCATTTCATCCCTGATCTTTAACGATACTTTCTGAAGGTCGGTATTGTCAGCTAATTGAACATATAAATTAACAATGCCTGGCCCCCATGGGTCGCGCATTCCGCTCAAGCCTGGCTCATAGTGGCCCCATGAACCAATAAAAGCAATGCCGGCAAGCGTGGTATTTTCGGGCAGATCTGCATAAACGCCGGCTATTTTTAGCTCATCTAAACCGTTCCAGTTCAATTTTAACTTCAATACTTTACCCATGGGGTCTTCATTACCGAAAAATGCTTTAGCTGTCGACGCGGATAGTAATATCGATGATGGGTCCTTTATCGCATCGCCTCTGCCTTCGAGCATATTTAGTGTAAACAGGGCTGGCCCGTCGGCTTCCATAAAAACACCTTGCTCGTTCAGTTTTTTATCGTTTAAAGTCATTATAAAATCTCTCGGGGGTGTAGACATCGCTACTGACTTAAAATCGCTGCCATAGCTTTTCCGCAGCTCGGCCGCCAAAGGATACGGTACAAATAGCGAGGTTTTTACTTGCCCGTTATTGGTCCCATTTTCTAATACCTGCGCTATGCGATCATAATTGCGGTGATACCTGTCAAACGATACTTCATCCAAAATCCACAAACTGATCAGCATTACCACTGCCATGCCCACTGCAAGGCCACCTATGTTAATAAGTGACAATGCTTTATTCTTAATGAGGTTGCGCCATGCAATTGTTAAATAGTTTCTGATCATAGATTTTGATAGTAATGTACTAACTTATAATCCCCTTTTTACCTATTTCCCGGATGAAACAAATATATAGATCTGCATCGACTACTCTGTTTTGAGGCTTTTAATAGGATTGGACAATGCCGCTTTTATGGCTTGGAAACTGATGGTAAGCATAGCGATGATAACAGCCATTGCACCTGCCATAGCAAACATCCACCAGCTGAGCGGGATGCGGTACACAAAGCCCTGCAGCCATTGATGCGCTGCATAACCTGCAATAACCGATGCCAATACGAATGATATCAATACCAGCAATAAAAAGTCTTTTGATAACAATACTACGATACCCGTAATGCTTGAGCCTAACACTTTACGGATGCCAATTTCCTTGCTGCGCTGCTCGGCACTGAAGGCGGCTAAGCCAAATAGGCCCAGGCATGAAATTACGATAGCCATCAGCGTAAATGAATTGATGATCTTTGAGATGGTCAGCTCTGCCTCGTACTGCTTTTGAATTTCCTGGTCGAGAAATATAAATTCAAATGGTGTCCCGGGCATGTCTTTATGCCAGATGTTTTGTACCTGGTTTAATGTTGACTGGTAATTTTTGCTGTTTACAGCTACCGTCATGTGGTCAAACACGCTTGGGCGGTTGTCATATACCAGCATAAATGGCCTGATATCGCCATGGAGCGAGTTGTAATTAAAATCCTTCATTACACCAACCACTTCAGCAACATATACCGGGTTGTTACCGAACTGCGAGTATAATTTAGTGCCCGGCGCATTCTGATGGTTCAGGCCCAGCCTTTTCATCAGCGTTTCGTTGATCAGTACCCTGTTGGTATCGTTTAATCTGAAATCGCGGCCACTGGCAAGTTTTATGCCATTTGCTTTTGCAAAATTCTCATCGGTGTTGATATTTTGTGCATCGACAGATGTAGTTTCATTGCCTCCTGCAAGGTATACGCCATGATCATGCGGTACAAACTGGCCGAGGTAGTTATCGCATTTGCTTACTGCGCTAATATCCGCCATTTGTTTCAGATCATTGGCGAAAGAAGCCATTTGTTTTTGGGTATCGCTTGTGTAAAAGCTGAATACCAGTTTCTGGTTTTGATCGAAACCGAGGTCTTTGTTCTTAATAAAATTCAGCTGACTGTAAATAATGATGATGCCGGTAATGAGTACGATGGATAATACAAACTGGAAAACCACCAAAGATCTGCGGATACCATTGGCTGAAATGCGGCTGGTGAAATTGCCTTTAATCACCTTGATCGCTTCAAACGCCGAAAGATAAAATGCGGGATAGCTACCGGCAACAAAGCCGGTAAGTACTACGAGCGATATAAGCATTAGCCACACGCGATAATCAGAGAAAAAGGATAGGTGAATATCACTTTCAGTGATCTGGTTGAGGTATGGCATTACCAGGCATAACAATGGCAGTGCGATGAGCACACCGATAAACGCCAGCAAAAACGATTCGCCCAAAAACTGCCACATCAAATCGAATTTTCCGGCGCCGATCACTTTACGCACACCAACCTCTTTAGCCCGTTTTGAGGCCCTGGCGGTAGAAAGGTTCATGAAATTAATGCAGGCGATCACCTGTATCAGCACGGCGATCAGGATAAGGATATACAGAAATGAAGGGCTCACTTGTTTGCCCATGTCGTGCTCATAACCGGCTGTTGTATGTATCGACGTAACTTTTTGCATGTGCAGCGTTTTGGTCATCCCTATCTGCTTCATTTGCTGCTCGCCGTACTTGTTTAAAAATGTGGGTAATTTTGCTTCAAGCGCCGTTGCGCTTGCACCGGGGCGTAAACGCACGTAGGAATAGGCGAAGTTGTTACCGCTCCAGGTATTGTTTTTCAAAACATAATCGCCGAGGCCGCCGCTATCCATCGTAACGAATATGCTCCCAACGATGTGGGTATTGCCCAGGCTTTGATCAATCACGCCATTGATCTTAAAATCATGTTTGCCGAAGCCGTTATCCATAGTAATTACTTTGCCAATAGGGTCAATATTTCCGAAAAGTTTATCGGCCACTGGTTTTAGCAATACAACCGAATAGGGCTCATTCAGGCATTTTACAGGGCTGCCGTTTGTAAAATGGTAGCTGAACATATCGAAAAAAGTTGAATCCACATACAGTAGATCTTTTTCGTAAAATGACTTGTCTTTATAGGTAAGCAACGTTTTTACCGCCCCAAAAGGCTCTGCAGTAACCACCCGTGTGAACTGCTCAACCTCGGGGAAATCGCGCTTCATGGCCGGTACTATCGGCGGCGAGGTGGCCGCGTTATGGTGATTGTCGCCGGGCAATTGCAGGTCTGTGGTTACGCGGTAAAGCTCATTTACGTTTTTATGATGTTTATCATAACTGTATTGGTCCTGCACATAAAGCAAAATGTACAGGCAGCATAGCGTACCCGCGGCCAGGCCGAAAATATTGATGAAACTGAATGTTTTGCTCTTGAGCAAAGAACGAATGGCTGTTTTAAAGTAACTCTTAAACATGGCGCTACAGGTTAATTGTTATGCCTGTTTTGCACCAATGATATGCCATGTAAATAACTTGTTGATTGTTAGTTATTTGTATGGAATTTTATGCGATAAAACCGTTCGGTTTTGATACAATATGTGTTCGCTATTGAAAGGATTATTGAACCAAACTATTCTGCTGAACTGCGGCAATATAGTCAAACATCTTTTTCGCGCCGTTTACCGCATCATTATAACTGCTTTCGGGTTGCTGGTTCAGTATTTCGCAGAATTTCTTCCACATGGGGATGAGCTGATCGCTTAACAATAAATTTTTTTATCAAAAGGATCAGCTAACATTGCCACGCTAATGCGTATTACGGCCGTTTAAGCAGGTATTCAACAAAAATAAATATCCGGGTTAAAAAAAAACTTTTATTGCAGGCGGAGGGAAGGTTTGTTACAACTTTTCGGCGTATAGGGCTGAGGGGGGTACTGCAGGTATTGTTTTGGGGAGGGCGATGGTAAAAGTAGTTCCGTCGTTCTCCACTCTTTCCACCTGGATATCGCCGTTATGCTTTTTTACGATCTGGCGGACGATGCTCAGGCCAAGCCCAACGGACGACTCGCCCCGAAGTCCGTTACGCCGCGCTTTTGAAAAACGCTCGAATATAAGCGGAAGGTTTTCTTCAGATATTCCTATACCAAAATCCCTGACAATGATAAAAACGACGTTATCAGATTCAGTGAGCTTTAGTTCGATATAGTCTCCTTCGCCCGAAAATTTCAGGGCATTGCTGATGAGGTTATCCATTACACGCTGCATCTTATCCCGCTGGATGCAGGCATATATGGCATGTGGCTCGGCATAATAATTTATACCAACCGGTTCTTTTTTATTCTTGTTCCATTCATCAACTATGGACGAAAGGAACTCACTGATGTCGGTATCAAGGAGTTCCAGTTCATTATGAAACTCATTTTGCGCGGTTTCTATCAGGTCATTAATGATCGCATTAGCCTTATCGCATGATACATTGATCATCTGGATATAGTTATAAACTTCCTCGTTTATACAATCTTCCATTTCCATCAGCGATGCCGCCGATTTGATGATCGCCAAAGGGTTGCGCAGGTCATGGGCCACCACGCCTAATATTTCGTTTTTAATAATGCTGGCGGTTTCTATTTCCAGGTTCTTTTCTTCGATAGACCGCAGCTTAAAAAAGTTATCCGCCCTGTAAGAGAATACATACCGGGATATAGAGAAAAACGCGACGAGCAATATGAGTGAGGCCAGGTTATTTAATACCAGCTCATTAATTTTGTGCTGATAAAGAGGCAATAAAATGGCAAAGCACAGCCCGGTTATTATCGTAATACATATAGTTTCATAATATTCGAGCGTAAAAAATACCGATACCATTATGAGGCCCATAAGGTACATCGTCAGTGAATTTCGCGGGTTATACATAGCAAAAAAAGACGCACGCATTGAGCTCAGAATGATAAACATGGCGAACAAACCGGTTAAAAGCTGCGCCATAGACAGAAATGAAGATTTTTGGTTGAACTTTTTTAGCAAGATCCAGCTAAGAATATAAAAAACAGGGATGATGAACAAGCTGAGCCAATTGGCTGCATTAAAATCGTCGATATGGCTTATGTTGTGGCCGGGAAGATCGTATAAAGCAAAAATCGACCGTATAATGAGCGTGAAAATAAAATAAATAAGGCTGATGGCGCGTACGGTCTTCAGGTTTTGAAGTACGTAATTAGAATAAAAAGCAAAGCGCCCCTGCTTATCAGCCCTGCTAAAAAAATGTACCCTCATTACCAGTGATTGTTTAGGTGCGCAAATATAATATTATCATCATAAATTAAAAGGATATTAAATAATAAGCAAAACCCTTTGCAATTGATTTACAAAGGGTTTCTAAATTATTTTTTCAGTTAAATGCTACTTATTTATTACTGCAATTTAACGTTACTGTACAGATGATATTCGCCCGGTGCAAGGGTAAGCGACATGCTGGTGCTGGAAACGTTTAGCGAATTGCCTGTAATATTATCATACCATGTACCGGTGGACGGGAAGGTGACAGTAGCAGTTTGGTTAACTATATCAAAATTACCTACCACTTCTACATCAGTTCCATCACTACCGATCAACTGAATTGTTTTAATGGCGCCGCCTAAACTGTGTGTAAAATTAGTTGTTGTAAATACAGCGTTGTGTGTTTTATAATGGATCAGGTGTGCATAAACACCGAATAAAGCAGCACGGTTAGGGTCAGTCATATAATTCCAAAGCGGTGGCTGCGGATCAGTTCGGTAATTGGTAGAATTGTTCTTGTTGTCATAATCCGGGCCTGCGCTTGCATCATCATATCCGCGTTCATCAAACATCCACAACATTTTAGGGCCGGGTGCCGAAAATAAAAATGCAGCCAGCATCCCATCACGCTGCAAGCCCGTTGCCAGGTCTTTCACACTGTAATTGCTGTTGAGGTTACCATAAGCGCCGTTCTTAAATTGAACACGCACCTCGTCATGACTCTCCGCATAGGTCATTAGTCCAGCGGGCTGAGTGATGCCGAATGAATCATAAAAATAACTTGACAGATCCCATGAACCACCTGAATCATTATAGCTCATTGTCGCTTGTGTAGACTGGCCATTTTGATCATTCCAGCTGATCATTCCCTGCGCAGCCAATGCCGAAACTTCTTTCGCTTCGGCAAACTCTTCCAATATCATATAAGCTGTTGGGTCGACGCTTTTTACAGAAGTGTTTAATGTTGTTAATGTTTTTACACGATCTGCATCGTAGGTTGTCCATAAACCTGCATTCGCATTTGAGTTGGTTTGCGTATACCCGTTTGCCTGGTCTAAACGAAAACCATCGACGTGATATTCATTGATCCAATATTTGAAGACATCTTCAGCAAAAGTTACTGTTGGCGCTTTATCATAATCCAGCTGGTTGAATACGCCATAAGGGTGTGTCCTTAATTGATTTAACCATGGGCTGGATGCAGAAGGCGCACCTTTGCCTCCATCACTGTTGGTTGCGTTCGGGTCCCAATACATCTGGCACATTGGCGATGAACCGGCCAGGTCTTCCAGCACAATATCCATTACCACGGCTATGCCGGCTGTATGGCATGCGTCTATAAATGTTTTATAGTCATTTTCAGTACCGTAGTATTTATCCAGCGCCATCATATAGTTCGGGTTATATCCCCATGAGTTGTTACCCTCAAACTCGTTTACCGGCAAAAGCTCGATAGCATTGGCGCCAAGGCGCTTGATGTAGTTAAGTGTATCAACTAATGTCTGGTAACTGTGCGTTGCCACAAAATCGCGCACTAACAACTCATATACCACAAGGTTTTTGGGATCAGGCTTGGTGAAAGACGCGTTTTTCCAGGTGTATTTTGGGGCGTTATACCAAAAGTCAGATACGATGGGGTTGCCTGTAGCTCCTGCCGGGAATGCTTTAAGACCTGGATAATTGGCTTGTACGCCGGCATCGCCATCATTGTTTTTATCGAGTATTTTATGTGCATAAGGGTCGCCGACTGTAAGCGAACCATCAATATAATATTGATATGAATATTCAGTACTTGGATTGAGGTTATCCACCTGCACCCACCAGCGTGTGCCATCCTTGGTATTATTCATGGGGGTAGCCGTTTTCGACCAGCTGTTAAAATCTCCCATTAAATACATGGATTTTTTACCGGGTGCATAAATATCAAATATGGCCGATGCGCCATTATTGATAAAAGTAACACCGTCTGTAGCTCCCGTCGGAACATCCTTACCGGTAGGGTTGGTTTTTGTAGTGGTATCGGTAACGTTCCCGGAATTGTCGCCATTAATATTGTTTTTATGGCATCCGTTAATACCGATCAGCAACGCACCGATCAGCAATAAGTAAACATTCTTCATCATTATAATTTGGTTTTATTTTTTATTAACTGGTTTTCAACCTATAACGGCCTTTTCAGCATAACTGTATCCACCGCTCAAAAAACAATATCGGTAAGATACTAATTTTTGAAATTGAGCAGTAAATGTACAATTTAACCTTGTATTTAAAAAATTATAATTAATCAACAAGCAGATCCAGAGCAGGATATCATTTGATATGCTTGTTCACGATATCGGTAAGTTCGGTCAGGTCGAAAGGTTTGCGCAGGTAACCATCAGCCAGGCCAGCTTCGGCAATTTCCTTTATATTGCTAACCGCCGATATGATAATTACCGGGATATGACTGGTTGCCGGGTTTGATTTTAGCTCTTTGCTCAGCTGCTGGCCATTGGCGTCGCTTTTCCAGTCGGTAAGCCAGTTGTCCATTAAAATGAGATTGGGTTTTATACTGTCGATAGATTTAAGGATCTTGGAATCCTCCGATGCGATAACCTCATACTTTTCTTCCTCCAAAATATAAACAATAGTATCCCTTATGTCTTTATCATCTTCAATAACCAGGATCTTTTTGGTAGCAGGGTTCATAGGTATAAGTAAAGCTATTATTGCATATGCAGGTTAATAGGACACATAAATATTAACCTATTAATATTATTAGCAGGAATTTTGTTTTAGGGGGAGGGAGAATTTCGGATTAAATGTAGCGTTTTTTATTGCTGATTATAGCATTGACGGCAACGGGGCTCATAACTTTCTTTTTCGCCTAACAAAAACTGGCCATCTTCGGGCGCCAAACGATAGGAGTATAGCGCCGGGTTACCGCATTTAACGCATACGGCATAAAGCTTTGTAACCGACTCGGCCATAGCCATAATTGCCGGCATTGGCCCAAATGGCTGACCCTGGAAATCCATATCCAGCCCTGCAACTATAACCCGAACACCTTCGTTGGCCAACTGGTTGCAAATACCAGGCAGCTCATCATCAAAAAACTGCGCCTCATCAATACCTACTACCTGTACCTGCCTGCCGGGAGCCAATATTGCCGATGCCTTTGATACAGGCATGGATGAGATAGAATTGGAGTTATGCGACACCAGCGAATCCTCGCTGTAGCGTGTGTCAGCCTTCGGACTGAAGATGCCCACGCTCAGGCGGGCAATTTTCGCACGTTTTAAACGGCGCATCAGTTCCTCGGTTTTACCCGAGAACATGGAGCCGCATATCACTTCAATGCTGCCGCCGCCTTCACCTCTTCTTTTAAAAACATCTTCGCTATGATGCATGTTGATCCTTTACAATCGGCTAATATCACAATTTAATCTTATTTTTGGATCAGCATTTTTCAACATCAAACACCTATGAAGCAACAGGAAGTATTTAAAAAGATAGGCGGGATAATAAAGGAGCTGAGCGATCAATACGAATACCTCAAAACTGCTGAAGAGCCCCTGAACGAACTGGAGCTGGAACTTTTCCTGGCAAACTCGCACTTTTTAACGGATCACATGATCATTGTGAGCAAGCTGAACGCCCAGGCAATAGCAGGGCAGAAGGAGGCCGAAAAGAAGGCCGGGATAAAGCCAGAGCCCGAACAGCCAAAAAAATCCACAACACCCGAACCGCCAAAGAACACCGAAGAACCAAAATATTTTGAACCGCTTGTACAATCCGCACCAGCCTCTAAAAATGGCGCTGCAAACCATGAGATAAAGGCTGATAAAGAGGGGGCCAACCAGGAAACCTTTACAGAAAGCGAACTATTCCCGGTAGACCGCGGGGAGCCGGGAACAATAAGGCATGAGCTGATCATTGACGAGGCTGATTTGGATGATGAAGATGAATTTGCCAATGAGCCGGTGACAGAAGTTGCCGAAGTTGCCCCGGAACCTGAACCTAAACCCCTGGTGGTTGCGAGAGAAGAACCAGCAGCTGTAGCAGAAAAGCCTGCGCCAAAACCTGCGACAGAAAATGCAAAACTGGAAGTACAGACATTGAACGACCGGATGTCGGCACAATTGGGTGAGCGGAACGGTATGGCAGAGCAAATTAATTTACAGCCCATCAGCGACCTGAAAGCGGCCATTAACATCAATGATAAGCTGCTTTATGTGAAAGATCTGTTCAATGGCTATAGTTTGGCCTATAGCGAGGCTATCGAGATCCTCAACCGGTTCTCAAGTTTTAACGAGGCCGATCTGTTCTTAAAAAAGAATTATGTAGCCAAAAATAACTGGGAGGGCAAGCCGGAAACTACTGATAAGTTTTACAGCATACTAAAGCGCCGTTACGCATAAACTATACCCATGCGGTTGGAGTCGAGCTTGATAAGCACGAACAGCAGCGCGGTAAAGTTAATGAGCGACGAGCCTCCGTAGCTGATAAGCGGTAAAGGTATACCGATAGACGGCACGATACCAATGGTCATGCCGATATTAATGAAAACGTGTATGAAGATGATCGACGCCACGCCGTAAGCATAAATACGTGAAAAAGGCGATCGCTGCCGTTCTGCTACATAAATGATGCGCAGCAGCAGGAACAGGTACAACCCCAAAACTACCACCGAACCGGCAAACCCCCATTCCTCACCCACAGTACAGAAAATAAAATCGGTACGCTGCTCGGGTACAAATGAATATTTTGTTTGTGTGCCCTGCATATAGCCCTGCCCCCAAAGTTTACCGGAACCGATAGCAATTTTAGATTGATTTACATTGTAACCCCGGCCCTTTGTGTCTTTGTTAATGCCAACTACAAGGTTAATGCGGTCTTTTTGGTAATTTTTTAAAACTTTGGTATAAATGAAATTTACACTAAGAACAAAAGCGGCACTAATGCACAGGCCGATCAAAACAGTAGAAACCAGCTTACGGTTACGGCGGAAAAGCAATATGATAATTAATGCCAGGAGAATTAACGAACCGACGATATAAACAGGGCTGTTATATTTTATTGTAAGGACAAATAAAGTAATGAACAATCCTTCCAATATCAGGAAATAAGGTGAAAGCCCTTCGCGGTATAGTACAAATATCAACGCACTAAAAACGAGGGTAGAACCGGTATCCGGCTGCAGCATAATGAGCAGCATTGGAAAGCCAATGATAGCTGCAATTGTTAAAAATGACTTCGTTTCGGTGATCTTAATATTGGTGCCGCTCATGTATCGCGCCAGCAGCAAGCATGTAGAAAACTTGGCAAACTCCGATGGCTGCAGCCTGAAGCCGCCACCCAGGCTTATCCACGCCTGGTTACCGCCTATTTTATGCCCCACAACCAATACCACCATTAGCAGCAGCGAGGTAATAACATATAACGCAGGCGCGAGTGCTGCTATAAACCTGCTTTCGAGCAATAATATGGTTATGGCCAGAACAACACCGACTATAATGTATATAAACTGTTTGCCGTAATCTGTAGCTACATCCAGTATGCCCGGATGCTTGGGATCAAACGCGGCAGAATGGATATTGAACCAGCCAATAGTACAAAGCGCCAGGTAAATAAATACCATCACCCAATCCACATTAAAAAAGAAATTGCTGCGCTGGTTATTCATTTACCCTCCTTTTTACTGCGGGGGCTAAGTTGTAAGCTACTGCCTTGCTGTTGGTTTTTCTGGCGCCGGCGCTTTTTATATTCTGGCGCTTGCGCAGGCTGTCGGCAAATGCTTTGCGAATACTGTCGGCTTTCAGAAATTGACCGTACCGGTATTTACCAAGGTAGGTTTCAGGATCGGGCATCAGGTTGGCGTTAGCGAAATAATCAACTGTAATGCCTGACTCGCGGGTGGTGATACTGTCGCGAAGGTACTTCTCTACAATAAAGCTGGCTATCGGCGCGGCCCATTTACCACCTTCGCCACCATTTTCAACTACTACCGCAACAGCTATTTTAGGGTTATTGCGCGGGGCGAAAGCTACAAACACCGAGTTGGCCGTGTTGCGGATTTGCGCGGTACCTGTTTTGCCGCACATAATAATGCCCGGTATGCTGGAAGCCTTGGCGGTACCACGTTCAACCACAGCCTGCATACCATCTATCAGCTGATCAAAATAAGCTGAGTCAATGCCCACATAATTTCGTACTTTATATTCAGGCTTTATAATTTCCTGGTCGCCAATACCTTTTATCAGGTGTGGTTTGTAGTAATACCCTTTGTTGGCTATTGCGCATTCAATATTTGCCAATTGTAAAGGCGTCGCCAATAACTCGCCCTGGCCTATCGCCAAGGATACAACAGTGCTTGAACGCCAGTTGGTGCCATGATAAATTTTATTATAGGTTTCTGCAGTCGGCAAATCTCCCTTGCCTTCGCTCGGCAGGTCCAGACCAAGTTTTGAGCCTAACCCAAATTTAGCCACCTTAGCGCGCCACTCATCAAATGTAGTAGCTGTTTGCTTTGCGCCTTTTGAGTTAATGATCTTTTCAAAAACCATAGAAAAATAACCGTTGCATGATTGTGCAACCGCACTGCTCAGCGTTACAATGCCATGTACTTCATGATGAAAACAAGGAACCGGGTGATTACCCGCCCAATAAACCCCGCGGCAGTCATAACTGGTTTGAGTGGTGATCATGTTGCTTTGCAGGGCGATTAAAGCACTCAGCGGTTTAAACGATGAACCAGGCGGGTAATAAGCCTGTATGGGGCGCACCAGGAACGGGTCGAATGGGTCGCTATACATTTTAGCGGCATTGTTGCCGCGTTCGCGGCCAACCATCAGGTTTGGGTCGTAGGTGGGGCTGCTCACAAAACACAATATCTCGCCGGTTGAGGGTTCAATAGCCACTATACTGCCCAGCTTGCCTTTCATCAATTGCTCGCCCAGCTTTTGGATCCGTATATCGAGTGATGAGGTTAGCCTGGCGCCGGGTATGGCAGCAGTATCAAGTGCGCCATTGGCATAGCTGCCTTTAGCGTTACCGCGCGAATCAACTACCAGGTTTTCTATGCCCACCTGTCCGCGCAGCACATCTTCGTATGAGCGTTCAACACCGGTAATGCCGATATAATCGCCGGGCTGATAACGACCGCCCGATTGTTTGATCTGCTTATCGGTTACCTCGCCGATATACCCAAGGAATTGTGCCGCAATTGAATCAGGATAGGTACGCAGGTAACGCGTAACAGGCGAAAACCCCGGAAACTCTGAAAGGCGTTCCTGCAGTGAAGCGTATGTTTGTATGGAGATCTGCTTTTCAAAAGGTGATGCGGCCGTGCGCGAATACTTGATGGCTTTTTGCATGCGCCGGTTAAATTCATCCCTGTCAATATTCATCAGCTTGCAAAGCTCGACTGTATCAAAAGGCTTTACTTCTTTCGGGGTAACCATTATATCATACGACGGCTCGTTTTGCACCAGTATTTTGCCGTTACGGTCGAGAATAGGGCCGCGTGCAGGATAGATCTTTACTTTGTGCAGTACGTTTTTAGTGGCATAGGTGCTGTACTGTTTATCAATGATCTGGATATAAAACAGCTTGGCAAGAAGTATTAAGATGATTGTAATAAAGATACCGGAGATAACATATCGCCGTATAAAAAAGCTGTTCATTTAGTTTCTCTTCTCCTGAAAAATAATAAGCCGGTTACCAGCATCAAAAATACGGTAAATAATGAACTCAAAACAAAACGGCTTAGTGTATATTTTATCTCAGAAAAATGAAAAGTTTCCAGGCTGAAAAGGAAAAAATGGTGAAATAGAGTAAGTGTTAGCGAATAGGTAAAAAACCAGCGGAAGCCCATTACGCTGAGTGATGGATCGGGCTCATTATCAAAGCCTTCCTTCTGCACAGTTATGCTGATGAACAGCACACGCACAAATGCCAGCACGATACAGGCGGCGGCATGCAAACCGGGCGTATCGTAAAATGCGTCTATCGTGAGGCCGGTGATAAATGCCAGTGCGAATAGCAGCAGGTTAGGCGTTCCGAACGGCAAAAGCATGATGAACAATATGTAAACATAAGGCGTAGACAAGTTATACAGGCTGATGTTTTTGAGCAAAAACACCTGTATAAACATCAGCAGTACAAACCTGATTATATTAATGACTATTGTCCTGATCATTCTTCTTTTGCAACGATTCTAAATTATCCTGCTCGTTTTGATATTTGTTATTTACCACCTCCACATACTCCAGCTTGCTGTAATCAACTGAAAAAGCGAACTCCATGCTTAATGAAATACTGCCGGCCTTTGGATGCAGGTTACTTACCCGTCCAACCATTATCCCCTCGGGAAACAGCGAATAGCCCGATGTGATCACACTCTCGCCCAATTTAGGCTGCGCATTTGTATTTACGTCAACCAACAGGCCTTTGTGCGTATCAAAATCATCGCCCCACTCAGCCGAACCGATCTCGTGGTTCCTGGCCAGCATCACGCTAAAGCGGGTATACCTGTTCAGCATAGACTGTACGATAGACATATGCTGAGAAACATTTACCACTTTGCCTACTATGCCGGCACTGCATATAACGCCCATCCCGACGTTCACGCCATCCATGCTTCCCCGGTTAATGGTAATATAGTTATAACTGCGATTGGTTGAATTGTTGATGACCCTTGCGGCAATATATTCATATTGCTGTTTAAAAACGGTATCGTTTATTTTATGCTTGGCGATAGTATCGATATAGAACGACCCTTTAAGCTGGTTGCGCAATTTGGCATTTTCGCGGGCAAGGCTATCGTTCACCTTGTCTAACGACAAGTAATCGTAGAAGCCATTTACACGCTCATAAATATTGCCGGTAACAGTGTTGGCGCTATTGAGAAATGTAGCCTTCTGAAAAGCATTGTATTTAATATAGATGACCAGCGAAGCCACCTCGAAAATGATAAAAAGGAAAAATGCGTTGTACCTGGTAATGAAGATTAATAAGTTACGCATTGGTGTTTAGAGATTAGTTAATTAGAGATTAGAGATTAGGATTTGGCTTCAGCCTGTTTTCTCAAATAATTAATGTATCCATTTATCATCTTCATGCACTCCTCACAATCCTGTTTAAATATCTCAAAAGTAACATTATCAATAAAATTATGGTCAAGCGCAATAATAAGATGATCTATCGTTTCTGCAGCGGAACCTCTTGCATTAAGAAAGAATTTGGCTTCATCTGCGAAATGAAATCTACCGTGACCTTCAGCTATATTATTTCCAATTGAGCGAGATGAACGGATAATTTGGTCTGTTAGCCGGTATTTCTCTTCTTGTGGAAATGCTTTTACCAATTCAGTTACCTTATTTCGTAAGATTCGAGACTTTTTCCAAACTTCAAGATCAGTGAAAGATATCATATTAAAGGTTTATTTTTTAATCCTAATCTCTAATCTCCAGTCTCTAATCTCTCGGCTATTGCATCAGGAATTTAAAATTACCAATATTTTTCAAAGCTGTACCGGTGCCGCGTACTACTGCGCGCAGCGGGTCTTCGGCTACGTGTACAGGGAGCTTTGTTTTGGATGCGATACGTTTATCCAGGCCGCGCAATAATGCACCACCACCGGTTAAATAGATACCGGTTTGATAAATATCAGCCGAAAGCTCCGGCGGTGTAATTTCCAATGCTTTCAGGATAGCTTCTTCAATTTTGGAAATAGATTTGTCTAAACAATGCGCGATCTCGGTATACGATACCATGATCTGTTTTGGTACACCCGTCATCAGGTCACGACCTTGTACGGCGAAATCTGCCGGTGGATCTGCCAGTTCCGGCAATGCAGCGCCAACTTCTATTTTGATCTTTTCAGCAGTCCGGTCGCCGATCATGATGTTGTGCTGGCGACGGATGTATTGAACGATATCAGAGTCGAAGTTATCACCCGCAACGCGGATAGACTGATCGCATACGATACCTGACAATGCGATAACCGCGATCTCGGTGGTACCACCGCCGATATCGATGATCATGTTACCCATCGGCTCTTCCACGTCGATGCCGATACCTACGGCAGCAGCCATTGGCTCGTGGATGAGGTAAACTTCTTTTGCTCCCGCGATCTCAGCGCTATCACGTACGGCGCGTTTCTCCACCTCGGTAATACCTGAGGGGATACAGATCACCATTCGTAATGACGGGAAGAACCAGCCTTTACCCTGGTTGATCATCTTGATCATGCCGCGGATCATGTGCTCGGCAGCGTTGAAGTCGGCGATCACGCCATCTTTCAGCGGGCGAACGGTGCGGATGTTATCGTGCGTTTTACCTTCCATTTGCATGGCCTGGCGCCCGATAGCGATCACTTTATTTGTAGAGCGGTCGAACGCGACGATGGACGGTTCGTCGACCACTACTTTATCGTTATGTATGATGAGGGTATTTGCTGTACCTAAGTCAATTGCAATTTCCTGCGTAAAAAAATTAAATAAACCCATTTGTGTTGTCCTTCAATAATTTGCAAAAGTAAGTATTTAAATACACGAATGCCGGCCAATTCACCAACGACGTTATAATTAAATAACTATAACTTCAATTTCGTGCAATTCGTATCAATTCGAATTATTCGTGTTTTATTTTTAGTGTTTAAAATGCCTTACACCAGTGGTCACCATCGCGATGCCTTTGGCGTTACACATGTCAATTGATTTCTGGTCGTTTACCGATCCACCCGGCTGTAAAACGGCGGTTATACCTGCTTCAGCAGCCAGCTCCACGCAATCCGGGAACGGGAAGAAAGCATCAGATGCCATTACCGCGCCATGCAGGTCGAAACCAAATTCGTTAGCTTTGATAACGGCCTGTTTCAATGAATCAACCCTTGAGGTTTGACCCACGCCGCTTGCCATCAGCTGATTATCCTTAGCAAAAACGATGGTATTTGATTTGGTATGCTTAACCACTTTATTGGCGAAGAACAGATCTTTCAATTCCTGCTCGGTAGGCGTTATTTCAGTAACGGTTTTCATTTGCGCCGGACCTTCAATAACCAGGTCCTTATCCTGCTCGATAACGCCGTTCAGCAAAGTTTTGAACTGCTTGTTGGAGAGCTCAACCGGCTGACGGATCAAAAGGATACGGTTCTTTTTCGCTTGCAGCACCTGTATAGCCTCATCAGTAAAAGCAGGGGCGATCAGCACCTCGTAAAATATCTTGTCGATCTCACGGGCAGTATCGGCATCAATCTCACCATTGGCGATGATTACACCACCGAAAGCTGAAACCGGGTCGCAGGCCAACGCGTCGATCCATGCTTGTTTAATGTGGTTGCGTGTTGCGATACCACAAGCATTGGTATGTTTTAATATGGCGATGGTCGGCTCGGTAAATTCGTCTATCAGCGCTACTGCAGCGTCAACATCTACCAGGTTGTTGTATGAAAGCTCTTTGCCATGCAGCTTGTTGAACATCGCATCCAGGTTGCCGTAGAAAGTTCCCTGCTGATGCGGGTTCTCGCCGTAACGTAGCGTTTGGCTGGTCAGGATGCTTTGTTTAAATACCGGTATCGGCTCGTCCTGGTTAAAGTATTGGAAGATGGCGGTATCGTAATTCGAAGTTATGTTGAATGCTTTTTTAGCGAAAGTGCGGCGCTGATCCAAAGTGGTTGAGCCGTTTTGTTCGATCAGGATCTTTTCCAGCTCGCTGTAATCGTCCTTTGAGGCAAGGATCAATACATCTTTATAATTTTTGGCGCCTGCGCGGATAAGGGAGATACCACCGATGTCGATCTTTTCGATAACATCATCATGGCCTGCGCCTGATCTTACTGTTTCCTCGAAAGGGTAGAGGTCGACAATTACCAGGTCGATCTCCGGGATCTCGTATTGTGAAAGCTGCTGTTCATCACCTTCAAAATTTCTGCGGGCTAAAATACCCCCAAAAACCTTTGGATGCAGCGTTTTTACACGGCCGCCAAGTATGGATGGATAAGAGGTAAGGTCTTCAACCGCGATCACATCCACACCCAGCGAACGGATAAAGGTTTCGGTACCGCCGGTACTGTAGATCTTTACACCAAAACGGTTGAGTGCGTGGATGATGGGCTCAAGATTATCTTTGTAATAAACTGAAATAAGGGCATTTTTAATTTGAACAGACTCGCTCATGGACAAAACTTTTTAAGAGCGCAAAAGTAAGGATTAGAGATTAGAGATTAGGGATTAGTGTTAGTTTTTTTTAATAATAATTTACTGACTGATAAATACTTTGTAGCGATGCGCCTTTCTGGAACGTAATGACAAGAAAACCAATATATGAAACTAAGAATAGCCGTGGTCGTTGTAATATTTTTATTCGCATTTTCATGTAAGAAGGATGCTAATACTAATAATAGTCCGGTTAACGGAAAATGGCGTTTTGTAGGAATGGAACAATCCATCGGCGGCCCGGCAACTTTCTCACCTGCAACAGCCGACAACAATACCGACTATATACAATTCAGCGGCAGCGGAAAAGTACAAAGCAATTTTTTCTCAAACGTTACCACGTATAAGGTTAAGGATAGTAATATTTTAACCATCAACTATAACAATACGTCCACTCCGGTGATCGATTATTACTATATGGTAAAACAGGATACTTTAAGCCTGGCTAACACGGGATGTATTGAAGGATGCGCGGTGTTTTTTGTGAAGGAGTAATGGGCTTTATGATTTGTAGCATAAAACCTGTAACTTAGCTTTATGACGACTTTAATCATCAAATCAAACTCGGAGGAAAAGACTAATTTACTGTTGAAATTTGCGCATGAATTAGGCTTGGATGCAGAATCACATGATTTTAAAACGTTGGATACCGAGGCAATGGTTAGTGGTATTGGCAGAAAAGCTACTGATGAGGAGTTGATAGATTACTTATCAAAAGATGCCGGGCCGTTTGTAGGTATCGAAGAAGCGTTTGCGAAATATTTAGATAGGAAGTAGCCTTGAAGATAATAATTAGCAAACGTGCATTAAATGTTATCGATGCCATTTCTGATTTTGTAGAATCAAAAAATACACCAGGTAGCGGTGCGAGGTACGCGCTCAAGTTCAAAGCAGCAATCGAGAAATTGGCTGTTCCAGATGTTGAATATGCCTTATGCCCCCATCCGCTGCTGGCAGCTTATAAGTTTTCGTGTAGTTATTTTAACGACTGGGTGATTGCTTTCAGGATACAAAACAGTGAATTGATTATCCATGATATTATTCACGGTTCATTGCTATTCTAACCACCAACCTCAACTCTTCATCTTCTTCAACAAGTTCTCCACCACCCTCGGGAAATGCATATGCTCTAATTGCTGGCCTTTGAATTTGATCATTTCCAGGTTATCGCCCGGCTCAATTTTAAAGCGTGACTGGTGGATGATCTCTCCTTCGTCATAAGCTTCATTTACAAAGTGGATGGTGATACCGGATTCGTCTTCGTTATTGGCTAATACGGCTTTGTGCACGTTATCGCCATACATGCCTGCGCCGCCGTATTTTGGCAGAAGGGCAGGGTGGAGGTTGATGATGCGGTTTGGGAATGCTTTTAATAAGGATGCAGGAACCAGCCAAAGAAAACCCGCCAGCACAATAAGATCTACCTGCAGGTTTTTTAATAGCCTGATCACATCGTCGCTTTCGTAAAATTCTTTACGGGTAAAAATGTGGGACGGTACTTCGAAATTGTCGGCACGCTGCAAAACGTAAGCCTGGGGGTTGTTGGTTAAAACAAGCACAACTTCGGCTTCGGGGCTCCGTTTAAAGTGTTCCATGATCTTTTGTGCGTTAGACCCTGAACCTGAAGCAAAAATGGCTATCCTTTTTTTCAAAACGGCAGATCGGTTATTAATCTATCCAAATATAAAATTTCAATGTTAAAATTCGATTTTGGATGTACCAAAGTTTGTCATTTAAACGGATAAAATCCAAACGTGTTTAAACTTTAAAACTTTTTTGAATAAAAAACTTCAATTAATGGCCGGAAGGGTGTACAAACCCGTATTGAACTATCCTGCGCCTGGTGGTGCTTGTGTAATAAGTAGAAACATCACCGGTTTGTATAACTAACGAATATTGCCCCAGGTTATATAGCTGGCAATATATAAAAGGCCTCGTCGTAACCGTGTCAAGCCCCTTCGTGCCTGCTACTGTATCAACAGCGTTCAAATTGACCTGTAAAAAA
The DNA here is from genome assembly GCA_013289045.1 of Bacteroidota bacterium. Lineage (GTDB taxonomy): Bacteria > Bacteroidota > Bacteroidia > Sphingobacteriales > Sphingobacteriaceae > Mucilaginibacter. Next base: position 1,870 of record JABDAU010000050.1, on the reverse strand, counting down.
AGGTCGTTCTGGGTAAGCGACCAGTTGCCGCTTGAATTTTGTGTCCTGCAGGCAAAATTGCTATAAGTACATTTGTGGTCGCTGGTAAATTGGAATACCTGTTTTATTGTGCAAGTGGTATTGAGGGTATCGGTGGGCAATTGCGTACTGCCTAAATAATTAAACACCATTACCGATGCCAGTTGCCATTGCCCATGCGTAAGCAGCGACTCCACAAGCTGGGTTTGCGAATCCTTTTTGCAAGAATTTGAAACCATGCTCAAGATAACCAGTAAGGGCAGAAAAAAATAGAGGATCTTATTTTTCATTCGTGGCAAAAGTAAGCAACAACCATCATAAAACGGATGAATTAAATTTTTATGATAAGGTTACTCAGAAACCATCAAACTCTCAAACTTTTCCCAAAAGCCGTCTGGCGGAACAGGCGCTATAATTGATACAGGTTCCTTTTTTATAGGATGGATAAATTGCAGTCGCCGCGCATGCAGGCTAATGCTTTTACGCAGGCTGCCGCGCGGATAGCCGTATTTGTTATCGCCAACTATCGGGCAGCCTAAAGTGGCCAGTTGTACGCGGATCTGGTGCGGCCGGCCGGTTATGGGGTCTACCTCTATCAGGGAATAGCCGTTAACTTCGGCAACCAGTTTATAGTTCAATTCCGAGCGCATGCTGCCCTTAACCTCAGCATCATGGGCCTTGGTTACGTTCTTTTGCTGATTTTTCACCAGCCAGTGTACCAGGTTGCCGGTTTCGGGGTTGGGTTTGCAGCGGGTTACGGCATAATAGGTTTTGTGCATATCCCGGCTTTTGAACATGGCGTTTATCCTGTCTAAAGCCTTGCTGGTTTTAGCAAACAGGATCACGCCGCTCACAGGTCGGTCCAACCGGTGCACTACGCCAAGGAATGCGCCATTTGGCTTATTGTATTTTTTGGCGATGTAAGTTTTTACCTTTTCTTCCAGCGGCTCATCGCCGGTCTCGTCGACCTGTACAATATCGCCGGCGCGTTTATTTATGGCAATAAGGTGGTTGTCCTCGTACAATACATCGTCGTCGGTTATTTCGCGGTTATTATATATGAATACAGGTTTAGCCATTTTAGTTAGTCCATGGTCCATAGACAATAGTCCATAGCTATTTTGGGTTAAAGTTTATTTTATGCGATGCAGCAAATTTATTGCCATTTTACGGCTTTTGCGCTGACTATCGTTGTAGTGTTCAACAGTTATATTGAAATCGGCTAAAACCAATGCGTCCTTTGCCATGGTCTATGGTCCATCAACTATCGACTAACAATCAATACTGCTCTTTCTCGCTCGGGAATTCTTTTGCTTTTACGTCGCTCAGGTAACTTCTTACCGCATCGCCCATTACATCGTACAGGTTAGCGTACTGGCGCAGGAAGCGTGGTTTGAAGCCTTTGTTCAATCCCACCATATCGTGGATCACCAATACCTGCCCATCGCAATGCCGGCCAGCGCCAATGCCAATGGTTGGTATCTTAAGGCTTGCGGTAACTTCCTTTGCCAGTGTTGCCGGGATCTTTTCCAGTACTACGGCAAAGCAGCCCAGTTCTTCCAGTTTCAGGGCATCTTCCTTAAGCTTTTTGGCTTCGGCTTCCTGTTTGGCGCGTACGGTATAAGTGCCAAACTTATAGATGGACTGCGGCGTAAGGCCCAAATGACCCATAACCGGGATGCCCGCAGTAAGGATGCGACTTATCGATTCGGCAATTTCCACACCGCCTTCCATTTTTATAGCGTGCGCGCCTGCTTCCTTCATAATGCGGATGGCAGAATTCAGGGCTTCTTTTGAATTGCCCTGGTAGGAGCCAAACGGCAGGTCCACCACCACCAGCGCCCGTTTAGCC